>DIVE01000081.1:8016-15321 GCA_002423265.1 Methylophilaceae bacterium UBA6140 | reverse complement strand
CCCTGCTGAGCCAGCACGATCTTGCCGAGATTGAGGCTGCCGGCCGCCATCAGCACGCCGACCAGTGCGAAGCCCATGGCGATTTCATAGGAAACGATCTGTGCCGCAGACCGCATGGAACCGAGGAAGGCGTACTTGGAGTTGGAAGCCCAGCCGGCAATGATGACACCGTAAACCGCGACCGAAGTCATGGCCAGAATATAAAGCAGGCCGGCGTCGATATCGGCCAGCACAAGATTGAGATCGAACGGCACCACGGCCCAGGCGGCAAATGCCGGCGCGATGGCCAGTACCGGGCCGAGCAGGAACAGGAACTTGTTCGATGCCGAGGGAATGATGATTTCTTTGGTAAACAGCTTGAGGCCGTCCGCCAGCGGTTGCAGCAAACCGAAATAACCGACGCGGTTGGGCCCGATACGCACCTGCATGAAGCCGATCACCTTGCGCTCGGCCAGGGTCAGATAGGCAATCGCGCCCATTAATGGCGCCACGATGGCGACGATCTTGATCAGGGTCCAGACCGTCAGCGACACCTCGGGCCAGTAACTGCCGAATAATTGTTCGAAGAAGTCCATCATGCTGTCGCTACCGCCTCGATTTTCTCAACACTGATGTCGCCCATCAGCTCGCCCAGACTCGCCGTTTGCCCGTATGCCGCAGGGATGCGCACACAGCCCATCGCCACATGCTCGTCAGCACGCACCGACAACTCGGCGCGACCATCGCCCTGCGTGACCAGCACGCGATCACCCTGTTGCAGACCGAGCTTTTGCATCATATCCGGATGCAGACCGGCAAACGGCGTCACGTTGTACTTGGTTTTCTGCAGCGGCGGCGATCGGCGCACGATCGGGTCGGCCTGATACTGCGGCACTTCGCCGATGCGTTGCAAGCCATCCGACTTGATCTTGACCTCGATCTCGACCAGCTCCTTCAGATTGTTGTTAAGGCTGCGCCAGACCACGGCCGACGGTTTTTCGCCACCGAAAATCGCCGTCTTCACTTCTTCGCTGCTATTGAAATCAAAACCCTGCAACCCCAGCGTGTTGCCCAAAACGCGCAGCACCTTCCAGCCCGGGCGGCATTCGCCCAGCGGACGGGTGACGGCGCTGAAACTCTGCACACGACCTTCGATGCTCATGACGGAACCTGAAGTCTCGGTAAACGGCGCAATTGGCAGCAATATATCGGCATCTTCCAGCGCATCGGACTTGTACATGGTCAGCGCCACCACGCATTCGGCCTGTTGCATCGCCTTGTGCGCGGCCGCGCCGTTATGGCAATCCAGCTCGGGTTCGACGTTGACCAGCAGATAGGCCTTGCGCGGCACTTCCAGCATTGCACGCGCATGCATGCCCTGCGGGCCGGGCATGACGCCGGCCAGATGCTGTCCGGTATTGTTGGCGCCGGCCGGCATCAGGCCGAAGGTGGCGCCGCAAAGACCGGCAATGGCTTCAGCCAGACTGTACATTTCGGTGAAACGCGGATCGTTAAGTGCCATGTTGCCGATGAAGATACCGGTTTTCGGCGAGACCAGATCGTACAGCTCACCCATACCGGCGAGGCTTTCGGCGATGGCCTGCGTATTCTCGCGCACAGTAATCTCTTCCAGCAGCTTGTTCAGCGATTGCGGCAGACACAAGGACAACCGTTGCAAGCCTGACATCGCCTTCAATACCTGCGCCAGCACGTTGACCATGTCGTTCGGGCGCACGATGATCTTGTGCTTGACCGGCATCAGCGCGTCATTGTCGAGCGGGCTGATCTTGGACAACTCGGCACCGCGGGCGACCGCCTTGCGGAAGCGGGTGCTGAGCAGCGGATGCTCGTTGCGCAGATTGGAGCCGATGATGAGGATACGATCCAGCGCTTCAATATCGGGGATGTTGCAGCCCATCCATGGCGTGCCGAGGCGTTTGCCGTCGAGACGGAAATCGGTCTGACGCAGACGGTAATCGACGTTGGCGCAGCCGAGGCCCTCCGCCAGTTTCCTGGCGAGATAGCCCTCTTCCATGGTGCTGTTGGGGGAAACCAGCACACCGAGCGCATCACCGCCATACTGGTTGGTAATATCCTTGAGCTGACCGGCGGCGAATTCGAGCGCGGTTTTCCAGTNNACTTCGATGTGCGAACCGAGCCCGTCGTGCTGCGCGATCGACGGTCTGCGCGTCAGCTCCCAGCTGCGGGCGGAATAGCGGAACGGTTTGCTGGTCAACGCACCGACCGGGCAGAGGTCAATGATGTTGCCGGAGAGTTCCGAATCCACACTCTTGTCGACATAGGCCGTAATCTCGGCATGCTCGCCACGATTGACCAGGCCCAGCTCCATCATGCCGCCGACTTCCTTGAGGAAACGAACGCAGCGCGTGCACTGGATGCAGCGGGTCATGTCGGTAGAAATCAAGGGGCCGATATTCTTGTTCAGTACCACGCGCTTTTCTTCGGTGTAACGCGAAGCCGGCGCGCCGTAGGCCATGGCGATATCCTGCAGATCACACTCACCGCCCTGATCGCAGATCGGACAATCGAGCGGATGGTTGATCAGCAGAAATTCCATGACACTCTTCTGCGCTTCGATCGCCGCCTTGGAGCGGGTAAATATCTTCATGCCATCGGCCACAGGCGTCGCACAGGCCGGTAACGGCTTGTTGAATTTCTCCACCTGAACCAGACACATGCGGCAGTTTGCAGCTACTGAAAGTTTCTTGTGGTAACAGAAGCGAGGAATCTCGACGCCGAGCTTGTCTGCGGCATCGATGATCGTGGTGCCGTGCTCGACTTCTACCGGCTTTCCGTCAATTTCAATATTCAACATGTTTATTTACCGTCCACCATACTCTTGCCATGCTGAATGTAGTATTCGAACTCTGGCCGGAAATGCTTGATGAAGCTCAACACGGGCGTGGCCGCCGCATCGCCAAGCGCGCAGATGGTGCGGCCCGAAATATTGCCGCTGACATCGGTCAGCAGATCGAGGTCTTCCATACGGCCCTGACCGTCGACAATGCGCTTGATCACGCGGTACAACCATCCCGTGCCTTCACGGCACGGCGTGCACTGACCGCAGGATTCTTCATAAAAGAAATAGGACAAGCGCTTCAGCGCCTTGACCATGCAGGTGGTCTCGTCCATGACGATGACCGAACCGGCGCCAAGGCTGGAACCGGCCTTGGACAGGCTGTCGTAATCCATGTTGGCGCCCATTATCGCTTCAGCCGGCATCACCGCCGTAGAGGGACCACCGGGAATCACCGCTTTCAGTTTGCGGCCTTTCCATATGCCGCCTGCCATTTCCAGCAGCTCGGTGAATGGCGTGCCCATTTTCACTTCGTAGTTACCGGGTTTTTCGACATGGCCGGAAACCGAGAAAATCTTGCTGCCGCCCGAGTTGGCAACACCGAGTTCCTGAAACGCCTGGCCGCCGTGCTGCAGAATCCACGGAATGGAAGTGAAGGATTCGGTGTTGTTGACCGTGGTCGGCTTGCCGAAAACGCCATAGCTGGCCGGGAACGGCGGCTTGAAGCGCGGCTGGCCTTTTTTGCCCTCGATCGATTCGATCAGCGCGGTTTCTTCACCGCAGATGTAAGCGCCATAGCCGTGTACTGCATAAAGATCGAAGCTGAAATCTGTGCCGAACAGATTCTCGCCGATAAAGCCGGCCTTGCGCGCTTCGGCCAGTGCCGCTTCGAAGATCTCGTAATCCTGCCAGATTTCGCCGTGGATATAGTTGTACCCAACGCGCGCGCCCAGTGTATAGGCGGCAATCGCCATGCCCTCGATCAGCTGGTGCGGGTTGTAGCGGATAATGTCCCTGTCCTTGAAGGTGCCCGGTTCGCCTTCGTCGGTATTGCAGACGAGGTACTTGATGCCGTCGAAATAGCGCGGCATGAAGCTCCACTTGAGCCCGGTCGGAAATCCGGCGCCGCCACGGCCGCGCAAACCGGAAAGCTTGACCTGGCTGATAATGTCGGTGGGCTTGAGCTTTTCCGTGACGATACGCTTCAACTGCCCGTATCCGCCCAGCTTGATGTAAGTCGCCAGCCCGGCCGGATTCGGCTCGGTCACTGTGCGCAGGCAGACCAGTGTCTGTTGTTCCAGATTGTGCAAAAGCGCTGTCATTATTTCAGCTCCTGCAGAATCTCATCGACCCCGGCAGGCGTAAGGCACTCGCACATGCGTGTGTTGTTGATGTGCATCAAAGGCGCGCCGCCGCAGCAACCCATGCATTCGCCTTCCTTCAGGGTGAATTTGCCGTCAGCCGTGGTTTCATTGAAGCCGATACCGAGCTTTTTCTGCAGATGCTCAACGATCTGGTCGGAATCACGCAACATGCAGGAAATATTGGTACAGACCGTGATCTTGTACTTACCCACCGGCTCCAGGTCATACATGTTGTAAAAGGTGGCCACTTCCAGCGCAGCTATGGCCGGGATACCCAGATAATCAGCGACGAAGGCAATGGTCTCTTTCGACAACCAGCCCTTTTCCGTCTGCGCGATACGCAATGCAGACATCACTGCCGCCTGACGTCTGTCGGCAGGGTATTTGGTCAGTTCGTACTCAATCTTGTCTAGGGATTCCTGGGATAACATAATTTATCGATCTATCTCACCGAATACGATGTCTTGGGTGCCGATGATCGCGACCAGGTCGGCAATCATGTGGCCACGCGTCATTTCATCCAGCGCAGCCAGATGCGGGAAGCCTGGTGCACGAATCTTGAGGCGGTACGGCTTGTTGGCGCCATCCGAAATCATGTAGATACCGAACTCGCCCTTGGGATGCTCGACGGCCGCATAGGCTTCGCCAGCCGGCACATGAAAGCCTTCGGTAAACAACTTGAAGTGATGGATCATGGATTCCATGTCCTGCTTCATGTTTTCACGCGATGGCGGCGCGATCTTGTGATTATCGCTGATGACCGGGCCCGGATTCTTGCGCAGCCAGTCCACACATTGCTTGATAATGCGGTTGGATTGACGGAATTCCTCGATACGCACCAGATAACGGTCGTAGCAATCGCCATTAACGCCAACCGGGATGTCGAAATCCATCTTGTCATAGACTTCGTAGGGCTGCTGTTTGCGCAGATCCCAGGCAAAGCCGGAGCCGCGCAGCATGGGCCCGCTGAGACCCAATGCCAAGGCACGCTCAGGCGTCACGACACCAATGCCGACCGTGCGCTGCTTCCAGATACGGTTATCGGTCAACAGGGTCTCATATTCATCGACATACTTCGGAAAGCGGTTGGTGAAATCCTCGATGAAATCAAGAACCGAGCCCTGACGATTCTCGTTCAGACGATTGATGTCCTTCTGGTTGTGAATCTTCGAAACCTCGTACTGCGGCATGCGGTCGGGCAGATCGCGATAAACGCCACCGGGGCGGTAATAGGCCGCATGCATACGTGCGCCGGAAACGGCCTCATAGACATCGAACAAATCCTCACGCTCGCGGAAAGCGTAGAGGAAAACCGTCATCGCGCCGACGTCCAGCGCATGGGCGCCGAGCCAGAGCAAGTGGTTCAGCACACGGGTAATTTCGTCGAACATGACGCGGATATACTGGGCACGGACCGGCACTTCGAGACCGAGCAGCTTCTCGATCGCCATCACATAGGCATGCTCGTTGGCCATCATCGAGACATAATCGAGACGATCCATATAAGGCACGGACTGCAGATAAGTACGGTTTTCGGCCAGCTTTTCGGTTGCGCGATGCAACAGACCGATATGGGGATCGGCGCGCTGAATGACCTCGCCGTCCAGCTCCAGCACCAGACGCAAAACCCCGTGCGCCGCCGGATGCTGCGGGCCAAAGTTCATCGTGTAGTTGCGAATCTCAGCCATGCGTCTTCACCCCTGCTACAACACATCTGCAACCTGTCTGACGATGAACTTCAGTGGAGACTAATGCCTGCGAAGCAGGCGTTATGTCGGAGCTAAAATTCATTGTGTAATTTCTGATCTCAGCCATGCAACACTCCTACATAATTTCGCTTTGCATTCGCGGAAAGACAAGGCGAAGGCGCGAAGAAAACTGCAGTTTCAGTGCAGGCTAATGCTGCCGAAGGCAGCGTTACTGCCGGAGCTACAGTACATGTAGTACGGCAAGCGCCGACAACGCCGTATTTGCGTGAATGCAAAGTGAAATCACCCATGATGGAATCCTTCGTCGCGGATAATCCGCGGCACGTTATTGCGCAATTCGATGGACACTGGCTGATAAATCACGCGCTGCTGATCCGGGTCGTAACGCATTTCAACGTTGCCGATCATCGGGAAATCCTTGCGGAACGGATGGCCGACAAAACCGTAATCGGTGAGCAGTCGGCGCAGATCCGGATGACCGTCGAACATGATGCCGTAAAGATCGAAAGCCTCGCGCTCGAACCAGTTGGCACCCGGCCAGAGATTGATCACGGTAGGCAGCACCGGGAAATCCTCATCTTCGGCAAACACACGCAAGCGAACGCGCTGATTGAGGCTGACGGAAAGCAGATGATAAACAACGGCATAGCGCTGACCCGTCCAGGCACCGTCGCCGTACTCGACATAATCGACGCCGCACAAATCGATCAATTGCTCGAACTTGAGCTCCGGTGCATCGCGGAGGAGGAGACAGGCCTCCAGCAGGTCTGCGGCCTTGACTTCGATCGTGATTTCACCGACATGCGTTTTCAGCGTGGCCAGTTTTTCACCTAGTGCCAGCCTGATATCTTGGGAGAGTTTTTCCAGTCGCGCGCTCATGATGTTCCTTTACCTATCGCGCAATCGTATTGGTACGTTTAATCTTGTTTTGCAGCTGAATGATGCCGTAGAGCAGGGCTTCCGCAGTGGGCGGGCATCCGGGCACATACACATCGACCGGCACGATGCGGTCGCAGCCGCGAACCACGGCATAGGAATAATGGTAGTAGCCGCCGCCGTTGGCGCAGGAACCCATGGAAATGACCCATCGCGGCTCGGCCATCTGGTCGTAGACCTTGCGCAGCGCAGGGGCCATTTTGTTCACCAGCGTTCCGGCGACGATCATGACATCAGACTGACGCGGACTGGGGCGAAAGACGATGCCGAAACGGTCAAGATCGTAGCGCGAAGCGCCGGCATGCATCATTTCCACCGCACAACACGCCAGCCCGAAGGTCATCGGCCACAAGGACCCTGTACGCGTGTAATTGATCACCGTATCCAGGGTGGTCGTTACAAAACCTTTTTCCAGTATGCCTTCGATGCTCATGGCTTGATTACCTTACTCCCACTCCAGGGCGCCCTTCATCCATTCATAGATAAACCCGACCACCAG
>DIVE01000081.1:0-7956 GCA_002423265.1 Methylophilaceae bacterium UBA6140 | reverse complement strand
GCATCTTCGAAGGCTTCAAAACCACATTCGTAAGGAGAGTTTTTTTCCGCGTCGGGACGGTTGGGAGAGACCAGCTTGCCAAGGACGATAGGGGCGACGCCGACAGCAAGACCGACGACGATGAACAACAAGATTGGAAAATAATTTTCCAGCAAGGTACAACCCCAATTCAACTGCCAAGACGACCCACAGGGGCCGAGATAGCTAAACAATGATTATTCTGGTGCCGTCGGAGAGACTCGAACTCTCATGACTTTCGTCACCACCCCCTCAAGATGGCGTGTCTACCAATTTCACCACGACGGCAATTTTTGCGGGCTCACCGCCCAAAACTTTTTTTATTGCGGCACATCCTTCGCGGCACTGCCCTCTGAAGGAGCTGCATCACCCGCAGCGGGAGCCCCTTCAACAGGTGTTACAACCGAGCCCGTTTGCACCTTGACCACACTCGAATCACCACCACGGTGACCGGAGATGTAAGCCAGCGAAAGACTGGCGCCGAAAAAAATCACAACGCATACCGCAGTGGCGCGACTCATGAAATTGGAGGAACCGCTGACACCGAACAAACTGCCGGAAGCACCGCTACCGAAAGCCGCGCCCATGTCTGCACCCTTGCCATGCTGCAACAGAACGAGAGCGATCACGCCTATCGCAGAGAGCACATGTATGACCAAAACCAAAGTTTCCATAATTCCCTAATCTCCTGCTTCTGCGGCAGCCCGACCACCGATTTCAGAAGCAGAACGACATATTTCTATAAATTCTTCCGGGCTCAACGAGCAGCGCCCGATCAAACCGCCGTCTATATCCGGCATAGCTAGTAATTGTGACGCATTTGAGGGATTTACGCTACCCCCATATAGTATTCGAACACGATTTGCGACACCCGGATCACGCTCGGCAATCTGACTGCGGATAAAGGTGTGCATGGACTGCGCCTGCTCCGGCGTCGCCGTCCTGCCGGTGCCGATCGCCCATGACGGCTCGTAGGCAATCACCGCTCGCAGCTGCACTGCCTTGGAAATCACATCCAGCCCCAGCGTGTTCAGGATCGCGATCATCTGACTGGCCACCACCGCTTCAGACACTCCAGCCTGGCGCTCTTCCAACGTCTCACCAACACAAAAAATCGGCGTCAACCCCGCGCGCAAGGCCATACCGAAACTGGCAGCGGCGGAGGTATTGGTTTCATGAATCAGCACGCGACGTTCCGAGTGACCGATCAGCGCATAGGTGCAGCCGAAATCCGCCAGCATTCGCGCCGAAATACCCCCGGTGTAGGCACCATACTCGTGCTGGCTGATATTTTGCCCGCCCCACACAATGTTGCTTCCCTGCAACAGGGACTGCGCTTGGAAAAGATAGGGTGCAGGCACGCAGACGGCAAAATCCGCGTGCTTCAGATCGCGCAAGCCAGCAGTAATGCTGGTCATCAAGGCTTCATTCTGCGCCAGGCTACCATGCATTTTCCAATTGCCAACAACCAGCTTACGACGCATTTTTTTACTCATGAAATTTAGCGGATTTTAACTTGCCGGACACTTCACGGTCAACGAAATATAGCTTGAGGAAACTCTTGAAAAAATACTTGAGAAAACACAAGACAATCTACCTTTGCCAATGCCGTATATTGAGCTGCAGGCTCTCGTTGCCATTGTAAACATTGGTCTGCAACTCGTAGACCAGCGCAACCTGCGGGGGCAGGAAATCCTGCTGCTGAAAAAAGATGGCGTCATACTGATGCCCTGCTTTCGCCAGACGCAACTTCAGGTGCCGCTCACCGACGATGCGCTGAGCCACCACCTCGAACTCATCAAAAAAACATGGCGCCGCAAAGCCCTGACCCCAGACCTGTTTTCCCAGTATCGCCGCCATGTCGAGCTGCAAACTCTCATGTTCGAGCGAGCCATCGACCTCGATGACGGCCTCCATATCCGCCGGCGAAAGCCATTCGGATGCGACCTGCTCGAAGGCGGATTCGAAACGGTCAATATCGCACGCTCTTATGCTCAAGCCTGCCGCCATCGCATGTCCGCCGAACTTCAGAATCAGCCCGGGTTCCCGCTTGGACACCAGATCCAGCGCATCACGCAGATGCAGGGTTTTGATCGAACGTCCCGAGCCCTTCAGCAGCCCGTCGTCCGCCCTGGCAAAAGCGATCACTGGCCGATGATGCTTTTCCTTGACTCTGGAAGCGAGAATACCGATCACTCCCTGATGCCATTCAGGATGATAGAGGCTTAACGTATAACGGTTATCGGGCTCGATTTCCTCCAGCGCCACGCCGGCAAGCTGCTGCATCTCAGCCTCGATAGAACGTCTCGCCAGGTTCAGCGCATGCAGCTGCTGCGCCAGCGGCAGTGCTTCCGCCTCGCTGTCAGCCAACAGACAAGCGATGCCCAGCGACATGTCATCCAGCCGCCCTGCCGCATTCAGGCGCTTATATTGCATCCACTTTTTTAATTAAAAATGTCCAACATGATACGCCTAGATTCTCATCGATATTAAAGTGCTCTGTCTTAAAGTTGCCACTTTCCAGCCTTGCGAATTATTTATCTTCAAAAAATCAGCTTTATGGAATACTTTATAAATATAATCATTGATTTTAATCCTTAGATTTTATTTATAAAGAATATTAGCAATTCACTTTTCAATGTCATCATAACCTTTAGTCACTAGAATATAGTGTAACTCGTGTTCAACAAATGCAAAAACCTCCTAAACCCATATTTATAGCTCGTGAAATTAATGATGCAGTCTATGCAAATCTGATTGATGGTGGATTAGCTAATTGGCTTGCTAAAGTTTTGTCATCAAGACTAGACAAACCAATCGATGTTAAATTGTTGTATTCCAATGATTTATCTGATGTAGAAGATCCATCAGCAATACCTGATATGGATGTCGCAGTCAGACGGATAGTGGGTGCAATCAAAAACGAAGAAAAAATAGTACTAGTTTGTGACCATGATATGGATGGAACTGGCTCAGCAGCTGTTTTATGGTCAGCATTAATTGATAACTTCAAGGTTAGTCCTTCATTAGTTAATGTAGTTACCAGTCATCGACTCACTGAAGGCTATGGTATTACAGAACCAGTTGCTCAAAGAATCATTGATATTAAACCAGGCTTGGTTATATCTGCAGATAAGGGCAGTAGTGATGAACCACGAATTAAAAAGATTGCAGATGCCGGCATTGATGTAATAGTGACTGATCATCATGAAATTGGCGCTAACGGTCCTCCTAAGTCTGCTATCGCTGTCGTCAACCCAATACGAACTGATTCAAATTACGACAAGCATGTATGTGGTGCCGGTGTTGCATTTCTAACCATGGCAAAAGTTAGGTCAGCTTTGATTCAAGAAGGAATTAGAGAAAAGATTCCAAGCCTATCACCCCTTTTAGATTATGTTGCGGTTGCGACAATAGCTGATTGCGTTTCAATGAAACCAGAAAAAGCTTCTACTAATAGAACTTTCGTGAAGCGTGGTTTGCAATTAATTAATAATAAGACCCGACCTTGTTGGGAAGTGTTTTGCTCTGACCTTCATGGCCCTGTTGATGCAGAAACTATTGGTTTTCGACTTGCTCCTGCAGTAGCGGCAGCAGGGAGACTTGATTGGGCTGAAGTGGGATTTAAGTTTCTAATAGCCAAGACCAAAGCAGAGGCTCAAAAGCATTGGCAAGAATTACAGAATGAAAACGCATTACGAAAAGAAATTGAGAAGAAGTTAAGGGAAAAAGCTATTCCCGAAGCATGTAAAAAGAATGGCCAGTCAATTGTTCTGTTTTTGGAAGATGGGCATAGTGGGGTTCATGGCATTACGGCAAGCAGATTAGTTGAGGCTTTCGGCAAACCTGCAGGGATTTTTTCACCGAAAGGTGCTGGTGTAAAGAACGTAACTTCTACTGATGAAATAAAAATTGCTTCTGGGTCGTTTCGTGGGATACCGGGCTTTAATGTTAAAGAGGCATTGTCATACGTTAGCGAAAAGTATCCCGAATTACTTTTAAGTCATGGTGGCCATGTAGGTGCAGGTGGCGGATCAATTTTAATCTCTTCATTTGAACAATTTGTGATTGCTTATGAAGAAGCTGTTAATGCCCAGATTGGCAATAAAGAATTGAAGCCAATAATTTGGGTCGATGGCGAATTACCAACAGGACTTAGCGATTTTAATGTTCTGGATGAATTAGAGAAATTGGAGCCTTGGGGAAGAGATTTTGCTTACCCTACCTTCAAAGGTAAATTTGAAGTAAAGGCAATAAAAACGCTGGGGGATGGTAGTCACTTAAAACTTGAACTTTGGGATGGCGTAAAAGTTTTGGATGCTATTTGGTTTAATGCTGTTGGAGATGATGCTGTTATTAAATTTAATATTGGCGATAGATTAAATTTTGTTTACTCTTTAAAGAGTAATTGGTACCGAAATAATAAAAAAATACAACTTCAAATCATTTCTCAAATTGATTACTAAATACTGGTTTAGTTTGAGAAAATTAAATGAACGTCCAAGAAAAACACTAAACTACCAAACACCGGCAGAAAGATTTGCCCAATCTGTTGCATCGACCGGTTGAGTTCAAGGGGACAAAGCAGACGGTCATTTATTCAATAATTGTTCAAATTGAATTACAATCAACTCAGTCATGTTGCGTCTCTATAATTACTGTTAGGTTTTTTCATGAGCAAGCTGCTCTATCACGGCGTGAACAAAACTATGGACGCCAAGAACCAAGGCGAAATCCGCCCCAAAGGTTCCACCTCCAAGGTTTCACCTATGCGCGACGGAAAGATTAGAAGAGACGGAAAGTTTACCCGTGAATATTCCGAGGCAAACGCCGCCAGAGCCCAGCAAATTGACGGCAGTCCTTATGACCCCCGTGCCATATCAACGTCTACTTCTGAGGCAATCGCCAAGCGTTTTGCAACCAGTGGAAATACCGAAGATGGATTCATATATGTAATTGATGCCGATCGGCTTGAAGCAGAAGGAATTCAGTCTTTTAAATTCGCTAACCCAGAGCACCCACATGAGCAAGAGGTCACTTTGGTTCTGCAATCCCACAGCTGCATTCCGTCAGCTCTGATTGTCAAAAAGTACGAGGTAAAGAGTGATTGGTAGCAAACCTAACACGACAGCCGAGAGGGTCAGCCAACAAGCTACGCGCTTCGTCTGCCCCTCACTTCCACGTTGTGCATAATCGTCAATGACCAAAAACGAAAAGAAATTTACAGCTGAATTAGAAATATTCAGATCAGAAGCGCAAGCTGGGGCGCAATTTCTTTACGGTTATCTGTCTTTTAATTCAATAGTCAGTGAAAAGAAGAAAACACTGCATGCTGTAAATCGCACCCCATTCTTTTGGAATACAACCATGGGTGCTTACCAAACATCATTCTTTATTGTACTAGGTCGAATATTCGATCAAAAGTCACCACATAATATCGATAGGTTGTTAAAAGTGGCGCAAGAAAATATAGAAATATTTTCAAAGGTCTCGCTAGAAAAACGCAAAAGAGCTGAAAGTGATAATGCGCACGAATGGATTGGGGATTACCTTAAATCGGCATATGAACCTAAGGCGAAGGACTTTAGAGCGCTCCGAAAAAAAGTAAATGAACACAGGAGTATATACAAAGCAAACTATCGTGACATACGACATAAAATCTATGCTCACAAAGAAATAACAGACTCAGAAGAAGTCCAAAAACTATTCAGCAATACCAACATAAGAGAGTTGCAAAAGGTATTTGTTTTTGTAAATGCACTTTACGAAGCTCTATGGCAATTATTCTATAATGGTAGGAAGCCTATTTTGCGTAGAATGCGCTATTCAGTTAAAAGCATGAGAAAAGCACGAAAACCAGAATGGCAAATTCAAACCGTTCAAGAGCGTATGGTGGCTGAGGTTGAAGATTGTTTAAATCATCTTGCAAATAATGTCCAACAAGTCGTTCAACCTAGACGCGCCAAAAAGTGGCGTGCCAGCTAGCTATCACATTAACAGTCCGCTTTGCGGATGATCCAGTCGATCAATGAAGTTATATGAAAGTCTCTGATGCGGGACAAAGCGGCCGTTCAGTTTAGTTCTTCTGACTTCAGCAATCGGCCCTAAGCAGACATTCATTTGGCGATATGAACTGGATTTAAAAAACAGAGACCAAAAGTAGCAGTTTAAAGTTGTATCATACTCAAAATAGTTAGGCAGAGACGCTAATTATTTCGCTTTCTCTATAATCATATTGCTGCATTAATTAAAGTCTTTACCAATGATTTTGCATGAACAATTGAATCGTTGCTAGTTTGGTTTCTTTGGGAAATTGAAGCACCTTCTACAACTAATGCCAATTGCATGGCTAATGCATTAGCAGATTTGACCCCAGCCTTTATTGCTAAATCCGAAATTTGTTCTCTAAGTTGTTTAGAAAACTCTTTGGATGTTTGATTAACTGGGTTTTCTAACTCAGGAAACTCCATCCCAGCATGTAATGAAGCAAAACCTTTAAAATCCTTATCGTTAATTACATCCAATAACGTCGTAATATGCATTTCCAGTTCAGCCAATGCAGTTTCTTGCTGGGTTGTTTCAGACAGCTTTTTCCAGAGTTTTTGATCTTGGGTTTTCAGGTATTCAATAATTAGCAGTTCTTTAGATTTATAGTATTTATACAAAGTAACTTTTGCGACCTGTGCTTGTGCAGCAATGTTATCCACACTAGTCGAATTGAAGCCTTGTTTAGCGAACAAATCACCAGCTGCTTGCAAAATATACTCTTTCATTCTTGCTGACATTTAAATACCCATCCCTAAAATATATTTTTGCTTTTCTTCAGTATTAGAAAAACACTCCCAAGCTCTATTTTGGTTATACCAAGCTAAGAAACTAGCTAAATTCTTTTTACTTGCTTCACTCTCATAAGTAATATTGGACTCAATAACGCCTACATAAGTAGCGAACTGATCCTTAGGGATACTGAAGAAATTAGGAGTCGGGCATTTACCCGACACCATATTCCATCTTAATTCTGAAGCCTTTTCCAGTAATTCACTATCTACTAAGCTAACGATTGTATATTGCGTCCCAACGCTTGGACTTGAATAGCTACGAAGCGAGGTACTATTGTCTGGCCAAAAGTGCAAAGTTAACACACTTATTGCAATCACTGAGGCAGCATAACCACTGCTTTTAATTAAGTTATCAATCTTTGATATATAGTTTGGTTCAGCTTGTTTCAATACTACTTCCGCTGCCTGCTGTGCAAAATTGAGAGCACCCAATCCTGGATTTCTCAGCTCTTCAGCCACAGCAGCTTGAAGTAGTATCATGAGTTGAGTAATGACTGAATACGGGTCCTTGAGCCTACCCTGGACCGCCAATGCCATCAAGTGAGCCTCAAGGGATTTGCATCCTTCTATTGGCTTTTCAAGTGCACCTTCTTTGATCAAAGATTCTCGTACATTTGGCGCTTTTAGCCATGTATCTAATATTGAATAGATCGACAGAAGTTTTTCACGGGGCTTTCTACCAGTGCCCTCAATCAAGTGAATTAACCATGAACTGTTCAAAAGCTCCATTATCTATCTCCACACAGACTATTAGCTTCAATTTCAAACATAATTTATGTTCACTTCTACTTTACTCTCATTTTAGAACACTATTAATGGTATCAAATCTTTCTTTGACCATCTGAGCCAATTTTTCAGCAGTACGAATGGTAGTGTTTTGATCACTCCAAGAGCTTTCAAGTTGTGTAACTTTAGACATAACCACTTTTCTCTGTTTCACATCTACCAAAATAAGGCGCGGATATACAAAAAGATAGGTTGGTTTGAATGCAACACCAATTAATATAAAATCGGCTCCAGAGTCCTGATTTAATTCAATCGCAGTTTCAATATTGTCGTAAAGGTAGGTAGGGGAATGAGCGTCGATTTCTGCCTGTAC
>DIVE01000059.1 GCA_002423265.1 Methylophilaceae bacterium UBA6140 | reverse complement strand
GAAAACTAACAAAATCAGAAAACCAACATGGACATGACGCAAATCTATAATTTCTCTGCCGGACCTGCTGTGCTGCCGAAAGAGGTTCTGATGCAGGCACGGGATGAGATGCTGGATTGGCACGGCTCCGGTATGTCGGTGATGGAGATGTCGCATCGCGGCAAGGAGTTCCTGCAAATCGCGCATGAGGCGGAATCCGACCTGCGCGAGTTACTGGCGATCCCGTCCAATTACAAGGTGCTGTTCCTGCAGGGCGGGGCGCACAGTCAGTTTGCGATGATTCCTCTCAACCTGCTGCAAGGCAAGACTTCGGCGGACTACATCAATACCGGCATCTGGTCGGAAAAGGCGATCAACGAGGCCAAACGTTTCTGTGAAGTGAATGTGGCCGCTTCTTCCGCCGACCGCAGTTTCACTTATGCGCCGTCGCAGAGCGAATGGCACCTGAACCCGGACGCCGCCTATGTGCACTACACTTCGAACGAGACCATCGGCGGTGTTGAGATATTCTGGACGCCGGAGACCGGCAATGTGCCGCTGGTGGCCGATATGTCCTCGCACATCCTGTCGCGGCCGATTGATGTCAGCCGCTATGGGCTGATCTACGCCGGCGCGCAGAAGAACATCGGCCCGGCAGGGCTCGCCATCGTCATCGTGCGTGAAGACCTGATCGGCAAGGCTCGCGCTGGAACGCCGACCATGCTGGATTACAAGACGCATGCCGACCATGACTCCATGTACAACACGCCGCCGACTTACGGCATTTATATCGCCGGCCTGGTGTTCAAGTGGTTGAAGGCGAAGGGCGGCTTGGCGGAAATGGAAAAAACCAATATCCTCAAGGCGGGCATCCTTTATGATTATCTGGATGCTTCGGATTTTTATCATTCGCCGATCGCAGTTGAAAACCGTTCGCGCATGAATATACCGTTCACGCTGCAAACCCCGTCACTGGATGCCGCCTTTTTACAGCAGGCCGGCGAGCGCGGGCTGCTGCAGTTGAAAGGCCACAAGCTGGTGGGCGGCATGCGCGCTTCGATCTATAACGCCATGCCGGTCGAGGGCGTGCAGGCGCTGGTGCAGTTCATGCGGGAATTCGAACGGGTAAACGCCTGAGGCGGGACTTGTAGAACACTGACTGACAGAGACTATGGACGATCTTCTTAAAAAGCACCGCGACCGCATTGACGCCATCGACGAACAGCTGCTCAAGCTGGTCAATGAACGCGCGAGCCACGCGCGCGAGATCGGTGCGCTCAAGGGCGAAGGGCCGATCTATCGTCCGGAACGCGAAGCGCAGGTCTTGCGCCGGCTGCTTGAAAAGAACGGCGGGCCGTTGTCGGGCGAAGCCATTACGGCGATTTTCCGCAGCGTGATGTCAAATTGCCGTGCGCTGGAAAAAGAACTCTCGGTGGCGTTTCTCGGTCCGCTCGGCACCTTCAGCGAAGAGGCTGCCAACAAGCAGTTCGGCGGACTTTCGTCGCCGGTGCAGTGTGCCTCGATTGATGAAGTGTTTCGCAATGTCGAGGCGGGCAAGGTGGATTACGGTGTCGTGCCGGTGGAAAATTCGACCGAAGGCGCAGTCGGCAGAACGCTGGATTTGCTGATGAGCACTTCAGCCCACATCTGCGGTGAAGTGGCTTTGCCGGTGCACCATAATCTGCTGAGCAAGGAAGCCGATAAAACCTCGATCCACAAGCTCTATTCGCACGCACAGTCGCTCTCGCAATGCCATGAATGGCTGAATCAGAATCTTGCCGGTGTTGCGCTGGAAGCGGTCGCCAGTAATGCCGAAGCCGCGCGGCTGGCTACGCTTGAGCCCGGTAGCGCGGCGATTGCCAGCCGCCGTGCCGGCGAGCTGTTCGAACTGAATCTGCTGGCTGATAATATCGAGGACGATCCGAAGAATACGACACGTTTCCTCGTGCTTTCCAGTCACGATGTTGCGCCATCCGGCCGCGACAAGACTTCGCTGGTGATGGCGACCCGTAACGTGCCGGGTGCTGTCGTCGATTTGCTCGAACCGCTGGCCAGACATCAGGTCAGTATGACCAAGCTCGAATCGCGCCCGTCGCGCCTGGGAATCTGGGAGTACGTGTTCTTCGTCGATATCGAAGGCCACCAGCGCGATGCCAATGTGACGGCCGCGCTCGATGAATTGCAGAAGCGTGCTTCGTTGCTGAAGGTGTTAGGGTCGTACCCTGTTGCTGTCGTTTAGGCGCTCTCGTTCAGGCCTGGAGGTTGGGCGTGCGGCTTTCAGTCAGGACCGGGTATCCGGCGATGATATAATGATAAAAGCGAAATAAAAATGTCGTCATTCCGGGGCGGCTGCAAGCCGAACCCGGAATCCAGTGACTCGGGACCCAGTGACACATTGAAAATACTGGATTCCGGATAACCGCTCTGCGGTTTCCGGAATGACGTCCGGTGTGATATTTTTGTTTCCAGTCAATCATCGACCGTAGCGGCTTAATGCCGCATTTTTATTTTTACTTGATCAGGATTGTTGAAGGATTTCCGTGACCAGACTGAGTGAACTTGCACCCGACCATATTCGTGCCATTGCCCCTTATCAACCGGGCAAGCCGATCTCCGATCTCGCGCGTGAAATGGGCCTGGACCCGAACCGGATCGTCAAGCTGGCTTCCAATGAAAATCCGCTCGGTGCCAGCCCGAAAGCCCATGAAGCGATGCAGCAGGCGCTGGAAGAGATTGCTCGATATCCGGACGGCAGCAGCTTTGCGTTGCGCGACGCGGTATGCGCAAAATTCGCGCTCAAGCCGGAGCAGCTGGTGTTCGGCAACGGTTCCAACGATATACTGGAACTGGCCGCCCGTGCTTTTCTGACACCCGGCGCCGAAGCCATCTATTCGCAACATGCGTTTGCCGTTTATGCGCTGGCAACGCAAGCCGTCGGGGCAAGAGGCGTGACCGTGCCCGCGCGGGATTACGGTCATGATCTCGATGCCATGCTGGCAGCCATCACGCCGCAGACGCGCATGATCTTCATTGCCAACCCCAACAACCCGACCGGCACCATGCTGGAAAAAGCGCCCTTGCTGGACTTTTTGCGTAGCGTGCCGCCATCGGCCCTGGTGGTGCTGGACGAAGCCTACGACGAATACATGCCGCCTGCCGCCAAGTCTGAAAGCTTCAACTGGCTGGATGAATTCGACAACCTGATCATTTCGCGCACCTTTTCCAAGGCCTATGGTCTGGCAGGCTTGCGTATCGGTTACGGCGCAGCTTCGCCCGATGCGGCCGACATGATGAATCGCGTGCGTCAGCCGTTCAATGTCAACAGCGTGGCGCAGGCAGCGGCAGCGGCTTCGCTGGCCGACGACAATTTCGTCGAGCAGAGCTACGCGCTGAATCAGGCCGGGATGCTGCAATTGACGCAGGCTTTCGACCGGCTCGGATTGGCGTATATTCCTTCGTTCGGCAATTTCGTCAGTGTGCGTGTGGATAATGCCGGCGCTGTCTATCGCCGGTTGCTGGAGAACGGCGTGATCGTCCGGCCGGTAGCCAATTACGGAATGCCGGATTACTTGCGGGTCAGTGTCGGCTTGTTCAGCGAAAATGCCCGCTTTCTGGAAGTGCTGGAACAAATACTCTCGAACAAATTATAAAGAACAGGGTGCAAACACAACGCAATGACTGATTACGAAAAACTGGCGACCGATGATGTTCGCATCCGCGAGATCAAGGACCTGATTACTCCGCTTGAGCTGCTCGACAAGCTCAAGGAGAGTTCGGAGTCCACGCACAACATTCTGGCCGCGCGCGCCGCCATTCACCGTATCCTGCACGGGATTGACGACCGCCTGCTGGTGGTGGTCGGTCCTTGTTCGATTCACGACACCGAGGCCGGTCTCGAATATGCCCGCCGTCTGATTGCGGTGCGCAAGCATCTGGCCGCCGATCTGATGATCGTCATGCGTGTCTATTTCGAAAAGCCGCGCACCACACTGGGCTGGAAAGGCCTGATCAACGATCCGTTCCTCGATGGCACCTATCGTATCAACGAAGGCCTGGAGAAAGCGCGAAAATTCCTGTTTGATGTCAATGAAGTCGGCATGCCGGCCGCCATGGAGTTTCTCGATACCATCACGCCGCAATATACTGCTGACCTCGTGAGCTGGGGCGCGATCGGCGCCCGCACGACGGAATCCCAGGTACACCGCGAGCTGGCTTCCGGGCTTTCCTGCCCGGTCGGATTCAAGAACGGTACGGACGGTAACGTGCGCGTCGCCATCGATGCGATCAAGACTGCCTCCAATCCGCATCATTTCCTTTCCGTGACCAAGGAAGGCCGCTCGGCCATCATTTCCACCTCCGGCAATGAAGATTGTCACTTGATCCTGCGCGGTGGCAAAACCCCGAATTACAACGCCGAGAGCGTCGAGGCAGCCTGCGCCGCACTCGTTGCTGCCGGCATTATCCCCAAGCTGATGGTTGATTGCAGCCATGCCAACAGTCAGAAGGACTACCTCAAGCAAAAAGACGTCGCGCAGGATATCGCGCGTCAGCTCTCCAACGGCGAAGAGCGCATCATGGGTGTCATGGTGGAGTCGCATCTGCACGAAGGCCGTCAGGACCAGGTGCCGGGCTGCAAGCTGGAATACGGCAAATCCATCACCGACGCCTGCCTGGGCTGGGATGACACGGTCGAACTGCTGGAAAATCTGGCCTCCGGTGTGCGCAACCGCAGAGCCAGTCGCGTGCAGAAAATATGAACCGATGCGCCTGCCAAGGATTCCGGCAGGTGCATGTCATGAAAATACTTAGGTGCGATTCGGTATTTTTGCCCTGTGCGAAAGCCGGGGCGGGTAGCAAAATGGCCACACGTCAGGAAACAAATTCATGGCGATAATCAATCAATCACAAGGAGATTATTATGTGGACAAAACCAGCAGCTACTGAAATGCGTTTCGGCTTTGAAGTAACAATGTACGTTTGCAATCGTTAATTGATTGCCTGTGCGGGCTGCCTACGGGCGGCCCGTTTTGTTTACAGCCACAGGCACAGCGTTCAGGCTGAAAATTATTAAAAGAAGAGAATTATGCATATACATGTTTTAGGGGCTGGGGCAGGTGGTGGTTTTCCACAGTGGAATTGCAATTGCCAAAATTGCGATGGACTGCGTAAAGGCACTATCAAGGCAACCAAACGCACACAGTCCTCGATCTGCGTCAGCGCTGACGGGGTCAACTGGGTGCTGTTCAACGCATCGCCCGACGTTTTGCAGCAAATCCAGGACTTTCCTGCGCTGCAGCCCGGCCGGGCAATAAGAGACACCGGGATACAGGCTATCGTGCTGATCGACGCACAAATAGATCACACTACCGGTCTGTACATGCTGCGTGAAGGTACAGTCAAACGCGAAATTTACTGCACCGACATGGTGTACGGCGATCTGACTTCAGGTAATCAGATTCTGAACATACTGGGTCATTATTGCGGCATCAATCATCACAGTGTGCCGATTGACGGAAAAACCAGCTTTACAGTGCCGAATGTGCCCAACCTTAAATTCACCGCTGTGGCACTGAAAAGCGCCGCGCCGCCGTATTCTCCGCATCGCAACGACCCGCATCCGGGCGACACCATCGGCGTATTGATCGAAGATACGACTAACGGCAAGAAGTGCTTCTACGCGCCGGGCCTGGCCGAGATCGAGCCGCACCTGCCGCCGCTGATGAATCAGGCCGATTGCATCATGGTTGACGGCACCTTCTGGACCGATACTGAAATGATTGATCTGGGCCTGATGACCAAAAAAGCACGCGACATCGGCCACAATCCGCAATCCGGGCCCGGCGGCATGATCGAGAAGCTCGATGAATTCAACGCATCGCGCAAGGTCTTGATTCATATCAACAATACTAATCCCATCCTGAGGGAGGATTCGGCCGAGCGTGCAGAATTGACGCGTCACGGCATTGAAGTCGCCTACGACGGCATGGATATCACTCTTTGAGGAGAACAGCATGAATGCAGTTGCCAACCATAATCTTCCCTGGACCCGTGAGGAATTCGAAGCCAAGCTTCGTGAAAAAGGTCAGGGCTACCATATCTACCACCCGATCCACGTCATGATGTACGAAGGCAAACTGACCAAGGAACAACTGCAGTGCTGGGTCGCCAACCGTTACTACTATCAGATCGGTATCCCGCAGAAAGATGCCGCGATTCTCTCCAACTGCCCGGACAAGGAAGTGCGCAAGCAATGGATCGTGCGCATCACCGACCACGACGGCGTCGATGGCCATGAAGGCGGTATCGAAGCCTGGATCAAGCTTGGCGAGGCGGTCGGCCTCAGCCGCGAGGACATCACTTCGCTCAAATTGGTCAGTCCCGGTGTGCGTTTTGCGGTGGATGCCTATATCAATTTCGCCCGTCAGCGCCCATGGCAGGAAGCCGTCTGTTCTTCGCTGACCGAACTGTTCGCACCGCACATCCACCAGCAGCGCATCAGCTCATGGCCCAGCGTCTATCCNNCGCGACGTGGAGCAGGGGCTGGATGTGACGCTTAACTACTTCAGCCAGAGCCGCGAGATGCAGCAAAGGGCGCTCGATATCCTGCAATTCAAGCTTGACGTGCTGTGGGTGATTGCCGATGCCATCATGCTCGCCTGCACCGAGATCAAGACCGAAGGCCGCGATTATCTGCGTCAGCCTGTCGTGCATATCAGCTAAGCGGTTGCCATGGAAAACAGTATTCAATCTGCCGATATATACGCGCTAGCACCGCATCACCGCTTTCAGTGGGAAGAAGCTCAGCAAAGTTATGTGATCCTTTTCCCAGAAGGCATGGTCAAACTGCATGGCGGGGCAGGTGAAGTGTTGAAACGGGTGAATGGCAAGGCGAGCGTCGGCGATATTGTGACCGAACTGAAGGCTGCGTTCCCGGATGCGGACGATATCGAGAACGATATTATCGGCATGTTCGACCTGGCCGTCGGTAAACAGTGGTTACGCAAGGTTTAAGGAACAAGGATGACACAAAACTCATTAGGTGATTCAGTGGTGCAGAAGGCAGTGCAGGCGCAACAGCAAAACAATGGTGTAGCTGCTTCTACCACCCAGACCCAGCCGCTCTGGCTGCTGGCCGAGATCACCTATCGCTGCCCGCTGCATTGTGCGTTCTGTTATAACCCGACCGACTACGACAAGCACACGCAGAACGAGCTGACGACCGAGCAATGGATCAAGACCCTGCGCGAAGCACGCAAACTGGGCGCGATTCAGCTCGGGATATCCGGCGGTGAGCCGCTGCTGCGCGACGATATCGAAGAGATTGTCGTTGAAGCGCACAAGCTCGGCTACTACAGCAACCTGATTACATCGGGCGTAGGACTCACCGAGAAGCGTATTCAAGCTTTCAAGGATGGCGGTCTGGATCATATCCAGCTCTCGATGCACGACATCACCGAAGAGATCAACAACTTCATCACCAACACCAGGACCTTCGAGCTGAAGAAAAAAGTGGCGGCCATGATCAAGAGCCATGGCTACCCGATGGTGCTGAACGTGGTGATTCATCGCTACAACATCGGCCACATGAAGGAAATTCTGGAAATGGCCGAGGCGCTTGGCGCCGATTTTGTCGAACTGGCCAATACCCAGTATTACGGCTGGTCGCTGGTCAACCGCAACCAACTGATGCCGACCAAAGAGCAGATCGAGGAAGCTGAACGCATTACCAATGAATTCCGGGCCAGAACTGAAAGCAAGATGAAGATATTCTTCGTCGTGCCCGACTATTTTGCCGACAGGCCGAAAAAGTGCATGAACGGCTGGGGCGAAGTGTTCATGATCGTCACCGCCAACGGCGACGTGCTGCCATGCCACTCGGCCCGGGTGCTGCCCAACATGCAGTTCCCCAATGTCAAGGATGACGACCTCGGCTGGAGCTGGAAGGACTCGCCCGCGTTCAACAAGTATCGCGGCGACAGCTGGATGAAGGAACCTTGCCGTACCTGCCCGGAAAAGGAGAAAGACCTTGGCGGTTGCCGCTGTCAGGCTTTCCTGCTGTCCGGCGATGCGGAGGCGGCAGATCCGGTATGTGCGCTTTCGCCGCATCATCATTTGATCGAAAAGGCGATCGAAGATGCGCAGAACCCGCAGTTGCAGGCGCAACCCATCATTTTCCGCAACGACAAGAACTCGAAGAAAATCATCGAGGGCGAGCTGGAAGCGCGGGTTTCGGAATTCCATGCCCTGCCATAGGGAATTGCGGGCTGGCAGCCTATAATAGAGCGCGTCGAAAGGCGCGCTTTTTCTTTTGAGCACTCTATGCCCACTCAATCCAAATCTTCCAGCAATATCCTGGTACTGGTGTTGGCCAGTCTGACCGCGCTTGCCCCGTTTGCCATCGATACTTATCTGCCCGCTTTCGGCATGATGGAACAAGACCTCGGTGCGACCACGCTGGAGGTGCAGCAGAGCCTGACCTTTTATCTGCTGCCCTATGCGCTGATGACGCTGTGGCACGGCGCGATATCCGATGCCATCGGCCGTATCTCTGCCATCAAATGGGGCTTGGGGCTGTTCGTGATTGCGTCCATCGGTTGTGCGCTGGCACCCAACGTCGAGACATTGTGGTTCTTTCGCGTGCT
>DIVE01000058.1:10565-10864 GCA_002423265.1 Methylophilaceae bacterium UBA6140 | reverse complement strand
GGCAATCTGATTTTGCGCAGAACACTGTCCCAGAACGCCAGTTTTTTCAGTGCCTTGCCGGCGCGCTCCTGAGAACAGCGGAATCGCGGCGCGATGAATTTGCTCAGTAACTGATGATGCCGGCTCAGGAGTTCGCTCGGCGCATGCGTCATCAGCGGCGACAGATGCGCGTCCATTGCCCATTCCGAAGCGATATGAGTGAACATGCCGCGATCCAGCCACATGGCCTCGTGTGCCGGTACGAAATGATTGTGTGCGATGACATCGACATAAAGATGGCTGGCGTAACCGATGGCAAT
>DIVE01000058.1:9712-10485 GCA_002423265.1 Methylophilaceae bacterium UBA6140 | reverse complement strand
TGCGCAAAATAAAGATGGGTGACCAGCCCCCAGGCATGGGCGTCTGCCGGAAAAACCAGCAACGGCGCAAGCCAGCAGAGTTTGCTGAAGTGTTGTCTGTAGCGTCCGGCCTTGCCTGTGTCTTCTGACATGCGCGCACTTTGCCGTGCGATGGTGCCGGTACGATGACAACTGCATGATTTTATTGTGACAGTCTTACGCCACCGGCAGGCTTTGCTATACTTGCCCGGAATTTCGATTTGCAGCAAGGATGAACATGGAAAGTCCCTATAAAGGCAAAACCGGCCTGCGCCGTCTGATCAATGCGTTCGGTTACTCGGTTGAAGGCATCAAGGCCGCTTACAAGAACGAAGATGCCTTCCGGCAGGAAGTGCGGCTGGCCGTCGTGCTGATTCCGCTGGCGGTTTATCTCGGCAAAACCGGCATCGAACAGGCGCTGATGATAGGCAGCGTGATGCTGGTCATCATCGTCGAGTTGCTCAATTCGTCGATCGAGGCCACGGTCGACCGTGTATCGCTCGATCATCACAAGCTCGCCAAGCGCGCCAAGGATATCGGCAGCGCTGCAGTGCTTTTCAGTCTGGTCAATCTCGCGGTAGTCTGGGGTCTGTTGATTTTCGGCTGATGCAGATGCTGTGACAGACTCTGTGACAGATTGGCGACATTCACGGCTTTGTCACAATCCGCCGTTAATATCCGGTTGTGAGATTACTGAATCCTGCGCAACCAGATGAGGCCAGCTTGAAAATCCTGTTCATTTCCGATGTCTATTT
>DIVE01000058.1:0-9687 GCA_002423265.1 Methylophilaceae bacterium UBA6140 | reverse complement strand
AGATGAAGCCTGGATCAAGCGCATTCCATCGCGCAGCATCTATTTTGATCCCGAAGACCGGTTGATGAAATACGGTGAAGCGCTCGACCGCCTGCTTGAACTGCGCCGCGAAAAATACGACCTGATCCACATCCACACCCCCTTTGTTGCGCACTACCTCGGGCAGAAACTTGCCCATCTGCTGGATGTGCCGTGCGTCGAGACCTACCACACATTTTTCGAGGATTATCTGCATCACTACCTGCCCTGGATTCCGCGCCGCATGGCCAGGGGCATCGCCCGTTTTGTCTCGCGCCGGCAGTGTAACGGCGTCGATGCCATCGTCGCGCCGTCGCAGCCGATGCTGGATGTATTGCGTCAATACGGGGTCAAGGCCAGGGCCGAAGTCATTCCCACCGGCTTGCAGCAACAGAGTTTCGCCGATGCCGACGGCGATGCCTTCCGCCGCAAGTTCGGTATTGCGGCTGACCGGCCGCTGGCGCTTTACGTCGGCCGCGTGGCCTTCGAGAAAAACATCGAATTTCTGCTGCGCATGGCGGTGGAATTACGGGAAATGCAGCCCAACGTGTTGCTGGTGGTTGCCGGCGAAGGCCCGGCCGAGCACAGCCTGCATGCCTTGAGCAAGAGCCTGAACCTGCAGCACAACATCCGCTTTATCGGCTATCTTGACCGCAACACCGAACTCAACGCGTGCTACAAGGCCGCAGATGTTTTCGTTTTTTCTTCAAAATCCGAAACCCAGGGGCTGGTGCTGATTGAAGCGATGGCACAGGGTACGCCGGTCGTGGCCATTGCCGAACTGGGCACCAAATCCATCCTGATCGAAGGCGAGGGCGCCTTGATCGCAGTGGAGGACGAGGTTTTGTTTGCCGAGCGGGTCAACAGTCTGCTGACCGATAAAAAAGCCGGAAATGCGCTCGGCCGGAAAGCCAGGGCTTATGTCGAAGCGCACTGGACCGCACGCGTTCAGGCCGAAAGGCTGGTGGCGTTTTACCGCAATATCACTCAGCGTTGAGTGACTGTGGCTGAGCTCGCTTGTTTAACCCGGATCATTCATTAGGGCGCAAACTGACCGCCAGCGCTCGTGCAGGACTGAAAGGACGCCTAATGGATAATCCGGGTTTAATATTGATGGGAAACGAAAATATTACTCAGGACGTCATTCCGGAAACCGCAGAGCGGTTATCCGGAATCCAGTATTTTTAACGGGTTGCTGGATTCCGGCTTTGGTTTTCAGGCGCCCCGGAATGACGGCATTTTTGTTTCAGTTCAATCATGCGAAACACTGCCGCTTTCACGCACAATGTTCGCCAGTTCGATCAGATTTGCGGCCCCGGTTTTGTGCATGATGCGCGACTTGTGCACTTCGACGGTTCGGTAACTGATATCGAGTTTTCTCGCGATCTCCTTGTTCGGCAAGCCGGCGATGGCAAGTTGCATCACATCCCTTTCGCGTGCGGTCAGTCTGGCAAGCAGCGAGCTGGCGTCCTCTGCAACGCCGGTTTCAGCACGTATTCTCTCGTTTTCCTGCAAGGCGGTTTCTATCGCAGCGATCAGCCTGCTACGGGTGACCGGCTTGGTGAGGAAGTCGATTGCACCGGCCTTGATCGCTTTCACGCTCATCGGAATATTGCCGTTGCCGGTCAGAAAGATGATGGGCAAGGGCATATGACGCTCAAGCAGTATTTGCTGTAAAGCCAGGCCGTTGATACCCGGCATCTGTACATCGAGCAATATGCAGCCGTTGCTGGTTTGCGGACAGTGCTCAAGAAAGGACTCACCGCTCTCGTAACACCGAACATCCAGATGTTCCTGCTCGATCATGAGTTTGAGTGCATCCCTGACAAATGCATCATCGTCCACTATAAATATGGTGGGATGCGAGGCGTTCATGCAGCGAAAGGCAAGGTGAAGTGGAAGGTTGCACCGGTTTGATGGTCTGTTTCCAGCCACATCTGGCCGCCGTTGGATTCGACCAGCGCGCGGCTGATCACCAGCCCCATGCCGATGCCTTTGGCTTTGGTCGTGAAGAACGGTTCGAAGAGACGCTGCGCGACTTCGCCCGTCAGGCCGGGGCCGTTATCCTGCACGGTGATCTGGGCCTGGCTGGTTTCCGTGTTGGTGCTGAGCCTGATGCGGATCGCGGCTTCAGGGATATTCGCGCTGCGCATCGCTTCGACGCTGTTGCACAACAGGTTGACCAGCACTTTCTGAATCTGCATCGGGTTGGCCATGACCGGTGGCAGGCCCGGTTCCAATTCCAGTATGGCCTGAAATTCGCGGTAGCCGTCGTGATGCACGATATCGAGCGCATCCTTGATCAGGGCGTTGAGGTCGATCGCTTCACGCGCAAATTCACCATGCTGAAGAAACTCCAGCAGTTCGTGCAGGCTGTCGCCGGCTCTCTGGGCTTGTGCGACGGCACCAAGCAGCGCCCGTCGCAATTGATCGGGATCGACCGGAGGGTGTTCGATGATGTGCAGCCCTACCTCGCTGTAGGCCGACAATGCCGTCAGCGGCTGGTTGAGTTCATGCGCGATCGCGGATGCTGTCTGCAAGGCCACCTGGGTCTTGATCAACGCTCCCATTTCATTGCGCTGGTCGCGCAGCTTCTGTTCCAGCAGCTTGCGCTCGGTGATTTCCTGCACGACCCCCACCATCCTCTGCGGGCGCCTGTCCTGAAAGAACACCTTGCCGATGGCTGCTACCCAACGCTGCCGGCCATCGATGGCGTTGACGACGCGATATTCGATCTTGTATTCGCCCGAACCCTCGGGGTCGGATGCGCGATGGATGGCATCGCGCCGGATATGACGATCTTCCGGATGAATGCCGGCGATCAGCATTTCATAGGTCATCGGCTGGTCCGGCCGAATCCCCCATAACTGACGGACGCACTCATCGTATTTCATGGTGTTTCTGATCAGATCGTAATCGAACACCCCCAGCCCGGCCACGCGCTTGGCCAGCCGCAGGCGTTCCTCGCTGGTACGCAAGGCTTCTTCCGCCTTGAGGCGCTGGTCTGAATCATGGAACGTGATCAGTATGTAATGACGTTTCTTGATCAGCAGCGGGCTGAGCCCGATATCGAGCTGGATTTCCCTGCCTTCACGTGTCAGTGCAACCAGATTTCTGCCGTTGCCCATCGCGCGCTTCATCGGGTCTGCAACATATCCCTCCCGGTGCTTGTGATGCTGCTCGCGGTAGCGTTCCGGCACCAGTGCTTCGACTTTGAGGCCGATGATATCCTCCGGCGCGTATTCCAGCACGGCACAGGCCGCATTGCTTGCCTGCAGTATGCGGCCATGCATATCCACCAGCAGCATGGCATCGGCGGCAGCAAAAAACTCCTTGAAACTCAAATCTTCCAAAGGCCTGGTCAATGATTCGTCCTTGTCGGGGTATGCAGCGGAATGCGGCATCGTCGCAACGGCAGAAAAAGTATATCAAGTTGGCTGCGCATCATGTTAACGCCATAAGTGTTTACACGAATATTCACTGACCGGGCTTCGGCATAGACTCGCGCTATTGCCCAATAGCCGCCGGTACCAATTGGATTTGCAGAATGGAGAATCAGCATGAGCGCCGTTCACAAGCTTCATCCATCAAGAAAAAACTTCCCCTTGGCAGGCCTTGCAGCTGGCAGGTTCTCCGCTGCCGATTGCGCCGGGCGCGAAGAAAATACCGTGATACTGACGCTGAACGATAGTGGCATCATCTGCGAGTGCAACCGCGCAGGCTGCAAACTGCTGGGCTGCACGCGCAATGCGCTGGCCTGGCAGCATGTATCCAGATTGTTGCCGCAATTGCAGAAAACCGAGCTGATCAAGAATGCGCATCTTAATCCGACCCTCAGGTTTCTTTCACGTGTTGGTCATCCGTTTGAGGTAGTGACGTTGAATGGCCTGCATTTCTACGCCGAGCTGTTTTTCAGTGAAATCGAAAACCTGGGCAGGCAGACGCTGCAAGTCATCATCTCTCCATTACAGACGAATTAAAGGGCCCGATCATGAGTAAACAAGAAAAACAAACGATTCCTGTGACCGCCGGAAAATCCGGCAGTAAGCCTTCCGCCTTGTTGCATCCCCTGACTGAGGTCGAAAAAGTGCTCGAACGCCTGCTGGCGAAAGATTGGTTGTCCTTCCGCAAGAATCCGCTTACGGCATGGGACGCCATGTTTGAGTTGAACGGCAATCGCCTGCCGAAAATGGATGTGCTGGATCGTGACGGCGAGATTATCGTGCGGGCCGAGATCCCGGGCATCGATAAAAAAGATATGAGCATCTCGGTGACCGACAAGCTGCTGAGCATCAAAGGCCAGAGCCAAAGCGAGAAAAAAGAGGAAAAAGGTGATTACCACTGGCAGGAAATTTCCAGCGCATCATTTGCCCGCTCCGTCATGCTGCCCGGTGCCGTCGATACGGCAAAATCAACCGCCGTTCTCAAGGACGGTGTTCTCGAAGTGACGCTACCCAAGCTGGAAGGGTCTCGACGCAAGAGTATCGCCATCAAATAAGCTGTCTTTCTGCACCCCGGCGCCGCTTTTCAGGAAGCGGCGCTGAACAACCAACCTTAACAAAGGGTAACCAGCATGACACGTATCGCGCATATTGTTGCCGCCACGGATTTTTCATCGCACGCAGAACGTGCCGTTCGACGCGGGGCGCTGATCGCCCGCCGCCTCAAAACAGACCTGCACCTGATTCATGTAGCCAATCCCATGGTGATGTTTCAGGGCGACGAACTCTCCTTTGGCGCCCACAGCCATTATCAGCACACCTATCTGGAGCCGAGCAAACAGCAGCTTGAAGCACTTGCCGAGACGCTGCGCGCAGAATACGGCATCGCCGTGCAGACCGCGTTGCCGGTCGGCCGGCCGCATACCGAGATCGCCTGTTGTGCCGCCATCAAGCCCGGCAGCATGATCGTTGTCGGCACGCGCGGCGAAGGCGGTCTGCTCAACCTGTTGCTTGGTTCAACCGCATCGCGTCTGTTGAGAGTCGCCAGTTGCCCGGTACTGGTGGTCAGAAACGAGGCGCTGACGGAATACCGGCAGGTGATCGCTGCGGTGGATTTCTCCAGCGGGGCTTCATCCGTGCCTCTGCTCGCGCACTGCATTGCACCGGATGCCCAGGTCGAAGTCTTGCATGTGCTCGACCTGCTGCAGGAAGCGCGCATGCGTCAGGTCGGTTTTGACGATGCCTCCATCGCCCAATACCAGAAAGATGCGCATACGAGCGCAGAAGCCAAATTCCAGCAGATACTGCCTGATGTGAAAGCGGATTACATCACTACCCGGCTTGTAACGGGGTATCCGCCTGAAAAAATCTGCGAACGTGCGGCCGAGCTGACTGCCGATCTGATCGTGCTTGGTCGACAAGGCCGCAATGGCCTGGAAGATTGGTTGCTGGGCAGCGTCAGCAAGGATGTCGTCAGCGCGGCACCTTGCGATGTGCTGCTCAACATGAACGGAATCCCTGGTTCAGCCAGTCGTTGATCGTCAGACTTTCCCTGTCCGCAGCCAATTTCAGCCACCTGATTGAATTGGGCAGGTTGTAACTGAGCTTTTCTTGAGTGCTTGCCGGTTTTTTTGAAAATTCCGGTAAAGACACTTGATGCAGCAAATACATATTTGCGGTAACTTATTATCACAACCTGTTCACGTTTATGGTTTTCGATATTCGAACGGTTGGTGATAACCTTGTCTGTCAGACCCCTGCGTCCAGAGTGGTTTATTACAGGACCTGATGAGGATAGCCGCAGAAATGTTCAGTTACGACCCGTATCTGGTATTACTCTCGATTTGTGTGGCTGTATTGACTTCATATGCGGCCCTGAGTCTGGCTTCCCGCATGCTCAAGCTTTCCGGCATGGTGCTCAGGTATTGGACTATCGCCGGCGCGCTGATAATGGGTACTGGTATCTGGGCCATGCACTTTATCGGTATGCTGGCTTTTCATGGGCCTGTCCCGCTTTTCTACGACATGCCGATGACAATTCTTTCCATGCTGGTCGCCATTCTGACTTCCTACCTGGCGTTTTATTTTCTGCAGAGAATGATGACTCTGAAGCGGCTGATTGCAGGAAGTTTGCTGATGGGTGCAGGTATCGCATTGATGCACTATCTTGGCATGAGCGCGATCACGATGGTGCCGCCCATTCGCTATGATCCTTTGCTGGTTACCTTCTCGGTCATCATCGCGGTGCTGGCAGCCGGCATATCCTTGCGGCTGGCATCGACGCGATCCTTGGCGATGCCCAAGGTAAACCCTCGTTCCAGAAAAATCAGCAGCGCTCTTGTGATGGGCCTGGCTATTTCAGGCATGCATTACACCGGCATGATGGCAGTGACTTTCGATCCTGCCGGTATTTGTATTTCGGGACCGTTAACAGTCGGGCAGCAATATCTGGTTCCTGTGGTGGGGTTTGGCACAGTGTTGCTGCTGTTGTCAGCCATTCTGATTACACATTACGGGGTTCGTACAAAGGCGCCGCAAGTCGAGTCTGAATTACAGTTGGCAGCCGGCTTGTTCGATACCATGGCCGAAGGCGTCATGATTACCGATAGTGAGCACCATATTCTTTCTGTCAATGCTTTCTTTTCCAAGATCACTGGATACATGGCAGAGGAGGTGGTCGGTGAACCATGCAGCCGGATTTTTCCTGATATTGGCAAGCCGGACATTCTCTCGGCAATGTCATCAGCCAATGATTCAAACCGATGCTGGCGCGGGGAGCTTTATGGGCACCATAAAACCGGCCGGATGTTCCCGGCACAGCTATCCATGTCGGCAATCAATAACAAGCTTGCGCAGCAGCCCAGCCACCTGGTTATATTCACCGACATTACCGAATACAAGGAAGCTATTGAAGCACTTCAATATTCCGAGAACTTTGCCCGTGCAACGATTGATGCACTGGCAGCCAATATTTGCGTACTTGACGAGAATGGCAACATCATTGCGGTCAATCAGGCCTGGCGTAATTTTTCCCGCACCAATTGTTCAGGTGCTGACGAGATTGGCGTTGGACATAACTATCTTTCTGCCTGTGAGTCGGCTTCCGGCCCTAACTCCGAAGATGCGCTGCTGATGGGCGCTGGCTTACGGGCTGTGCTTGAAGGTGCGCGCACCGGATATCGCCTGGAATATCCGTGTCATTCCGGCCTCGAACGACGCTGGTTTGTCGCGCGTGTGACGCCATTTGCAGACAACAGTCGTCGTGTTGTGATTACGCATCAGGACATCACTGAGCGCAAATTGGCTGAAATCGCGCTGCGGGATAGTGAAGAACGCTGGAAATTTGCACTTGAAGGGGCAAGCGAAGGTGTTTGGGACTGGAACATACAGACTAACGAAGTCATGTTCTCAAAACGCTGGAAAGAGATGTTGGGATATGAAGAAAACGAGATCGAGAACAAGTTTGAGGAATGGGAAAAACGGGCGCATCCGGACGATTTGCCACGAGTGATGGCGGAGGTTGATCGATATGTTCGGGGGCAGTCGCCAGACTTTTCCAGCGAGCATCGTATGCGATGCAAGGATGGTCGCTGGAAATGGATACTCAGCCGGGGTCGCGTAGTGTCCTACGATTCCAAACAAAACCCTTTGCGCATGATAGGCACACATGCTGATATCACTGATCGCAAGGAGGCAGAACTCAGGCAGGTTCGGGCAGTGGTGGATGCTTCGCCTGCGGCGACCTTGTTGATCGATGCCAATGGTGTCATCGAATATGCCAACGAAGTTGCCAGCCATATTTTTGGCTATCAAGCCATGCAATTAAGCGGGCTGGATATCAACACACTGGTTCCGCTCGGTGCTTACGTGGCCAATATTTTTAAGGATCAGCGCCATGTATCGAAAGCCAGCCTGGAGCTCTGCGGCAACCATAAAACCGGCAGGCAAATTCCGTTGGAAGCCAGTCTGAGTCTGGTGCAGATGGCAGGCCAGTCAGTTGTGATTGCTTCTTTGGTGGACATTTCTGGCCGCAAACAGGCAGAACTTGAACGTTTGCGGGATATTGAAAGACAGCGGGATACGCTGGTCAGGGAGGTGCATCACCGCGTGAAGAATAATCTGCAAGGCATGATAGGCATGCTCGATCTGCAGGCAAACAAGGAGCCGGGTCTTGCGCCCTTGATCGAAGATATCAGCGCCAAGATCATGTCGCTGGCAATTGTTTTCGGCTTGTTGGGAAAAACTGAGCAAAATCATCTCAAACTTTGCGAAATCACTTCCGAAATCTGCAGTTTTGCGAGCCAGATGAGCAGCGTCGTAATCGAGCATGCACTTGACTGTAACCAGCCGCGTGCAGTCTTGCTCGAGAAAGAAATGGCGGTTCCTATTGCTCTGATTGTCAATGAGTTGATTACCAATGCCATCAAGCATGGGGTCAATGAAAACGGTTCGCAAAAGGTGAGTGTGGCGATCGGGATCGAAGAGCAGGCGGCTTTGCTTACCGTGCGCAACGCTTGCAAGACCGAACCGGCAGATTTGAATTTCGATCTTGGGGAGGGGCTGGGGACAGGACTGTCTCTGGTGCGATCCATGTTGCCGCGCAAGGGCGCGAGCTTGTCACTGAGATTCAATGATGGTGAAATGATAGCGAGCTTGGTGTTGACAGCTCCGGTAGCGATCAACTGGTCAAATTGAAGGTGGTGATCGTATGAAAAAAATTCTGGTAGTGGATGACGATCTGGTTGTGCTGGCGACCCTCAGCATGGGTTTGCGTCAGGCAGGTTATGAGGTGCTGCAGGTGGATAGCGGCGAGTTTGCCATCCAGATTTGCAAGCATGAGATGCCGGAGCTGGCGATTCTGGATATCCGCATGCCGGGCATGAGCGGCTTTGAAGTCGCCGAGGTTTTGAGGAACGAATGCAAAACGCCTTTTATTTTCCTCTCCGCTTACAGCGATGAGGAAAGCGTCAAGTCAGCAAGGGAATTGGGCGCATTGGGCTATCTGGTCAAGCCGGTCGAGATCAGAAGGTTGGTGCCTGCAATTGAAATCGCGCTGGCAAGAGCCGAAGAATTGGCACGACTTGAAGAGACCAATGGCAATCTGATTATGGCCCTGGAAACCAATCGGGAAATCGATATCGCGATCGGCATTCTCATGCACCGTCATGGTCTGAACCGTGCTGATGCATTTGTCGAACTGCGTGCTGATGCCCGCAGGCAAAGGCGCAGAATGCTGGATTTGGCAAGAGGCGTGATCTCCGGCGAAGATATCCGGATTAATTCTTGATTTTTTTCTTTACGTAACATTTAATTGCACCATCGGCAACCAGAACCCCGTTGCTCTCATCTTTCAGTGAATCAAGGATACGGGGTTGGAGCAATTGAATCTGGCTGATTACACCAAAAAAATTGCGCAGGAGCTCGGCATAGACAATGCTGAAATTGCCTTGCGCAAATCCTTTCTCGAATTCACTGACAATGATGCGGCGTTGCTGCGTGAAATGCATGCGCAATTGCAGGCATCCAGTGAGGAATTTGCCGGCGATTTCTACCAGCATTTGCTCAGTTTCCCCGAAACCGCCGGTCTGATTGCCGATGAAGCCATGCTGGCACGCCTGAAGCAGGCTCAGGCCAGACATTTCAGCCAGTTGACCGAGGGCGAGTATGACGAAGATTACGTGCGTCAGCGCCTGCATGTCGGTGTCGTGCATCAGCGAATCGGGCTGGA
>DIVE01000035.1 GCA_002423265.1 Methylophilaceae bacterium UBA6140 | reverse complement strand
GCCTGTTTCAGCGGCAGCTCCGCCAGCAGCAGCTTCAGCGTGCGCTCAACTGCAGGGTCCATCTGCTCGACAACCTGTTCGGGCATCGCCTCAACCAGCAGCACGAATTCGCCGCGCTGCTGATTGGGGTCGGCTTGCAGCCAGTCAACCGCTTCACCCAGGGCGCAACGATGAAAGGTCTCGAAGGTCTTGGTCAGCTCGCGCGCAATCGTCAGCCTGCGCCCATCTCCCAGGACGGCTGCCATGTCCCGGACGCTTTCGAGCACGCGGTGCGGCGCTTCGTAAAAAACCAGCGTGGCGCCATGCGTTTTCAGTGCATCCAGCGCCTTTCTGCGCTGACTGCCGCTGGCAGGCAGAAAGCCGACAAAACTGAAGCCGTTGGCCCGGATGCCTGCCGCAGACATGGCCGCGATCACGGCGCTGGCGCCGGGGATCGGCACCACGGCGATTCCGGCATCGCGCACAATATCGACCACCACCGCGCCCGGATCACTGATGCCGGGCGTGCCCGCATCCGTCACCAAGGCGACCGATTCGCCGCCGCGCAGGCGCTCAAGCAGCTGAGTGGCGGCATGCTGCTCGTTATGTTCATGTACCGCCAGCAATTTCTTCTGAATCGCATAGTGCGAAAGCAGGCCGGAAGTATGGCGCGTATCCTCCGCCGCAATCAGATCGACCGCTCTCAGAATTTCGAGCGCGCGCAATGTAATGTCCGCGAGGTTTCCAATCGGCGTGGCGACCACATATAATGTTCCGCTATGAATCAACGTCTATTCACCTTGTTTTTCGGGCTACTGTCTCTGACTTTTCTCTCCTGGCCTGCCACGGCCGGCCCCGCAAGCGCAGCTGAAAGCAACTTTTCCGAAGGCATCGAATGCCTGCAGCGCCCGGATATTGTATGTGCAAAAGTCGCCCTGCAGAAAATCCCGCCGCAACAGATTTATGCCAAGATTCTGGAAGCTGCGATTGCCGCTGCCGAGAACGACACCGACAAAACTTTTCGCTTGCTGTTGCCGATCCAGGTCAGCGGCGGCGCCGATGACCCCGCCCTGCTTCCGCAGGCAGCAGCCAGTTTACACGCAAGCCTCGCGCTAGCCTACGATCACCAGGCCGATCCGTTACGCAGCCTGCAACAGCGGATTCAGGCCGGACACTACTGGCAAATCGCAGGACAGAAAAATCACGCACAGATCGAACAGAATCAGAGACTGATATGGAACGGGCTCGCCAGCCTGGACAAATCGCAGCTAGTCGAGATGCGCGGCGAGAGTATCAGCACGTCCATTCAAGGCTGGGTCGATCTTGCGCTGATCGCCCGCGACCAGCCTGATCTGCGCCAGGCAGTCGCCGATTGGCGCAAAGTCTACCCCGACCACGGCGCCAATACCGATCTCGTCCTTGAGCTGGCGGCCAACTCAACGCCAACAGCAGCCCCGGCCAGCAACAAATCAGCCGTCAACAAGGTCGCGCTGCTGCTGCCGTTCGCCAGCGCTACCTTCCACCCGGCAGCCGATGCGATCGAGCGCGGCTTCATGGCAGCCAGAAACACAGCCGGCGACGAGACCGAAGTCGTCATTTATCCGACCAATGGCGACAGGGAATCGATCAACCAGATCTACCGGCAAGCCATCGACGATGGCGCCAGCTTCATCGTCGGCCCGCTGACGCGCGACGAGGTCACCGCGCTGGCTGTCAGCAGGACGGCTGCCGGCAAACTCGAAGTGCCGACGCTGGTGTTGAACCAGTCCGAATCCAGTTTCGCGCTCGAAAATCTTTACAGCCTCGGGCTTTCCGTCGATACCGAAGCAGCACAGATCGCAAGAATAACGCGCGATTTCGGCTTGCAGACCGCCATCATCATTGCCGCCGACAATCCGGTCGCAAGCCGCATGGCACAGTCCTTCAGCGATGCCTGGCAGGCCGAAGGCGGCCGTTTGCTGTTGCAGATCGACATCAACGAGCAGACCGCTCCTGAAGATTTGCAGTCCCGGCTGCAGGCGCAACCGGCCGATCTTCTGATACTCGCCACCGAACCGGAACTCGCCAGGACTATCCGCGCTTTCCTCGACATCACGACGCCGACCTACGGCTTCTCGCACATATACACCGGGGTCAATTACGAGCCCGAAGATACGGCGCTGCTGGCAGTCCGCTTCATCGATCTGCCCTGGATGCTCGGCAACGGAGATGGCGGCTTCGACGCTTACTCGGAAGCTGCGGCCGATTTGCCGCAAGGCATGATGCAGCGCTGGTTTGCCCTCGGCGCCGACGCACACCAGGTGTTTTCTGCGCTTGCCGCCCGTCCTGGCACGCCGGTAACGATACGCGGATTGACCGGCAGGATTGAGATCACTCCGGACGGCAACATCCGGCGCACGCTGGCACTCGGCCAATTCACCAGTGACGGCGTTGTACTGGAACAGGCGCCTTGAACCCGTCCGGTGCCGAAGCAGAACTGGTTGCGGCCCGTTATCTGCAACAGCAAGGCATGAAAATCATCGAGCGTAACTACCAGACCCGTTACGGCGAGATAGACCTCATCATGCAGGACGGCAGCACGCTGGTTTTTGTGGAGGTGCGGTTGC
>DIVE01000021.1:16833-22598 GCA_002423265.1 Methylophilaceae bacterium UBA6140 | reverse complement strand
TCAACCACCTTGAGCCAGACCGGATCCTCTGCGCCCAGCGTTGAATAGAGCTCACCCGCCACCGCTTCAAAGGCCGATGTATCGCGGCGGCCGGCAAAAATTTCAAGCAGTTTCAGATGCAGCTCGTAACGTTTCGGATCTTTCTTGATCGCATCGTTCAGTATTTCTTCAGCCTGTGAATCCCTGCCGTAAGCCATATAAACTTCAGCTTCGGCAATCGGATCGACATCATGGGTATCAATCATGCCGCTTGAGCTTTGCGAGAAATCGGTCAGGAAGGAAGTATCCCCCGTCTCGACCCTGCCGCCACTGGTATTACCGAATACCGTATTGGCTCTCAGGCCGCCTGCAGTCAGGATACCGCGCTCAAAACTGTCCAGATTCTTTTTGCGCCGGTTGCGCAGGTAAAGCCACCCGCCGCCAAGCAGCACAAGCGCACCGCCAGCCACGCCGAGAACCGGCATGTTATGTGTCAGGCTATCCAGCAGCCCGGGCTCTTCTACCGGCTCAAAATTCCGTGCGGGTTTCTTTTTGGCAGCAGGCTTGGGCTTTGCTTCGGCAACAGCCGATGGCTTCGCCTCCTGCGGAACCGCCGGCAATTCCGCTTGCGGCTCTGCGGGCGCAACAACCGCATCAGGATCTGCCGCGTTCCGCTGCAAATCGGCCATCATCTGATTCTTGATGGTTAACAAGGCCTGCAGGTCAGAGACCTGCTTCTCCAGCATTGCTGCGCGTTCATCTGCCTCGCGCACGCTTTTTTCGCGGGCGGTGTTTTCTTCCTGCATGGCGTTCAGCCTGTCTTGCAGCGCCTTCACTTCGCTGGCCTGATCTGCGGCCTCTGCCTGACTTTTCGAGAGTTTCACCACATCCTTCGGCCCGCTGTCGACAGGTGCAGACTTGTCATCAGCCGCTGCCTTGAGTTTTCCTGAAGTTGCCTGATCGCCGGCAGCCTCTGCTGCGGGCGTGGATTCCGCCACCATTTCTGCCAGCTTGTTGCGGTAGGCATTCCAATCGGCTGTTTGCACACGGATTTCCTCGCGTGCTTCTCGTTGCGTGATTGTGGAAAGCTCGGCTGCGGAAGGTGCCTTGATAATCTGACCGACCCTCAACCGGTGCATATTTTCGTCAGTGAATGCCTGTTTGTTGGCGCGGTAGATACCGACCAGCATTTGATCAAGACTGAAACCTTCAACCTGCATTTGCCGTGCAATCTTGTTGAGAGTGTCGCCGGATCTGGTCGTCAGGGTTTTATCCGCTTCCGGTTCAGCAAGGGGCGCGGAAACCGGCTTTGGGCTCGGGCTTGCCGCGCGGCTTTCCGCCGGCGGGGCTGCGGCCGGCACCGGCAATTCAACAGGTTTTGCAGGAGCTGCTGCCTGCATGCTGGATTGCGGATCGCGATAACCGGGCGGATCAAGCAGAACAGTGTATTCCCGCAATAGACGGCCGGTGGCCCAATCGACCTGAATCAGCATGTCGAGGAACGGGTCCTCCACCGGCTGGTGGGTGCTCAGTTTCAACTTGGCACCGCCCCCAGGCTTGCTGACGACATCAATCTTGATGGCGTTGTGTATGGATGTGCGCTCTATGCCCTGAATCGCGTAGGCTTCGTAAGGGGCAATGCCGGCGCTGAGTGACGAGAGCTCGTCAGGCGTTGTTGAAACCAGATCGATCTCGGCGCTCAAGGGCTCACCAAGACCGGAAATGACAGTTAACTTCCCCAAACCTGCTGAGTGAGCTGACAGTGGTAAAAATGCAAAGCATACCGCCAATGCAATTTGCTTGAATTTAGACTTGTGCACACCCTACCCTTATCAAACTTATAGTCGCTTTATTAAACTAACATCAAATAGTTAGACATGCAAGCTCACACCTCACATTATATTTGCGAGTTATCCTTATCAAAATACAATGATCGGTAAGGGGTTCTGGTCTCTTTTATTTTTCGATCAATATCCTCAGCATGCGCCGCAAAGGTTCTGCCGCGCCCCACAACAACTGGTCTCCCACCGTGAACGCGGCAAGGTAGTCGTCTCCCATGCTCATCTTGCGCAAACGGCCGACCGGCACACTCAAGGTGCCGGTTACGGCAGCCGGCGTCAGCTGTCTCATGGTGGCGTCACGCTCGTTGGGAATCACCCTGACCCAGTCGTTGGCAGCGGCAAGCATGGCGTTGATATCATCCATCGGCACGTTCTTTCTCAGCTTGATGGTCATTGCCTGTGAATGGCAGCGCATGGCACCGATGCGGACGCAGAGGCCGTCGATCGGGATCGGGCTGCCTTGCAGGCCGAGTATCTTGTTGGTCTCAGCCGCGCCTTTCCATTCCTCCTTGCTTTGGCCGTTGCCGAGGTCCTTGTCGATCCATGGGATCAAACTACCCGCCAGCGGCACACCGAAGTGCGCAGTCGGAAAACGCTCGTCGCGCAGCGTACCGGCCACCTCACGGTCGATATCGAGTATGGCGGAAGCCGGGTCCGATAACAGGTCACTGGCGACGCGGTGAGCTTCACCCATCTGCTTCAGCAATTCGCGCATATTTTGCGCACCGGCACCGGAGGCCGCCTGATAGGTCATGGAGGTTGCCCACTCGACCAGATTTGCGCGGAACAGACCACCAAGTGCCATCAGCATCAAGGATACGGTGCAATTACCGCCCACCCAGTTATTGCTGCCGCCGGCGAGCGCTTCGTCGATCACGTGACGATTGACGGGGTCGAGAATGATGACTGCATCGTTTTCCATACGCAGTGTCGATGCTGCATCGATCCAATGCCCGCCCCATCCATCGCCGCGCAGTTTTGCGAACACTTCGGTGGTGTAATCGCCGCCCTGGCAGGAGATGATGATGTCCATCATCTTCAGTTCGGCAATATTCCTCGCGTCCTTCAGCGGCGGGATATCGCATCCGACATCAGGCCCCTGGCCGCCCGGGCTGGAAGTGGTAAAGAACACCGGCTCGATCAGGGCGAAGTCGTTTTCCTCACGCATGCGCTGCATCAGCACCGAACCGACCATGCCACGCCAGCCAATAAACCCTACTTTTAGCATTTTATTCATCCAAAAATCCTGCACCACGGAGAACACAGAGTTCGCTGAATATTTTCAGTGTGCTCCGTGAACTCCGTAGTGAAATCTTAAAGTGCTGCAACCACGGCGTCACCCATGGCATTGCAGCCGACCTTGTTGGACCCTTCCGTCCAGATATCCGCAGTACGGTAACCTTGCGCCAGCGCTTTTTTCACTGCATTTTCGATGCGTAAGGCGTTGGCTTCATCATTGAAGGTATAGCGCAGCATCATGGCGGCGGAAAGTATGGTCGCCAGCGGATTGGCAACATCCTTGCCGGCAATGTCAGGAGCAGAGCCGTGGCTGGGCTCATACATGCCCTTGTTGTTGGCATCGAGCGAAGCCGAAGGCAGCATGCCGATCGAACCGGTCAGCATCGAAGCCTCGTCCGACAGGATATCGCCGAAGATATTACCGGTCACCATCACATCAAACTGCTTGGGCGCGCGCACCAGCTGCATGGCAGCATTATCGACATACATGTGGCTCAGCTCGACTTCCGGATACTCCTTCGCCACCTCGATCATCACCTGGCGCCAGAGTTCGGTCGTTTCCAGCACGTTGGCCTTGTCTACAGAACATACCTTCTTGCTGCGTTTCATGGCGATCTGGAAGGCGACATGACCGATGCGGCGAATTTCGGATTCGTTGTAGCGCATGGTGTTGATACCTTCGCGCTCTCCGTTTTCGAGCGTGGATATGCCGCGCGGCTGACCGAAATAAATGTCGCCGGTAAGTTCGCGCACGATCATCAGATCGAGGCCGGATACGACTTCCGGTTTCAGGGTCGAGGCCGAGGCCAGTTCGGGGTAAAGTAATGCCGGACGCAGATTGGCAAACAGATTGAGCTCCTTGCGGATGCGCAAGAGGCCGCGCTCCGGGCGCATGTCGCGCGGCAGACTGTCATACTTCCAGTCACCCACTGCGCCCAACAACACCGCATCTGCCGATTTGGCCAATGCCAGCGTATCGGCCGGCAAGGGATCGCCTGCCGCCTCGTAACCGGCCCCGCCGATCGGCGCTTCCTGCAACTGCAAATCGAGGTCAAGTGCATTCAGCACCTTGATGGCCTGCGCCACGATTTCGGGGCCGATGCCGTCGCCCGGCAATACTGCTATTTTCATCATTTGCTAAATTCCGGAAAAGTTTGAAATATTCGGTTCAGTTGAACAGCCAAGGCTGGCTGGCCTTGTGCGTTTCTTCAAATTTCTTGATCAGACCGACCTTTTGCAAGGTCAGGCCGATATCGTCCAGACCGTTCAGCAGGCAGTGCTTGCGGAAGGCATCGACGTCAAACGAAAAGGATTGGCCAGCCGGCGTCACCACAACCTGCTGCTCAAGATCGACCAGCAATTGATACCCTTGCGTCGCCTGCACTTCATTGAACAGGAGATCGACCTCTGCGGCGTCCAGCACGATCGGCAGAATGCCGTTCTTGAAGCAGTTGTTGAAGAAAATATCGGCGAAACTCGGCGCGATGATGGCGCGGAATCCGTAGTCAAGCAAAGCCCACGGCGCGTGCTCGCGGCTGGAACCGCAGCCGAAATTCTCGCGCGCGAGCAATATGCTGGCGCCCTGATAGCGCGGCTGGTTCAGGACAAAATCCGGATTGAGCGCGCGCCTGGAATTATCCATGCCCGGCTCACCGTGATCGAGGTAGCGCCATTCGTCAAACGCATTGGGGCCGAAGCCGGAACGCTTGATCGACTTCAGGAACTGCTTGGGAATGATGGCATCGGTATCGACGTTGGCGCGGTCAAGCGGCACCGCCAAACCCTTTAATTTCACAAAAGGCTGCATAAGTTTTCTTTGCTTGAACTGTATTGGTCTGGTTAATTGGCCGATTTCTGTACCGCTTCACCGGCTTTCTCAAGGTCCTTGCCGACGCCGGCGACCGTGTTACACCCGGCGAGGGCAAACGCGGCGAACAATAAAACGGCAGTCATCAAATTTTTTATCATCTTGCTCTCCATCAGTTATGAAATTCAGGCGATCTGCCTGACATCGACGAAATGGCCGGCCACGGCAGCCGCTGCCGCCATCTCCGGGCTTACCAGATGCGTGCGCCCTCCCTGTCCCTGCCGCCCCTCAAAGTTGCGATTAGAAGTCGAAGCACAACGCTCACCCGGCTCCAGCCTGTCTGCGTTCATGGCAAGACACATCGAGCAACCGGGCTCACGCCACTCGAAACCCGCTTCCTTGAAAATACGGTCCAGACCTTCCTGTTCGGCCTGCGCCTTGACCAGACCGGAACCGGGCACCACCATCGCCAGCTTGACATTGGCCGCAACATGCTTGCCCTTGGCCACAGCCGCTGCCGCACGCAAATCCTCGATGCGCGAGTTGGTGCAGGAGCCGATAAACACCTTGTCGATCCGGATCTGGTTAATCGGCGTATTGGGCTCAAGCCCCATGTACTGCAATGCGCGCTCGATACCGCCGCGTCTGGTCGGGTCCGTCTCATTTGCCGGATCCGGTACCCGGCCGTCGATGCTGGTGACCATTTCCGGCGAGGTGCCCCAGGTGACCTGTGGCTGAATATCCTCTGCGCGCAACTCGACGACAGCATCGAACTTCGCGCCTTCGTCGCTCTGCAGCGTGCGCCAGTAAGTCACTGCCGCATCCCATTGCTCCGGTTTTGGCGCGTAAGGACGGCCCTTGATGTAATTGATGGTCGTATCATCCACCGCCACCATGCC
>DIVE01000021.1:0-16796 GCA_002423265.1 Methylophilaceae bacterium UBA6140 | reverse complement strand
ATCTTGCCGATGATTGCAAGGGCGACATCCTTTGCAGTCACACCCCGGCCGAGCGTGCCTTCCACCAGTATCTGCATGGCCTTGGAGCGCTTTTGCACCAGACACTGGGTCGCCAGCACATGCTCCACTTCAGAGGTGCCGATACCGTGTGCCAGCGCCCCGAAAGCGCCGTGCGTACTGGTATGCGAATCGCCGCAGACAACGGTCATGCCGGGCAAGGTCGCGCCCTGCTCCGGGCCGATGACGTGAACGATGCCTTGACGGGCATCATTCATCTTGAACTCGGTCACGCCGAATTCTGCGCAGTTGTTATCCAACGTCTCGACCTGCAAGCGCGAAATCGGATCGGCGATGCCCTGACTGCGGTCCGTCGTCGGTACATTGTGATCCGGCACCGCCAGTACCGAGCTGACACGCCAGACCTTGCGCGCGCTGATCTTGAGCCCTTCAAACGCCTGCGGACTGGTCACCTCATGCACCAGATGACGGTCGATGTAGAGCAGCGCGGTGCCGTTTTCCTCGTGCACCACATGCGAATCGAACAATTTTTGGTAAAGCGTTTTTGCCATATAAAACCCTTAAGCCTGCAGAACGTTTTCTGCGGCTCTATTTCTAGTCCCTGAAGTTACCGAACTGCAACGGGAAATCCGTCACGTTCTTTTTCACGTAAGCGATCGCCTCCTGCAGCAGGTCACGCTTGGCACCGTTCACACGAACAGTGTCGCCCTGTATGCTGGCCTGCACCTTGAGGCCGGAGTCCTTGATCAGCTTGACGATTTTCTTCGCCAGCTCGGAGTCGATCCCTGCACGGATTTTCAAATCCTGNNGGCAGCAAAATATCCTTGATCTGGTCGAGCTGAAAATCGGAATCGCCATGCAGCGTAATCAGCTTATCCTTCTCGTTCAATTCCAGCTTCGCACTGGTTCCCTTGAAATCATAGCGGTTGACGATTTGCCGGCTGGCAACATCCACGGCGTTCTTCAACGCAACCATATCGACTTCAGAACTGATATCAAAAGACGGCATCTTTTAAATCTCCAAAATCATCAGCACGGAGAACATGCAGGAACAGGGGTTGAACTTTCCGCACACTCCCGGTGCTCTGTGAACTTCGTGACAGTAAGTTTTTTTACTCAAAATGACAGACGTAGTCCAGCATCTCGATGGTCTCGATATCAAAGCTGGAGTTGCCCGGCACTGTGAACTTGTCGCCGGCCGAGTAGGTTTTCCACTCGGTTTCGCCTTGCAATCTGACCTTGCACACACCGAGGTTGATTTCCATCAGCTCGGGTGCTGCGGTATTAAACGTAAGGGTGCTGGGGAAAATGACCCCTATCGTGCTGCGTGTGCCGTTTGGCAGCAACACGGTATGACTGACACACTTGCCGTCGAAATAGACGTTGGCTTTCTTTTTGACACTGACATTATCGAATTGCGCCATGCTGGTTATCCACGAGTTTTGAAGCTCGTGATTATGGCAGAAATCAGTCCCGGGCTCCACTACCGGCCATACCGGCGGCAAGCAAATCGGTGATGACAGTTCCGGCAAAAAATCTCAGGGTGCGGGGTTCATGTAACGCAAGTGCAACTGCTCGATTTTTTGCAACAGCTCGGTCGAAAGCGGCTTTTGCCAGGCGTTGAAGTTCTCTTGCAGCTGACGCATGCTGGTGGCGCCGATGATGGTGCTGGCAACAAACCACCGGTGGTAGACGAAGGAAAGTGCGAGTTCGGCAGGGCTCAAGCCGTATTCGCGCGCCAATGCGGCATAAGCCGCGCTGGCCGGCGCCACATTCGGCTTCTCGTAACGTTGGGCAAAGCCCTTGAACAAGGTGGCGCGGCCGCTGCCGCCTTCCAGATATTTGCCGGTAAGATGCCCGAAGGCGAGCGGCGAATACGCCAGCAAACTCAGCCGCTCGCGATAGCCGATTTCGGCCAGGCCGAATTCGTAACCGCGATTGATCAGGTTGTAGCAGTTCTGGATGCTGACGATGCGGGGCAGTTTATATGCATCCGCAACCCGCAGGAATTCCATGACTCCCCAGGCATGCTCGTTGGAAACACCGATATAACGGATTTTGCCGGCCTGCACCAGCTCAGACAGCGCCTCCAGCTGCTCGCGTATGCTGACCCACTGCTTCTTGATGCCATCGTCATACTCCGCCATCGGGTCGAACTGATACTGGCCGAACATCGGCACATTGCGCTCCGGCCAATGCAATTGGTAGAGGTCGATATAATCGGTTTGCAAGCGGTTGAGAGAACCCTCAACAGCCTCTCGCAGGTTCTGCCGGTCGATCGCCAGCGGGCCGCCGCGTATCCAGTCCAGCCTGCGGCGCGGGCCGGCAATCTTGGTCGCCAGCACGACCTTATCGCGCGGTTGCCGCTTGAGCCAATTGCCGACAATGGTTTCGGTGCGGGTATAGGTTTCGGCTCTGGGCGGCACCGGGTACATCTCTGCCGTATCGATGAAATTGATGCCGTTGTTGAATGCAAAATCAAGCTGCTGATGCGCTTCTTGTTCGGTATTCTGCTCACCGAAAGTCATGGTACCAAGACAGATGGCAGAAACATTGAGGTCGCTGTGACCGAGTTGACGGTATTCCATGTGACTCCTGAATTATGGCTTGTTCACCTGCTGCCGGTTCGGCAATCTGACTTCCAGCGCCAGACCACCGAGTATCGATGAGCGTTCCAGCACCAGCTCACCACTGTAACTTTCGACAATGTCGCGCACGATGGCGAGCCCCAGCCCGCTGCCGGGCTTGCTTTCATCGGCGCGGAAACCGCGCCTGGTCAACTGATCGAGTTCGCCGGCCTCGCAACCCGGCCCATCGTCCTCGATGCGGAAGACGACGCCATCCCTGTTCATGACAGTGAGCGAGATGCGCTTACGGCTCCACTTGAATGCGTTATCCAGCAGGTTGCCGAGCAATTCCAGCAAATCCTCCTGATCGCCCGTGAACTGCGCGCCCTGATCGACATGCCAGACAATATCACGCGGTTGCCCTGCATGCATCAGTTGCAGGGTTTGAACCAGCAGGCCGATCTCTTCCCGCAGATTGACGCGCTGGCCCGGCAGCGCGTCACCGATCAGCCTGGCGCGCTTAAGCTCACGCTCGACGATACGCCGCATGGCTTCCGTCGATTCTTCCAGCGGCTGCCGCACTTCCGGCAAAGCCATGATCTCCGGCCGCTCGGTCAGCTGCTGCAATACGGCCAGTCGCGTTTTCAGAGCGTGAGCCAGATTGCCCAGCGCCTCGCGTGAGCGGCGAGCCCTGTTGCTCATCGTGACCAGCAGACGGTTCAATTCGGCAATCACCGGCGCAATCTCCGCTGGCCCGGTCATTTCAACGCGATCCGTTTCACCGCGTTCAAGCCGGCCCATGCTGGAGCGCAAACTCTGCAGAGGCTTGAGTTCGCTTCGTACAATCCAGTGCTGCAGCAGTAGAAGTATCAATAAAATGAATACAGAAACGGCACCGTATAGCCACTGAAACTGGCGCAAACCGGCGTTGAATACTTTCAGGTCCTCCGCCACCGTAATGCCGACCAGCCTGTCCTGTTTGAGATAACCGCTGGTGACCGAGAGCAGATTCTGCTTCTCCGGGCCCTCTATGCTCAAACGTATCTCGACCCCCGCGTTAATCTCGGGAACAAGCAGATCCTTATCCCACAGCGATCGCGAAACATACTTCTCGCCGGCGCTGCTGATTACGAAATAATGTCCGGAAAACGGACGCTGGTAAACGGTACTGATGCGCCGCGTGTCTATCTGTAGCTGTCCGTTTTCATCGAAACGCAACCCTGCCAGCAGACTTTCGCTATCCTGCACCAAGCGGTTGGCGACCTGATTCTCGGTGAGATGGCGAATGGCGTAGCTGGCGATCACCCACTGCACCGTGAGCAGAACAACCAGACTCAACGCCAGGCCCCACGACAGGCGACTATTGAGCGACTTCGGCGCAAGTTTCAGATCAGGCGATTTCACGATGGACGATGACCGAAAATATAGCCCTGGCCTCGCCGCGTCTGGATCATTTCAGTGCCGATTTTCTGCCGCAGACGGTTGACATAGACCTCCATCACATTGCTGTCCTTGTCGCTGTCGTAATCATAGACATGCTCGGCCAGACGGCTCTTGGACAACACCTGGCCCGGATTCAGCATGAAATAGCGCAACAGGCGATATTCGGTCCCGGTAAGTTCGTGGCGCTCACCGTTACGATCGATCAGACTCTGGGTTTCCTCATCCAGCACGACACCCTCGACCGCCAGCGGCCCGACCGGAGCGCCCTGACTGCGCTTCAGCACAGCGCCGATTCGGGCCAGCAGTTCCTCGGTCTGAAACGGCTTGCCGATATAGTCATCAGCACCGGCCTTGAAGCCTTCGACCTTCTCCTGCCAGCTGCCGCGTGCAGTCAGAATGATCACCGGCACCTTGTTGCCGCGGCTGCGCCAGTTGGCAAGCACGTTCAGCCCCGGGCGCTTTGGCAGACCCAGATCGAGAAGAATCAAATCGTAAGGCTCGATATCACCCAAGCCTTCCGCATCGATGCCGTCGACCGAGACATCGACCGCATAACCCGCGGATTGCAGGCTGCTTCGTATCTGCGGGCCCAGCGCCGGATCATCTTCCACCAGCAGAATGCGCATCTTGCCTCCTCAGTCGTCGATCTCGAGTTTGATCAACTCGCCGGTTTTGGCATTGAGCTTCAGCTCCCAGACCACGCCCCTGGCATCGAGAATCTCGACTTCGTATATATAACGGCCCTGGCGCTTTTCCAGCTCGGTTTCGAGGATATCGCCGGGCTTGATCGCGCGCGCCAGCTCGGCAATTCTTTCAAAGGAAAGTATCTCGCCCGATGCCTGCAATTTGCGAACCTGCATGTGACCGACATCGTCAGCCAGCGCCGGATTGATGCCGCCGGCAAAAACACTGATCGCCAGTAAAGCCATGCCTGTGGATTTGATCGTCATTCTCATACGCCTGATGAAACCACCCATATTGAAAACCATCTACTATATGGTTGCAAACTGAATTCAAGCTTAACCGCCACCATATAACTGAGCAATGGCGCATCGGCTTGATGAAGAGATTTTATGCTGCTTGTTAAAAAACCATGATATCGCTATGATATGCCTACAGTTTCAAGCAGGGAGAGGCCCGTGGATATTCATACTGGCGAAATTTACGGCAAGCAGACATCCAGCCGGTTCGTAATGTACAGCGTCCTCAAGGTCAACAAAGGCAGCATCACACTGCAGAACATCGACAACCCGCTCAGCCTGTTCGAAACCACAGCCGACAAACTCCAGTCTTCCGGCTACGTACGCGTCAGTCAGACGCCGTACATTGACATCAACGCCGCAAAATCCAGACGCCGCATGACCACCAGAAAGCCCAACCGCTGCCCGCATACGGTCGACTTCATCGAAGACCGCGCAGACAGCCAGCGCCCGCACCCGATCATCCCCGACCTGTTCAGCGAAGCCTCGAGTTAGCCGGCCGGATCTCCTGACGGCGGCGCCCCCCAGAGGTCGTGACCATCGGCATCAGTGATCTGCACTTCGACCAGATCCCCGGGCTGCAAGCCTTCCGCATCCGCCAGATACACCACGCCATCAATCTCCGGTGCATCGGCGCTGGTACGGCCGATCGCTTCATCGCCGTTCACCTCATCGACCAGCACGGTCTGAATACTGCCGATCTTGCGACGCAGTTTTTCGGCGCTGATCGCCTCCTGCACGGCCATGAATCTTGCCAGCCGCTCCTGCTTGATTTCTTCCGGCACCTGATCCGGCAGCGCATTGGCAGCCGCACCATCGACCGCAGAATAGGCGAAACAGCCGACACGGTCGAGTTCCGCTTCCTGCAGGAAATCCAGCAGCATCCGGAAATCCTCTTCCGTTTCGCCCGGGAAGCCGGTAATGAAGGTACTGCGTATGGTGATATCGGGACATATCTCGCGCCAGGCCTTGATACGTGCAAGGTTGTTTTCGCTGCTGGCGGGACGTTTCATCGATTTGAGAATGCGCGGGCTGGCATGCTGAAACGGTACGTCGAGATACGGCAGTATCGTGCCCTCGGCCATCAGCGGGATCACTTCATCGACATGCGGATAGGGATAAACGTAATGCAATCTGACCCAGACGCCCAGTTCGCCAAGCGCCTTCGTCAATTCGGTCATTCTGGTTTTCAGCGGCCTGCCGTTCCAGAAGCCGCTGCGATATCTGACATCGACGCCATAGGCGCTGGTGTCCTGCGAAATGACCAGCAACTCGCTGACACCGGCATTGACCAGATTTTCGGCTTCGTTCATCACCTCGCCGATCGGGCGGCTGACGAGGTCGCCGCGCATGGACGGAATGATGCAAAAGCTGCAACGATGGTTGCAGCCTTCCGATATCTTCAGATAGGCATAATGCCTGGGCGTCAGGCGGACACCTTGCGGCGGCACCAGATCGGTATAAGGGTCATGCGGCCTGGGCAGATTGTCGTGCACTGCGCTCATCACTTCTTCCAGCGCATGCGGGCCGGTAACGGCCAGCACGCTCGGGTGTGCATTCTGCACCACGCCGGCCTTCGCACCAAGACAGCCGGTGACGATGACCTTGCCGTTCTTGTTCAGAGCCTCGCCGATCGCATCCAGCGACTCTTGGACCGCGCTGTCGATAAAACCGCAGGTATTGACCACGACCAGGTCAGAACCTTCATAGCTGCCGGAAATCTCATAACCTTCGGCCCGCAACTGGGTAAGAATGCGCTCGGCATCGGATGAGGCTTTGGGGCAGCCCAGTGATACAAACCCCACTTTTGGTGTCGATGAACTCATAATGTTGCTCTAACTCAATTAACGGACGTCTTTAAAAAATGCATGGCTTCAATTGCAGTACAAAAAATCACGGAGCGCGGAGCTCCCGGCAACATCGGCTGCATAACGAAATTGCAAAGAGCAGGCAAACTCGCCATGTGCTCAAACAATCGTTGATAGAAACCGCCTGATGTACATCGTTGCAATTGCCTGGCTCTACGTAACCCTGCTGATGGCGCTGACCGAACCCAGCATCACGGCGGGAATATTGACCTTTCTTTTTTATGGCCTGCTGCCATGCGCACTGTTCGTCTGGATCGTCGGCACGCCTCAGCGCCGGCGCAACCGCCTGCGCGACGAAGCGGCACAGCGGAACACCGACTCACTCGAGCACGAGTTTGATCAGCCAAATAGAACTGATGCCAAGCGCGATTAACACCACCTGCTGCACCGTGGCTTTCAGCTCCGTGCGCTTGTGCAGACTCGGGATCAGATCAGCCACCGCGACATAAATCATGCTGGCTGCCGCCAGGCCGAGGATGGTCGGAATCCAGCTACCGACCACCTGCAAGGCAAAATAGGCGGCCAGACCGCCCAATACTGCGGCAAAGCTGGACAATAGATTGAACAGCAACGCCTGTTTCTTGCTGTAGCCGGAATGCAGCAGGATCAGGAAATCGCCGACTTCCTGCGGGATCTCGTGGGCGATGATCGCCAGTGCCGTCACTGCACCGAGTTTGATGTCGATCATGAAGGCGGCAGCGATGAGGATGCCGTCGACAAAATTGTGGAAGGTGTCTCCCACCATGATCATCATGCCGCTACGGCCCTGATCGTGTTGATGACCATGACTGTGTCCGTGCGCATGATGCCCGTGTTGCGGCTCGTGTTCGTGTGGCGCATGAACTTCGCACTCGTCACCGTGACAATGACGCCAGAGCAGCAATTTTTCCAGCACGAAGAACAGCAGAATGCCGAGCAGCACGGTGGCAGCCATCATTTCGATGCTGGAAGTCTCGTTGAAAGCATGCGGCAGAATCTCCAGAAAAACCGCACCCAGCATGGCACCGATGGCATAGCTGACCAGCATTGGAATCCAGGCGACACGGGCGTTCAACGCAAAAACCGCAGCGCTCACCACGCTCAATCCGGCACCAAGCAGGCAGGCGCCCACGATCCAGACCAGCACAGGAAATTCGGAAATCGTCATGAAATCAATCGCAGAAAAATCGGCATTATAAACGAGGCGGCATCAACACGTGCCGCGTTGTACCGGCAAGCAACCATTGCAAAACTCAGGCCAGCCATATCATCGTCGCCATGCGGCCGGTCGCGCCATCGCGCCGGAAAGAAAAAAAGCGCTCCTGATCGGTGCAGGTACAAAAATCCCGGTCTATTCCGCCACCATAAACAGCCGTCACGCCCAGCCTGTTCAGCCTTTGCCGCGCGAGCAAATAAAGATTGCCCAGCCACTTGCCGTGACTCGACGGTGCGAATGCACTGATTGCATCGCTGTGTGCGGCAATTAACTCCTGTCGCACTTCTTCTCCGACCTCAAAAGCCTGCGGGCCGATCGCCGGGCCCAGCCAGGCCATCAGCGTTTCCGGCGCGGCATGCATCGCGTCGACAGTCGCCTCGATGACGCCATCGCACAAGCCGCGCCAGCCGGCATGCGCGGCAGCCACTACGCCACCGCCCTGGTCGCAAAGCAACACCGGCAGACAATCAGCAGTCATCGTCACACAAACCGCTCCGGCACTTCTGGCAAATGCGGCATCGGCATCGGGCACACAGCCAGCAAGTGCCGCATCAACCACTGTCACGCCGTGCACCTGATTGAGCCAGACCGGCTCGGTCGGCACATGGCGATTGAGCTGCTGCCGGTTACGTGCCACCAGCAGCGGATCATCGCCGACATGCATGCCAAGATTGAGGCTGTCGTAAGGTGCCGCACTGAACCCGCCTCTGCGTGTAGTCTGCAGGGCCTTGACGTTGGATGGCGCCGGCCAGTCGGGGAAAATCAGATCGTCGTCATTCAACATCTTCATCCTCCTCGATTTCGTCGTAGTCCTCGTCGTTGTAATCTTCATCGGCATCGTAATCGAAGGCCATCTCTTCATCGGGCTCGGCGGCATGCTCGGCACGCATGGCTTCCAGCAACGCTTTCATGTCTGCCGGCAACTCGATCTGCCAGTGCATCGGCTCGCCGCTTTCCGGGTGAATCAGGCCCAGTTTGATGGCATGCAGCGCCTGGCGCTTGAAACCGTTCAGAGCGTCAATCAGATTCTGTGACATGGCACGATGCGGCACAATCCCGCGCAGGCCGTAGACCGGGTCGCCGACAATCGGCGCTTTCAGGTGTTGCATATGCACGCGGATCTGATGCGTACGGCCGGTTTCCAGCATGCAGCGCAGATAGGTATGAACAGCAAAGCGCTCCAGCACCTCATAATAGGTGACCGATGGCTTGCCCATTTTGTTGACGGCCATTCTGGTGCGATGATGCGGATGGCGCCCGATCGGCTGATCCACCTTGCCGTTGCGCCAGACATTGCCCCAGACGATGGTGCGATACTCGCGCTTCACTGTGCGCTCCTGCAGCTGCCTGACCAGGCTGTTCTGCGCCGCAATGGTTTTTGCCACCACCAGCAAACCGCTGGTGTCCTTGTCCAGGCGATGAACGATACCGGCACGCGGCAGGTCTTTCTGCTGTGGCAGATAGTAAAGCAACGCATTGAGCAGCGTGCCCTCCCAGTTGCCTGCGGCCGGGTGTACGACCATACCAGCCGGCTTGTTGATCACCAGCAGATGTTCGTCTTCATGAATGATGTCGAGCGCAATATCCTCCGCCTTGAATGCAGTGGACTGCGGTGACGCCTGCGGCAATATCTGCACCGATTCACCGCCCCATACCTTCAGTTTTGCGGTCGTCGGTTTTGCATCCATGGTGACCAGCCCGTCCTTGATCCACGCTTGCAGACGGGAGCGCGACTGATCGGGCAAAAGCCGTTGCAAAGCCTGGTCGAGGCGCATGCCGCCAAGGTTCTGGGGAATCTCAAGAGTAATAGGTGTGGTCTGTGTCATCGGTTATAATCAGTGCAACTCAATATGGTCTCGCAAATGGACGTTGTTAAATGAAACATAGTTTAGCGGTAATTACAGCGCTTTTCCTGGCAATTCTGATCAGCGGCTGCGCCATTTTCGGCGCACCGACGGTCATCGACGAAACCAAGGGCTGGGGAGTAGAACGTCTCTATTCCGAAGCCGAAGCCAAGATGCGCGAGCGCGATTACGAAAAAGCCATTGCCTACTTCCAGACTCTGGAATCGCGGTATCCGCATGGCCGCTATGCCATGCAGGCCCAGCTCGAGGTGGCTTATGCCTACTTCAAGAAAAACGAACCTGTGCTCTGTATCGCAGCAGCAGACCGGTTCATCAAGATGCATCCCAACCATCCGAATATCGACTATGCCTACTATCTCAAGGGCATCGCCACGTTCAGCGAGCGCGGCGTCGTCGAAAAGCTCACCCGCCAGCAGATCAGCGACCGCGATCCGAAATCGATGCGCGCATCGTTCTTCGCACTGAAAGAGTTGATCACGCGCTATCCTGAAAGCCGCTACGCCAAGGATGCCACGCTGCGCATGACCTATCTGGTCAACCAGCTGGCCGAACACGAACTGCATGTCGCCCGCTACTATATGAAGCGTAACGCCTATGTCGCCGCACTCAACCGTGCACAGTATGTCATCGAAGCCTATCCGGACGCTGCCGCCAAGGAAGAAGCGCTGATCATCATGATCAGCGCCTACGATGCGTTACAGATGGAAGACCTCAAACAGGATACCCTGCGGGTGCTGAAGACCAATTTCCCGGAAAGCGAAATGCTGGTTGGCAAGGGAGTCCCCAAGGATCAGCGTGTCTGGTGGAAATTCTGGGAAAGCCTCTACGCCAAATAAGCGGCAGCCTGCAAGCCTCACCATCAACAACGGCGTGTGACCATCACCAACCGTTCGCCATAGGCGCGTGCGCCGCCCGGTCTACCTGCCCTGCTTGCGTTTCTTTTCTTCCTCTTCGCGCTTGGATTTCAACACCGCACGCTCTGCCACCTTGCGTCTGCGCATGCTGACGATACCCTCGCCGCTCTTGAATTTTTCCGGTTCCGCATAAGGATTGTTGCCCTGATTGAACTGCACCCTGAGCGGCGTGCCGGACAGCTGGAAAACCTTGCGGAAGGTGCCTTCGAGAAAGCGTTTGTAGCTGTCCTTGATGCCTTCGACATGATTGCCGTGTATCACCACCACAGGCGGATTGCTGCCGCCCTGATGGGCATATCTGAGCTTGGGCCGGATGCCCTTGCTGATCGGCGGCTGATGTTGGGTAGTCGCATCGATCAGCACCCGGGTGAGCTGAGGCGTTGAGAGTTTCGCCATCGCTGCCTTGTAAGCCTGATCGACAGAAACGAACAGTTCTGAAAGACCTTTCTTGCGCAATGCCGAAATGTAGTGGAACTTGGCGAAATCGAGAAATTTCAGCTTGCGGTCGATCTCGCGCTTGATCCACTCGCGCTGGTCTTCTTCGAGGCCGTCCCACTTGTTGATGGCGACGACCAAAGCCCTGCCGCTATCCAGTATGTAAGCCGCGACGTGCGCGTCCTGTTCGGTGATGCCGTCACGAGCATCGACGACCAGAATCGCCACGTTCGCCTCTTCGATGGCNNGCAGATCAATCTCGATCGAATCGCGTGTGGTGCCGGGCTGGTCGAATGCGATCACACGCTCTTCGCCCAGCAAGGCGTTGACCAGCGTAGATTTTCCGACGTTGGGGCGGCCGACGATGGCAATTTTTGGCACCTTGCTGTCATCTCTAGCCGCTTCAGTCTCTGCTTCCGGCTCTGCAAAGGGCTCCAGCGCCAGTTCGACCAGATCCCTGACGCCCTCGCCATGCGCGGATGAAATGGCCAGCGGATCGCCCAAACCGAGTTCATAGAACTCTGCGGACACGATTGCGCGTTGCATGCCTTCGGTCTTGTTCACCGCAAGCAGCACAGGGCGCTGACTCTTGCGCAGTTTGTCGGCGATGACCTTGTCCTGCGGCGCCAGGCCGTTGCGGCCATCCACAATGAAAATCACGACATCGGCCTCATCGATCGCCAGCAAGGTCTGTCTGGCCATCTCCTGCAGGATACCGGTATCGGCGAGCGGCTCAAATCCGCCCGTATCCACCACCAGATAAGGCATGCTGGCGCCAACGCCACGGCCATAGTGACGGTCACGGGTAAGGCCCGGGAGATCGGCAACAAGCGCATCCCTGCTGCGGGTCATGCGATTGAACAAGGTAGATTTGCCGACATTCGGTCGGCCTACCAATACGATGGTCGGAAGCATGAGAGGAGTATTTACCTGGTTGAAACGGCGAACAGACCGCCGTTACGTGTTTGTGCCAGCAGGACACCGCTGTCGAGCTCGGTCATCTGCGGCATGATGGCACTATCGTCGGTCTTGATGCGGGCGGCAAAAGCGCCGTCATCGCGCTGCAGAAAATGCAGATAACCCTGCACATCGCCGACTGCAATCAGATCGCCCATCGGCAGCGGCGCAGAAAGCTGACGATAGCGCAGATCGCCCTGACGCCAGAAGGTCTTGCCGCTTGCATATTCCAGCGAATAGACTGCGCCTTGCGCATGCGTCAGATAAAGACGGGAAGCTTCGCCGTTGATGCCGGTGTAACTCGAAATATCACGGCTCCAGCCGACACGGCCCGATGCACGGTCAACCGCCGCCACCTTGCCCTGGTAGGCCACAGCAAAAACCGCAGGGCCATCGACTACCGGCAGACTGGTGATATCGGCAATACGTTCGATCTCGGTCGTACCCTTGGGCTGAGCGACGGTCGCCTCCCACAGACTGGTACCGTCGGTTGCGCGCACCGCCACCAGCTTGCCGCCGGCGTAGCCTGCATAGACAACCCCGTCGGCAATCACAATGCCGGCGCTACTACGCAAGGTCAGTGCCGGCGTCGAGCGCTCAAACACCCATTTGCGTGAACCGTCAATGACGTTCAGACCAAAAATGCGTCCATCACCCGCACGTACGACAACGACATCGTCATGGACGCGCGGAACGCTCAGCACTTCACTGCTGACCTTGGATTTCCACAACAGCCTGGATTGTTGATCATAGGCCAGCACATGCCCGGTGGCAGTACCGGCCAGCACCAGATTAAAACCGGTGCCGACGCCCGCTGAATATCGTTCATCGGAGCGGATGCGCCACTCTTCCTTGCCACTGGCCGCATTGACCTTGATCAGCTCGCCGTTTGCACTGGCGGCATAGACGTAGCCATTATCGACTGCGGGAGAAAAATCGAAATTGGCGGCAGCACCGAGACGGTGGCTCCAGAGTATTTTCGGCGTTGCGGTCGGCGTGAATTCGACCAGCTCGGCTGGCGGATTAAGCTCATCGCGGCCGAACATGCGCTCGGACACATCTCGCTTGAGATCCGTCAATGAGGCACAGCCAGCCATCAACAGGCTGACCAGCAGAATACCGCACGACCTGGTCAAGCTGCTCACTTACTCCCCCAACGCTTCCAGCTTGTGCTGGGTGTAGCGTGCATAGCGACTGCCGAACTCGAATTTCTTGACCGCATCTTCATAAGCAACCTTGGCTTCTGTCTTGTTGCCTTTTGCCACCAGAATGTCACCCTTGAGGTCGGCAAACAAGGCATCAAAACTCGCTTCGTGTTTATCATTGACCAGCTTCAGCGCTTCGTCGTATTTCTTCTGTTCGAACTTGAGCGCCGCGAGTTGCAGTTGTGCGAGGCTCTTGACCGATTCTTCGGTGGCATTCTTGTACGCCCATTCGGTCTGGCTGACGGCACTATCGACATCTCCTGCCGAGTAATTGGCTTTGGCAGCCAGCAGTGCCGCGCGTGCGGCATACGGTGTGGAGGGATATTTCTCGATGATCTCACCGGAAATCGTCTGTATCGTCTTCACGTCACCCGGGCTGGTGTCGCCCAGCTCCATGAATCTGGCCGAGGCTTCGGCAGACTGCTGCGCCCGGTATTGCTGCCAGCCCTGATAGCCGACGATACCGGCAATGATCAGGCCGGCAATGATCAGCACCTTGTTGCCGTTGGTTTTCCACCAGGTCTTGAGTGCGTCTATCTGGTCCTGCTCTTCCAAATCAAGTGCCATACTGGTTTCCTAAAACTGAGTATTACGCGGCCAATGCTCTGCGGCCGGGTATGGATTGCAATAAATTACGGGTGTATTCCTCGCCGGGCGCATCATAGATACGCTCAACGTCGCCCTGCTCGATCAGCTTGCCGCAGTGCATCACTGCCACTTCATCGGCAATGTGGCGCACCACGCGCAGATCGTGGCTGATAAAGAGATAACTCAAGGCCATCTCCCGCTGCAGCTCCTTCAACAGCAGCAGTATCTGCGCCTGAATCGACACATCGAGCGCCGACACGGGCTCATCGCAGACCACTACTTTCGGCTCCAGCACGAGCGCGCGGGCAATGCCGATGCGCTGACGCTGACCGCCGGAAAACTCGTGCGGATACTTTGTCATATCGGTCTCGACGAGACCGACGCGCTTCAGCATCCGGAGAACTCTCTCCCGCCTCTCCTCGGCGTCGCCCAGCTGATGAATCAGCAGACCCTCGCCAACGATCTCGCCAATACGCATACGCGGGTTAAGCGAGGCAAAAGGATCCTGAAACACCATCTGCAGATAACGGCGCTGTGCTCGCAGGGCTGCGCCGGACAAAGCGGCCAGGTTCTCGCCCTGAAAAATCACTTCGCCGCCGTCCAGGGGCAGCAATTGTAACAGACAACGTGCGAGGGTGGATTTTCCGCTGCCGGACTCACCGACGACGGCTAGTGTCGTACCCTCGCGCAAATCAACGCTGACATCGTCCAGAGCCTTGACCAGCGTGGTACCGAGACCCAGCTTGCCACTGCGCTGCTTGTAAAATTTGCTGAGATTTCTCCCGCTCAGAATGACGTCGCTCATGCTGCCACACCCTCGTTCAGCCAGGCATAATCAATCGGTTTCAAGGGTTTTTTGCCGTCGGCATCAGGCACGCAATCGAGCAATGCCCTGGTGTAGGGATGTTGTGGATGCTGCAGCACACTGGCAACCGGGCCGGACTCGACGATCTCGCCGCGGAACATGACGACGACATCATCGGCAATATCCGCCACCACGCCGAAATCGTGCGTGATGAACAGCATCGCCATGTTCATGCGCGTCTTCAATTCATCGAGCAACTTCAGTATCTGCGCCTGCACTGTCACATCCAGCGCTGTCGTCGGTTCATCGGCGATCAACATGGCCGGCTCACAGGCAATACTCATCGCAATCATCACGCGCTGCCGCTGACCGCCAGAGAGTTCATCCGGATAACTATTGGCCCTGCCGGCAGGTATGCCGACCTGTTCCAGCAATGCCGCAACCTTGGCTTTCAGCGCCTGCCCTTTCAATCCCTGATGGACAATCAGCGTTTCGCCGATCTGCTTGCCCACAGTCAACACGGGATTGAGCGAAGTCATCGGTTCCTGGAAGATCATGCCGATGCGTTGACCGCGAATCTGGCGCATTGCCTCGTTGCCTAGTCCGGTCAGATCCTGCCCCTGAAAGATGACACGGCCTTGCGCGAGCTTGAGCTGACTGGACAACAGCCCCATGACCGAGAGCGCGGTCAGGCTTTTTCCGCTGCCGGATTCACCAACCACACAAGTGGTTTTTCCGGCCTCAAGAGTGAAAGAGACGTTGTTGACCAATAACTTCTCTGGCGCATTGGCAGGTGTCACCGTCAATCCTTCAATCCTGAGCAGTTCAGTCATGTTTTCAGTTTCCCGATCGCTTGTTCGATGGACAGTCTTTGTTGTTCGCCCGCTTCCAGCATGGGCTTCAGGGTCACCTGATTCGCCGCCACTTCGTCATCACCCAGAATCAGGGCATATCTCGCGGCCGAGCGGTCGGCTTTTTTCATTTGCGATTTGAAACTGCCGCCGCCGCAATGCTGGACGACAGTCAATCCGGCGTTGCGCAACTGTTCTGCCAGACTCAGCGCTTTCTTTTCCGCCGCATCGCCGACATTGACCAGATAGACATCGGGGCTTTGTTTCGCCTCGATGGCGTATTCCTGCATCAACAAAAACACGCGCTCAAGCCCGATACCGAAACCACAGGCCGGCATGGCCTCCCCTCCCAGCCGCTCGACCAGTGTGTCATAGCGTCCGCCGCCGGCTATTGTGCCCTGACTGCCAAGTTTGCTGGTCACCCACTCGAACACGGTGCGGTTGTAATAGTCGAGGCCGCGTACCAGGCGGTGGTTGATGCGGTACGGGATGCCGGCATCCTTGAGGAAGACCTGCACTGCATCGAAGTGCGCCTTCGACGCCTCGCCGAGATAGTCCGCGAGCCTGGGCGCTGCTTCGACAATGGCATGCAGCTCAGGGTTCTTGGTGTCGAGGATACGCAACGGGTTGGTGTACAAGCGGCGCCTGGCGTCCTCGTCGAGCTTGTCGTGGTGCTGCTCGAGGTAGACGATCAGCGCGGCACGATGCTGGGCCCGCTCTTCCGCGGCCCCCAGCGAGTTGATCTCGAGCGCGACGTCCTCCAGCCCGAGGTCTTCCCACAACCGGGCGCACATCAGGATCAGTTCGGCGTCGGCATCCGGTCCGGCAAAGCCCAGCGCCTCGACACCGATCTGGTGGAACTGGCGGTAGCGGCCCTTCTGCGGACGCTCGTGACGGAACATCGGCCCATAGTAGTACAGCCGCTGCGGCCCTCCGGAGGCGACCAGGTTGTGCTGGATCGCCGCGCGCACGCAGGATGCCGTGCCTTCCGGACGCAGCGTCAGGTGCTCGCCATTGAGCGCGTCCTCGAAGGAATACATCTCCTTCTCGACGATGTCGGTAACCTCGCCAATCGTGCGCGCGAACAGCTCGGTCGGCTCCACCA
>DIVE01000091.1 GCA_002423265.1 Methylophilaceae bacterium UBA6140 | reverse complement strand
TCGCTGGTGGCCTATGCGCTCAGGATCACCGACCTGGATCCGCTGCAGTACAAGCTGCTGTTCGAGCGTTTTTTGAACCCCGAGCGGGTCTCCATGCCCGACTTCGACATCGACTTCTGTCAGGAGGGGCGCGATCGCGTCATCGATTACGTCAAGCACAAATACGGGCTGGATGCGGTCTCGCAGATCGCCACCTTCGGTACCATGGCCGCCAAGGCGGTGATCCGCGATGTCGGCCGCGTGCTCGATCTGCCTTTCAATTTTGTTGACGGTATCGCCAAACTGATTCCCAACGAGCTCGGCATCACGCTGCCGCAGGCGCTGGAGAAAGAGCCGCAGCTGAAAGAGCGCTATGAACAGGAGGAAGAGGTCAAAGAGCTGATGGCGCTTGCGCTCAGGCTCGAAGGCCTCACCCGTAACGTCGGCATGCACGCGGGCGGGGTGCTGATCTCGCCCGGCAAGATTTCCGATTTTTCGCCGATCTATTGCCAGCCCGGCGGCGAGAGTCTGGTCAGCCAGTACGACAAGGACGATGTTGAAGCGGTGGGGCTGGTCAAATTCGACTTTCTCGGTCTGCGCACGCTGACCATCCTTGATCTGGCGCTGCACAACGCCAATCGTCAGCGCGCTGCGCAGGATCTGCCGCCGCTCGCGTTCGAATCCCTGCCGCTGGACGACAAGCCGACTTTCAGTCTGCTGAAGACAGCCAATACCACGGCCGTATTCCAGCTCGAATCGCGCGGCATGAAGGATATGTTGCGGCAAGCGAAGCCGGACTGTTTCGAGGACATCATCGCGCTCGTTGCCTTGTACCGGCCCGGCCCGATGGATCTGATCCCCGATTTCTGCCGCCGCAAACACGGTCTGCAACGGGTCGATTACCCGCATCCGGCGACCGAGCCGGTGCTGAAGGAAACCTACGGCATCATGGTGTATCAGGAACAGGTGATGCAGATTGCGCAGGTGGTCGCCGGCTACAGCCTCGGCGGCGCCGATTTGCTGCGCCGCGCCATGGGCAAGAAGAAAAAGGAGGAAATGGACGCCCAGCGTTCCATTTTCGTCGAGGGCGCGGTCAAGAACGGCACGCCGGCGCGCCAGGCCGAAGAAGTCTTCAATCTGATGGAGAAGTTCGCCAGCTACGGTTTCAACAAATCGCATGCGGCGGCTTATGCGCTGGTGGCCTACCACACCGCCTATCTGAAAGCGCATTACCCGGCGGCTTTTCTTGCCGCCACCATGTCGGCCGATATGAACAACACCGACAGCGTGCATATCTTTTACGACGATTGCGCGCCCAACGGCATCGAAGTGTTGCCGCCGGATATCAACCAGAGCGATTTCCGCTTTCAGCCAGTCAATGACAAGCAGATTCTTTACGGTCTCGGTGCCATCAAGGGTACCGGCATGGCGGCGATCGAGGTCATTCTGGCGGCACGCCGGCAGGATGGCCCGTTCAAGGATCTGTTCGACTTTTGCGCGCGGCTCGATTTGCGCAAGGTCAACCGCCGCGTGATCGAATCGCTGATCCGCGCCGGTGCCTTCGACAAACTGGAACCCAACCGTGCAGCGCTGCTGGCCGGTGTCAGCCTCGCCATCAGCGCGGCAGAGCAGAGCGGGGCGGCCAGCGGCCAGAACAGCTTGTTCGGCGCAATATCGGACAGTGCCGCCCATGTGCTGCCGCAAGTGGAGGCCTGGAGCGATGCAGATCGCTTGCAGCAGGAAAAAGCCGCGCTTGGTTTCTATCTGAGCGGCCATCCTTATCTGGGCTACCAGCAGGAGCTGGCGGCGTTCGTGCGCGGCAATCTGGCCAGCCTCAGCCCGCAGGAGCAGCCGCAACTGCTGGCCGGCGTCGTGACCGGTATCCGTATTCGAATGACCAGCCGCGGCAAGATGGCCATCGTGACGCTGGATGACACCAGTGCGCGTACCGAAATTGTGGTCGGCAACGAGTTGTTGAACCAGAATGCGCACCTGATCAAGGAAGACCTGCTGCTGATCGTCGAAGGCCGTGTCAGCAATGACGATTTCAGCGGCGGCATTCGCGTCAATGCGCGCAAGCTTTATGATCTGCCTTCAGCCCGCAGTGTACATGCAAGCCTGCTGAAAATTTCCTGCAATGGCCAGGCCGATGCGGGCAGACTAAAGGAGATGCTGACGCCTTATTGCCGCCGCGACGGTGGTGAAGAGCGGAGAGGCTGTGCGGTCAAGGTCGAGTACCATAACCACGGTGCCCGCGTCGAGCTGATGCTGGGCGATGCCTGGCGCGTGGAACTGCATGATGAGCTGCTTTCCGGCCTGCGCCGCTGGTTGAGCGAAGACAATGTCAGGGTGCTCTATAATTAGCCAGCTATTGGCTTGGCGCGAGGTGCGCGAATCTGCGCGCAAACTTCCTCGTCATCATCCCGTGATCCGGTGAAATATCCGGGCTGGAATCCACTATAATTCATGTCATCTGTACTGAAGGTAACCCTATGAAAACCAGCTTTCTGGAATTTGAACAACCGATCGCCGAGCTTGAGGCGAAAATCGAAGAGCTGCGCTACATGCAGGAAGATTCTGCCGTTGACATTTCGGAGGAGATCAAGCGCCTGCAGCAAAAAAACCAGTCCATGACCAAGGACATCTACAGCAAGCTCACCGCATGGCAGATTTCGCAAGTGGCGCGCCATCCGCAGCGCCCCTACACATTGGATTACATTCAGGGC
>DIVE01000120.1:38996-40191 GCA_002423265.1 Methylophilaceae bacterium UBA6140 | reverse complement strand
GGCATCGTCAACATCGAACGTAAGCTTGCGAGCCTGGAGCAGGCAGAGGCTGCGCTGGTGTTTGCCTCCGGCATGGCGGCGATCAGTGCGACTCTGGTCGCACACGGCGGGCGCGGCATCGTCTGCATGGGCGAGCTGTATGGCGGCAGCTGGGAGCTGATGACGGAGCAGCTCGCCAGCCTGGGTCGCAAGGTGGCTTTTGTTGAGGCCGGCGACACGGATGGACTGCAGCGTCATTTGCAGCAGGGCTACGGCCTGGTCTATTTCGAGACGCCGTCCAACCCCTTGCTGCAGGTGATCGATATCGCCGCCGTGGCTGCCGTTGCCCATGTGCATGGTGCGCTGGTGGCGGTGGACAGCACCTTTGCCACGCCGGTCAACCAGCAGACGCTGGCGCTGGGTGCGGACATGGTGATCCACAGCGCGACCAAATATCTGGGCGGTCATAGTGATCTCACCGGCGGTGTCGTCGCGGCAAGCGCCGCCCTGTTGCAAGCGGTCAATGGCTGGCGCAAGAACCTCGGCCAGTGCATGGCCCCGGAAACGGCGCATCTGCTGGCGCGCAGCCTGGCGACGCTGGAACTGCGGGTACACCGGCAGAACGCCAGTGCGGCGCGTATCGCGGCCTTTCTGCAGGGGCATGCGGCGGTTGAGCGCGTGTATTATCCCGGCCTGCCGGCGCATGTTGGCCACGACATTGCAAAAAAACAGATGAGCGGTTTCGGCGGCATGCTGTCGGTGGCGCTGAAAGCGCACGTCGATGCCGCTGCATTTGTCGACCGCTTGCAGCTGTTCTCTCTGGCGGTCAGTCTGGGCGGCATTGAGAGTCTGGTTTGCCAGCCCTGCCGNNTTTCGATCGGTCTGGAAGACGTGGACGATCTTGAACACGATCTGGCGCAGGCGCTGGCAGACCTGGCCTAGCTCAGGGAAAGCTCTGAGCCAAACTCCAAGGCAACCGCTGAACACCACCTGATTTGTCATTCCGGCGAAAGCCGGTATTTTCAACCTTCTGGACACCGGCCTGCGCCGGGGTGACGGCTGGAAGTCAAGAACTGGAAGTCAAGGATTTGAAATCAGTCATCCGCGCTTTGCGCGGCCGGGCTTTCACCGCAATAAAAGCTTGTGTGCCTCAGTGATAGTTTTTGACGAACAGGCGCGCGCAGATCAGGCAGGCAAGGCTGGCGCCGCCGATGAC
>DIVE01000120.1:28171-38917 GCA_002423265.1 Methylophilaceae bacterium UBA6140 | reverse complement strand
CGTTTTCACGCAACTGGGCGACCGACTCGGCGGGTTCGCTGAACATGACGAAGCTGCCGAGCACGGTGACGACAAGACCGACGACGAAATACCATTGCGGCAATTCCAGTGTGAAGGCGGCGATGAAGATCAGCGCGAATACCGCATAGAGATTGCCGATGGCTTCGCCGCGGCCGACGCCGATGAGGCTGAAACTCTTGTAAAAAGACGTGTAGCAATAGGCGTGGCAAGCCGAGGCGAGCAGAATCCAGAGCATGGCCATCTCGTTCTGCAAGGTGTCCATGATCAAGGCCCCGATCGGCAGATCGGTAAAGAGAGCGAGCACTGGCAGGATCAGAATGCCCCAGAACAGAATCTCGAAGCTGAAGCGACAATGAATGCCGACATCAGGGTCGGAGACATCCATCGCGCGTGCCGCCACTGCGCCCTCGGTGCCCCAGCCGATGGCCGACATGATGCCGCCGACATAACCGAGCCAGGCGTAGTTGCTGGTGATGTCCATTTCGCCGAAAAGGCCGGGGCCGTAGATGACGACGCCGCCGAAAATGATGATACCCATGCCGATGGCGGCGCGGCCGGAGATTTTCTCCTTGTACCAGAGTCGCGCGATGACTGCGCCAATTACAGGGTAGAACAGCGAGGTGACGGCAGCGAACACCGGGCCGACAAAACCCATGGCCATGTAGGAACCGAAGATGGCCATCGGCCCGCCGCAAAGCGAGGCCAGTGCGTACCATTTGGAGATTTTACGAAAGCGCACGATGGTGCGGCCGTAATCCTTGATCTTGCCGAGCACGCCGTTCCATAACAGCAGAAAGAGGAATACGGTGATCGCATGCACCCAGGTCATCACCGCCGTCGCTGCCAGTTTCAGCGATTGCTGGTCGGACGGGATATCGACATAAGGCTGTTCATACCAGAGTGCGGTGCCCGGCACATACCATGCACCCCATAGAATCGCGGTCCACAAGGCCCACATGAAACCCCAGCGCTGGTTGCGCGTATAGTGCCGGTGCAGCGCCTGTGCCAGTGCCGGACTGCTTGTGTTGCTACTGTTCATGGCGATTGTTCTTTTTCTTGTTCGGAGGGTTGGAGTTCAGTCGTCGCGATTGACCAGACGCTCGGCCACTACCGTGAAGTTGCGCATCAACTGCTGTTCGGTAGCGGCATCGTAGCCGATCTGTTCGATCGCCATGGCCATGCATTTCAGCCAGGCATCCTTGGCTTCGGTATCGATTTCGACATGTTCGTGCATGGTTCTGACATTGGAATGCCCATGTTTCTCGATATAGAGTTTGGGCCCGCCGAGAAAACCGGAAAGAAAATTGAATTGTTCGACACGCGAGTGCGCGACACCGTTGCCGCGCAGATGGAGAACATGCAGTTTTTGGCCTTCCGGGTGCGTTTCGACCAGATCGTAAAATACTTCGACCAGTTTCAATACGCCTTGCTCACCGCCTGCCAGATCGTAAAGCGATGTGCCGGGACGGTCTCTGTGACCGTGATCCTGAATCTGATGAATGGACATAAGGTGCTCCGTGGAGATTGAATTAACCAGATGGATGCCTGATGTTAGCCGCAGGATAGCATTCAAGACATTCTCATGAAGGGGTAATCCCAAGGTGGTAGCGGCGGATTTGCCCCGCGTGCAGGGCAAATGCAAAAAAAAGGAGCGGATATCTCCGCTCCCTTTTCAGTCCCTTGCTTCAGGGGTTGACGTGAATCTTACAACCGCCACTCGAGTTCCGGATTTTCGCCCGGATTGTAGGCGGTGCCCCACGCACGTTGTTCGCGTTTGTAGGGTTTCTGATGCTGTGGATCTTCATCTTCGATTTCTCGCGCCAGACGATGGCCGTCGAAGGTGACATCCGCGATCAGTCTCGGGGCTTCTGCATCGCCGATCACAAACACATCGGTGATGCCGTTCTTTTCCCATTCGCCCTTGCGTGCTTTCAACTCACGATAGAGGCTGTCCTGCGAGACTCTGGAAGTTATCAGAATCACCGTGTCGCATTCGTACCACTCGTGCGTATGGTTTTCGCTGCGCGGCAGTTTGCCGGTGCCCTTGTATTCGCGCTTGTAGCCTTCGCCCCAGATGTTGAAGAGCTCCACGCGGCCATTTTCCACTTTTGAACAACCGGTTTCACCGAGTACCTTGATGCCCAGTTCGTGGATCAGCCGCTGCATGTTGGCGCCTTCCAGCGTGAAATCCATGTAGGCACCCAATGGGCCGACGGTGGCGACCGTTACATCATGGCCGGCACGTGCAAATTTCTCGGCGATGCTGGGGGCAGTGTAGTAAGGGTCATAGTTGATGATCATGACGCGCTTGCCGACCGGCTTCTTGCCTTCGTATACCTGTTCCGGCGTAAGCACGTGCGGCAGGCTGGCATCGGCGCCCGGAATCGGCTCGTGAGTGCGGTGGTTGACGCCGGTGGTGCTCCACTTGGCTCCGGTGGCAATCACGACCCGTGATGCGCCATAAGCCAGAATGTCGTCGGCTGTCATCGGTTTGACACCCAAAGCCAGTTGGCACTGCTTGTTCTTTTTGATCAGCTTGTTGATCTGGGTTTCACGGTAGTCGCGATGGAAGCTCCATTCGGCAAGGCCCGGCAACGCTGCAACATCATTGACATAACCGCCGAGCTTTTCTCTGGCATCGACCAGGTGAACCGTGTAGCCACGTTCCATCAGCACGCGGGCACATTCCGAACCGGCCGGGCCTGCGCCGACGACCAGAACATCGTGATCGGATTTTGCCGGCTCGAATTTCTCCGGATGCCAGCCGCGGCGATATTCCTCACCCGCCGTTGCGTTTTGCGTACAGATGAACGGCACGCCGCCCATTTCCCAGCGCGAAATACAGACATTGCAACCGATACAGGTGCGGATGTCTTCAACGCGGCCTTCGTCGATCTTGTTCGGCAGGAACGGATCGGCAATCGATGGGCGTGCTGCACCGATAATATCGATGATGCCCGAGCTGACAACCTGCAGCATTTTCTCGGGATCGTAGTAGCGGCCGACGCCGACCACCGGTTTGTTGGTGGCTTGTTTGATGTGACGGATCCAGTCGTTTTCATGACCGGTCTGGTAAAAGCGTGAAGGCCCTGCATCTTCGCCCCATTCGGTGATATCGCCGATGTTGACATCCCACAAGTCGAGGTAGGGCGATGCCAGTTCGATGAATTTCAGACCGTCTTCGCCGATTTCCACACCCTTGCCGCCGTAGAGCGTATCCACTGCACAACGGGTGACCAGCGCGATATCGTCACCGCAGGCGCGGCGGATTTTCTCCAGCGTTTCTACCCAGAAGCGGGCACGGTTTTCGAAGCTGCCGCCGTATTCATCGGTACGACGGTTGTAGTAGGGGTTGAGCCACTGCATGGGGCCGTAGGCATGTGCACCATAGACGTTGACCAGGTCGAAACCGGTGTCGCGTGCCCGCAGTGCCGCATCTACATATTGCTGTTGCAGCCGGTGCAGTTCATCGATATCGGCGGCGTGGTTATAGGTGAAACCGGGGCAATTGGGAACGGTGGCGAAATCGGAATTGTATTGGCTGGGACCGCGCGAGATGGTGCGCGATTCGAGGCCGGGCGCATGAGGGCCGCCATAAAACAGTTCGCATCCGGCAAGTGCGCCGTGGCTATGGACATGATCGACCATCGCCTGCAGGTTGCGCATGTCGCCCTGATCCCAGATGCGCGCGGTAATGCGCAAGGTGTCATCGCACTCGGGGTGAATCGAACATTGCTCGGTATTGACTGCGCCCCAGCCGCCTTCGGCCTTGATGCCGCGGTGGGCCATGTTCATGCCAGGGGAATTGGTACCGGCACCGTTACAGTGGGGCACCTGGTAAAACCGGTTACGGATAGTTTTGGAACCTATCTTTACTGGTGTGAATAAAATATCAAAACGTGGATCTCTTGCCATTGCTGCGCCCTCCGAAGTCTATAAATTCAAACAAATATCGAGGATTAACAAATCCTGACACTTAACCCACATCCTTCCGATGATTCTACTTTTGACCCGTGTCGTGTCCATTACCATTAATGGTTACTCCCTACTGAGTACGGCAATGGCAGGCGCCATGAAAAAAGGCCGCATGAGGATGCGGCCTTGATTTTTCAGAGCACAGTATTAAATTTATTCGCCGAACGGCGCTGCAACATTTTCGCCGATCTTGATGGCGAAAATCTTCTGGACCTTCTCTATGGTTTTCCAGGTGCCTTTGAACCCGGCCTTGACAACAAAGCTGTCGCCGCCGGAAAACGTTCTGGATTCACCGCCATCTTCAGTCAGCGTGGCCTTGCCCTTGAACATGTGCACCATCTCGTCTGCGTTGTAGGTCACTTTGTAGGTGCCCGGCATGGCCTCCCAGAAACCGGTCAGATATTTGCCGTCTGCCGATGCATGTTCGATCCAGGTTTTCATGCTCGGTGAACCTTCGACCGGGATCCAGCCGCCGAGGTCGTCAGTGATGGGGGTTGTGTTGGGGGCGTCAAACTTTCCAAACGAAACGATGTTCATTCAATATCTCCTGGGTGAATTGGTAAAAAAGCTGTTGTGAATCAACTTGAAAACGGCCTGCTGTTGAAACTTGAATCCTGCAATCCGCGCACGACATCAACCGGTCTGCGCTATGTATATGCAACTGCTCGCAGATTGGATGGTTGATGGTAGTCGGCTGCGGCTGAATTAAAAATCATCTTGAAGGGGTAATCCCAAAGTGGTAGCGGCCATGCAGCCATGGAGCACTATCTGGCGCATGCCCGGCGTCGGGGTTGTGGCCCGCCAGACGTGGTTATGGCAGTGAATCCGGCATCCGGATCAGAGAGAAAACAGCATCGACTCTGAGTGAGCCGTTTTGGTGTGTGGCTTGGAATGCCCGTCGATATTGGGCTTCAGGGGAGGTGTTACTCTTTTGGTAGTAACCACTAGGAGTGATGGACATGCTTTTCGATAAGTCTAGTATTGTAAAAAGGGTTATGTGCATTCCCTGAATTTTTAGCGTCTATTTTAATTCCATGGAGACTGTTGCAATGGTCAAAGATCATAAGTTCGAGATTCTTATTGTACCAATCCGTATCGGTGCCAGTGCGATACACGAGAGGTTCTACATCGCCGATGCTGTTGTCGGTTCCGCGCGGGTAGCACCGCTTCACTCAGAAAGAAAAGGGGCATACCCATGCTAGACGCCGCCCAGTTTGCCGGGCAGGTCACACTTAGCCAGCTCGTGCAAAACCATGTTTACGCTGCCGGTACTGTCGGCGCTATTTTCGTCGTCGTCGGTCTGATTCTGATCGATGTTGGCGGTGCCCGCAGACGTAATCAGTTCAATGCCACCATCGAAAAGCTGGTTGGTTTCTTTATCGGCTTTGCCACCTATTTCCTGGTCGGCTTCTCTATATGGGCCTCACAGTACTACATCATGGCCGATGCCACACTGACCGATACCATCAAGGACTGGTGGCTGGGCGGCGCAATGAGTAACGCGCTGGCACAGAACGTCGACCCGGCCGTCTTTCCCGGTTTGAACAACTTCCAGATTTTTGTGTTCTTCCTGGCCTGCTTCGCCGGTATTGTCAATGTTCTGTTGCATTTTGCGGTCTCTGAGCGTATGAAAGCATCCGCTTTCTACATCACCGCCTTTGTTGCGACCGTCATGTCGTCGATCCTGAGCTGGATCACCTGGGGGTCGGTCGGACCGCTGACCAACATCGGCTTCCACGACTTCTTCGGCGTCGGTTTCGTCTATCTGTTCCCTGCCGGTATGGCCATGGTGTTCGTCAGCAAGCTCGGCGCGCGCCCAGGCATGTTCTCGCCGCACCCGAAAGTATCCGAGTACCGCTCTCCCAACCTCGGCCTGGTAACCACCGGCCTCATGATGATCTTCGCAAGCTTGCCCATGGTTATTCTGTCCTGCCTCTTCTTCTTCGATCCTGAAGCATTGGCAGTGAGTGTGACGATGGCTTCCACCAGTGTCGGTATCGCCTTCAACAACTACGGCCTTGCGTGGGCTGGTGGCGCGTTGATGGGTGCAGTTCTTGCCTATTCGACCCGCAAGTTCAGCTATCTGTTGCTGGGCCCGCTGGCAGGCTACGTTGCCGGTGCTTCCGGTTTTGACGTCTATCTGCCATGGCAAATGTTCCTGGTAGCCCTCGGTGCGCCGCTGGTTACCTATGTGATCTATGAGTTCATGCAAAAACGCAATATCGACGAACACAAGCTGATGCCGCTGTTTGCCGGCGCCGGTTCGTATGGTCTGATCATGGTTGGTCTGATTGCTGCGGGAACACCACGCGGCGGTTATTTCGGTATCGAAGAAGGCGCTTATGCCTTCCAGCATGGCGAGATCAGTCTGGTCATGCAATTGGCCGGTATCGCGGTCAGCCTCGGCATGGGTATCGTGACGGCATGGGTGCTCTCCTTCCTGTTCGAACGCACGATCGGTATGCGTGTGTCCGATGAAGATCAGGCCGAAGGTCTGGACAAGGTGTTCTGGGGCATCGAGCCTGATGTTAATCCGAAGACCGAACGGGCTTCATAGTTCCTGGTTCTAATTGGTGCGGCCTCGTCCGCATCCCGACAGGCGCCAGGGTGGTGATTATCCATCCTGCACCTGGGATGCAGGTAGCGAGGCCGTATTTATTTTACGCAACGTCCACAGTGCATTTTTGCGTTTCAGTATCCCCCGCTTTTTATACGCCGCGATTTTTTAATACCCCCCCCCATGATTTGCTGTTGTTGGCTCTCCGGCCGATTCATTCAAATGGATCAGGAGAATTGCTACTTCTTTAGTAGTAATCACTAGAGGTAATTGCAAGTGTCTGACAAGGCAGCACAATGGCACTCAATGCGGGAATGGTATTTATCCCCGCATGATGGCAATGTAATTCGGGTGGTCACACCCGATTCTTAATGCTGCACCCCATATCGTTCAATTTCAGAGAGCATCTGGCGTTGATGGGGAATTAAAATAAAGGGGATTCAAATTGAGCACTAATACATCAGTTGATGCAGTAACAGCTGATCTGTCGGGTGACGTTATCGCGCAAAACGCGACGTTGCATCGAAAGATCGGCTGGCAGGGGGCGTTCTGGGTGGCAAGTGGTGTGCCTGCGCTTGTCTTGTTCTCAATGGGGGCGATTGCTGCGACAGTAGGTAAACCGGCTTGGCTGGTCTGGATGATTTCCATCGGGTTCGGTTTTATTCAGGCATTTACCTATGCCGAGATCGCGGGACTGTTTCCGCATAAATCCGGCGGTGCCTCGGTTTATGGCGCCATTGCCTGGGTCAGGTACAGCAAGATCATCGCGCCGGTATCGGTCTGGTGCAACTGGTTCGCCTGGTCGCCGGTGCTGGCCATCGGTTCGGGGCTGGCGGCCGGTTATATGCTGAGTGCGCTGTTCGCGCCTGATGCCGTCATCAACACCTGGCAGATCACGCTGATGGATTTGAGCATGATCGTGTCAGGTCTTGAGTTGCGCATCAATGCGACTTTCATATTGGGTGCAGCCATACTGCTGACGGTGTTCTCGATTCAGCACGGCGGTATCTTACGCTCCGCACGCGCCACCATGATTCTGGGAGTCACAGCATTAATTCCATTAATGCTGATCGGTCTGGTGCCTTTGCTGACCGGCGATATACCGCAAGCGAATCTGTTCCCGATTGCGCCGTTGGCTTATGACGAAGCAGGTAATGTCGTGAACGGCGTTTGGGGCATTGAAGGATGGAAACTGATGGCGGGCGGCCTGTTTATTGCAGCCTGGTCTACCTATGGTTTTGAAACCGCAGTTTGTTATACCCGTGAGTTCAAGAACCCGAAAACCGATACATTCAAGGCAATTTTCTACTCCGGCCTATTGTGTATCGCCGTGTTTACTTTGGTGCCATTGGCATTCCAGTCTCACCTCGGTCTTGGCAGTATGGTTACTCCTGAAGTGCTGGATGCAACCGGTGCAGTGGTGAGCCCGGCGGTCTATGACGGCTTGCTTGCTCCTGGCATCTACAGCGGCATGGGCGTTGCCGGCGCATTGGCAGAAATGGTCGGCGGCGGCAAGGTGATTGCAGCCATACTCATCATTATGCTGATTCTGGCCTTGCTGCTTTCCATCATGACATCGATGGCAGGTTCATCCCGCACACTTTATCAGGCGTCGGTCGATGGCTGGTTTCCCAAGTATCTGTCTCATGTCAATGAGCATGGTGCACCAACCAGGGCGATGTGGACGGATCTCTGCTTCAATCTGATTCTGCTCATGATGTCCGACTACGTTTTCATTCTTGCCTGCTCCAACGTCGGCTATATCATGTTTAATTTCCTCAACCTGAACGCTGGTTGGATCCACCGCATGGACAGACCGAACTGGACACGCGCTTACCGTGCGCCAACCGTTCTGTTGGCATTGGGCGGCATTCTGAGTTTCGTCAACTTGGCCTTGATGGGCTTCGGTGCAGATATCTGGGGCGAAGGCACCTTGAAGGCAGGCCTGATTTTTGCCTCCTTGATTTTGCCTGTGTTCCTGTATAGGCATTATGTCCAGGACAAGGGTGTATTTCCCAAAGCCATGCTGGAGGATATGCACCTTGACCGACCAGAAGCCGGGGTCGCCTCGCGTGCCGGTATGCTGCCTTATCTGGCACTGATAGCAGGTGTATTTGTAGTCATCGTTACAAGCAATATCTGATCAACTTATCTTGTTGATGACTGAAGGGTGAGCGGCGTTTGCCGCTCACCTTTTTTAATTATCTTTTTGAGAGTAGTGCTTGCCGCATCAATACCACCTAGGTGGTAAGTCGTAAGGAGAATTGTGAGAGGGCTTGTCGGCTATGACAATGCTCATACAAAACAACTTCTCTAACTCGATGAGGAAATATCATGGCACGCGATCCCAAGCACGACATATTGTTTGAACCGATCCAGATCGGCCCCAAGACATTGCGCAATCGTTTTTACCAGGTGCCGCACTGTATCGGTGCCGGTTCCGACAAGCCCGGCTTTCAGGCCGCACACCGTTCGATGAAGGCTGAGGGCGGTTGGGCAGCGATGAACACCGAATACTGCTCCATCCATCCAGAGTCCGATGACACTCACCGTCTTTCCGCCCGTCTGTGGGATGAAGGCGACGTACGCAATCTGCGCGCGATGACCGAAGAGGTACACAAGTACGGCGCGCTGGCCGGCGTTGAGCTCTGGTACGGCGGCTCCCACGCACCTTGCATGGAATCGCGTGCAACCCCGCGCGGCCCGAGCCAGTATGCTTCCGAGTTCGAAACACTGACTTACTGCAAGGAAATGGATCAGAGCGACATCAACATGGTTCAGGGTTACTACGTGGATGCCGCCAAGCGCGCCCGCGATGCCGGCTTCGACATTGTCTATGTTTACGGTGCGCACTCCTACCTGCCGCTACAGTTCCTCAATCCGTACTATAACAAGCGCACCGACAAATACGGCGGTTCGCTGGAAAACCGTGCACGTTTCTGGCTCGAAACGCTGGAGAAGGTCAAACATGCGGTTGGCGGCGAGTGTGCGATTGCGACCCGTTTCGCTGTGGATACCGTTTACGGCCCGGATCAGATCGAGGTTGAAGTCGACGGCATGAAGTTCATCGAACTGGCTGACCCCTTGCTCGACTTGTGGGACGTGGACGTCGGCGACATCGCCGAATGGGGTGAGGATGCAGGCCCATCGCGCTTCTACCAGCAAGGCCATCAGGTGCCCTGGACCAAGTTCGTCAAGCAGGTATCGAAGAAGCCGGTGCTGGGCGTAGGCCGCTACACTGATCCGGAAAAAATGACCGAGATCGTGACCAAGGGCTTTGCCGACATCATCGGTTGCGCACGTCCTTCCATCGCCGATCCGTTCCTGCCGAAGAAAATCGAAGAAGGCCGTTACGACGATATCCGCGTCTGTATCGGTTGTAACGTCTGTATCTCGCGTTGGGAAATCGGCGGCCCTCCAATGATCTGTACCCAGAATGCGACCGCCGGCGAAGAATACCGTCGCGGCTGGCATCCTGAGAAGTTCCGTCAGACTGCATCGAAGGATGCAGTCCTGGTGGTCGGTGCCGGCCCATCCGGCTCCGAAGCTGCCCGCGTGCTGATGGAAAGCGGTTATACCGTCCACCTCTACGACAAGGCAGAGAAGGTTGGCGGCCATCTGAATTCGGTTGCCACGCTGCCTGGTCTGGGTGAGTGGAGCTACCACCGCGATTACCGCGAAACCCAGCTCAACAAGCTGGTGAAGAAGAACAAGGAAAGCCAGATTGCACTCGGTCAGAAGGCGCTGACCGCTGATGACGTGCTGCAATATGGTGCCGACAAGGTCATTATCGCGACCGGTTCTTCCTGGAACACCGACGGTACCAACTGCTTGTCACACGCACCGATCCCCGGTGCCGATGCCTCGCTGCCGGACCAGCTGACACCCGAGCAAATCTTCGAAGGCAAGAAGAAGATCGGCAAGCGTGTGGTGATTCTCAACGCCGATACCTACTTCATGGCACCAAGTCTGGCCGAGAAGCTGGCGAATGACGGCCACGAAGTAACCATCGTTTCCGGTGTGCATCTGGCCAACTACATGCACTTCACGCTCGAGTATCCGAACATGATGCGTCGCCTGCATGAGCTGCATGTGGAAGAGCTGGGCGATCACTTCTGCTCGCGTATCGAACCGGGCCGTCTGGAGATCTACAACATCTGGGGCGACGGTTCCAAGCGTACCTATCGCGGCCC
>DIVE01000120.1:24636-28085 GCA_002423265.1 Methylophilaceae bacterium UBA6140 | reverse complement strand
TGATTGCAGACGCGACCTTCACCGGCCACCGTGTGGCACGCGAGATCGAGGAAGCCAATCCGCAGTTCCCTAAACCGTACAAACGTGAAGTTGCTGTCTGGGGTGCTCCGCACATGCCGGGCGGTGAATTCAAGATCGAGTACAAGGTTTAGTCACTACTGAGCATGGCCGCCGCTGAAAACGGTGGCGGCCTGTTCGACCTGCCGCAGGGCAGACCAGAAAGAAGAGTTTACTGACATGACAAATTCCACCGAAATCACCAGAGTGCTGTTTGAGAATTTTCAGCCAGAGGCCATTTACCTGTTTTACGTCTTTGGTTACGCGGCTATCGCCTGTTTCATCTACGGCACTTACACGCAGATCAGAAAGTATCGCCGTGGCAAGCCGGATGGTTCCTGGGGGGAATTGCTGCACCGTTTCATCGACATGGTGAAAACCATGCTTACACATCGCACGCTGGTGCGCCGCGACAAAAAGGCGGGCCGTGCGCACGCGCTGATTTTCTTCGGTTTCGTGCTGCTGTTTATCGGCACTTCCGTCATCACCCTTGAATACGATATTCTGGAGCCCTTGTTCGGCATCCGCTTCTGGTATGGGCAGTTCTACCTGTGGTTCTCGCTGATCCTCGATCTCGCCGGTCTCGCGCTGATCGCCGGTCTGATCTACATGATGTACCGCCGCAAGTGGCTGAAGCTGCCCAAGCTCGATTACGCGCGGCCGGACCGCAAACCGGAAGACCCCGACTACGACCGTAGCAACTATCGCCGCGAAGACTGGGCTTTCCTCTGGACGCTGATCCTGATCGGTATCACCGGTTTCATCCTCGAGGCCGCACGTCTGGTCTGGCTCAGCGATAACCCGACAGTGTGGGATACCCGCATGTGGTCACCGGTCGGCGCTGCAATCGCGCATCTGATGCAGGGCATCGGCATGACGCCGGAATCGGCAAGCAGCCTGCGCGTCGGCCTGTGGTGGTTCCACGGTCTGCTGGCACTGAGTTTCGTTGCGCTGATTCCCTACACCAAGGTCAAGCACATCTTCACCGCATCGGCTTCGCTCATGTTCCGTGATCCGCTCGCCGGCAGACGTCTGCCCAAAGTGCCTGACGACCAGGAAAGCGCCGGTTACAAGACCATTACCGATCTTACCTGGAAGAACCTGCTGCATCTCGATGCCTGCACCAAGTGCGGCCGCTGTCATGAGGCATGCCCGGCCAACGCGGTGGGTGCACCGCTGTCGCCGCGTGACGTGATTCTCTCACTGCGCGAGTTCGCCAACCAGACGCTGAACGCCAAGGAGCTGCCAAAAGCCGCCGAACTGGATATTCACGGCAAGGCTCCCGGCCAGGTGTTCATGGAAACCCTGTGGTCCTGCCGTACCTGTCTTGCCTGCGTCGAGATCTGCCCGGTCGCGGTCGAGCATGTGCCCATCATCGTGCAGATGCGCCGCAATCTGGTGGAACAGGGCGAAATGGAACCATTACTGGAGAAAACCTTGCAGACTATCCACAAGAGCGGTAATTCCTTCGGCGAATCCAAACGCAAACGTGCCGCTTGGGCCAAGGATCTGCCGTTCGAGATCAAGGATGCACGCAAGGAGCCGGTTGATCTGCTCTGGTTCGTCGGCGATTACGCCTCGTTCGATCCGCGCAACCAGAAGGTGACCCGCGCTTTCGCCAAATTGATGAATGCAGCCGGGGTCGATTTCGGCCTCCTGTTCGAAGGCGAGATGAACGCCGGTAACGATGTGCGCCGGGTCGGCGAGGAAGGGCTGTACGAGTTTCTGGCGACTTCGAACATCCAGTCGCTGAGCGATTGTGAGTTCAATTCCATCGTCACTACCGACCCGCATTCCTACAACACCATCCGTAACGAGTACCCGGATTTCGGCGGCAGTTTCGAGATCCAGCATTACAGCAGCGTGGTGAAGAGCCTGATCGAGAGCGGCAAACTCAAGCTGAAGAAGAAGCTCGATTATCGCGTCACTTTCCATGACCCCTGCCATCTGGGCCGCTTCAACAAGGGGTATGACGCGCCGCGCGACATTATCAAAATGCTCGGCTGCGAGCTGGTGGAGATGGGCCGCAACCGCGACAACTCCTTCTGCTGCGGTGCCGGTGGCGGCCGTATCTGGATCCCCGATCCGGTCGGCAGCGAGAAGCCGTCACAGAACCGCATGAAGGAAGCGGGCGTGATCGAAGGCTTGCAGGTGTTTGTCGTCAGCTGCCCGAAAGACCTCACCATGTTTGAGGACGCGCTGAAAACCTCGGGCTACGAAGGCAAGTTTGTCGTGCGCGAGCTGATCGAGCTGATCGATGAGTGCATGGAGTATGAAGAAGTTGTCGTCAACGAAACCGAGGTTGCCTGAATTGGACCTGCCGCAATCAGCGGCAGTGCTGGTGGATGATGCCATCGCCAGCGGCGACGTCCACTGCGCGGCAGCGGTTTACGAGGTGGGCGACGGCAAGCAGCAGGCCGTGTTGCGGAAACTGATGTTCGAAAAACGGCGCGATGTGCTGATGCTGGCGCGCTGGGAACACACGCCTTCAGAAGTGTTGCGGGCGCTCTGCGAAAGCAGCGATGAGTTCGTCCGCCTGCGGCTCGGCAGAAATCAGAACACGCCGGTGCAGGTGCTGGCGGAGCAGGAGCAGACGAATGCCAATGCCGACCTCACCGGCCTTATCGCGCAACACCAGCATGCGCCGCANNGACGCTATCGGCGAGAAAGCCTGGCGATTTCGAACGCGAGATGGTTGGCAACCCCAATGTCAGCGCCGACATGCTGCAAGCCATTTACCGCAGCGGCGATGCTTATCTGCGGGCTGCGGCGGTCGGCCACGCGAATTGCCCATTGGCGTTGATGCAGGAGGCGATGGACGACAAGGAAGTGCTGGTACAGCGCCAGCTGGCGAAAGATGCAAGGCTGCCTGCTGCCGTACTGATGCAGCTGGCGACCGCTGAAGATACCGCAGTGCGGGCAGGGGCGGCCGGCAATCCGGCGCTGCCTGCGGAAGCGCAACCTCTGTTGGCGAAGGATGAGGCCGTCGCAGTGCGGCGCGCGCTGGCGGCGAGAACAGATCTTGCAGTCCGCCTGATGGAGCAGATGAGCACCGACAAGGACGATTGGGTGCGGCAATGGCTGGGGCGTAATCCGGCCCTGCCACAGGCGCTGATGCGGCAACTGGCGGAAGACAAGGTGGACGATGTACGCCGCGCAGTGGCGAGAAACCCGCAATGCCCGCTTGCATTATTGCGCTATCTCGCCAATGACAAATCAGACTGGGTGCGTGCTGCCGTGGCTTACCAACCCAACTCCGACAGTGCGCTGATGCGGGAGCTGGCAGCGGATACGGATATTGATGTGCTGAGCGGCGTGGCCGCCAATGCCAATACAGCCGTCTCTTTGATGATGAAGCTGGCGCGCCATGAAGAGGCCGACGTCAGGCGCGG
>DIVE01000120.1:17564-24561 GCA_002423265.1 Methylophilaceae bacterium UBA6140 | reverse complement strand
CGGTATACAGGTGGTTTGCACAGGCGTTCGCAGAGGCAAGCCGCAACAAGTAACGACGAAAGTCATTCAAGCAGTAGTTTTAGGAGAAGAGAAATGAAGATTCTGGTAGCAGTGAAGCAAGTGGCAGCGCTGGATGAGGATTTTGAGATCCGCGCTGATGAGAAGGATGTGGATGAGGATTTCCTTATCTACGACCTTAACGAGTGGGACGATTTTTCGCTGGAAGAGGCGATGAAGATCAAGGAAGCCAGCACCGGTGAAGTTGAGGTGGTGGTGGTCTCCGTGGGTCCGGATCGTGTCGATGAAAGTCTGCGCAAATGCCTGGCGAAAGGTGCCGACCGCGCAATCCGCGTCTGGGACGATGCGATCGAAGGTTCCGATGCGATCGCCATCGGCAAGGTGCTGGCCGCTGTGGTCAGGAAGGAAGCGCCGGACATGGTGTTCGCCGGCGTGCAATCTTCGGATCAGGCCTATGGTTCCACCGGCATTTCGACCGCTGCGTACCTGGACTGGCCGCACGCCGCCGTCGTTGCCGACCTGCAATACAGCCCCGGCAGCAGCAGCGCCGTCATCCGCCGCGAGCTGGAAGGCGGCATGCTGCAGGAAGTCGAGATCAGCTGCCCGGCCGTGTTGACCATACAGCTCGGCATCAACAAACCACGCTATGCCTCCTTGCGCGGCATCAAGCTGGCCGCTGCCAAGCCGATCGAGGAATGGAGTCTGGGCGATATCGGCCTGACGCCGGGCGATGTCGGTGCCGACAGCTCGATGTCGCGGGTTCGCCGCATGTATGTACCGGCCAAGGGCCGCGCGCAGATGATTGAGGGCACGGTGGCCGAGCAGGCAGCCAGGCTGATCGAGATCATCAAGGAATTCAAGGGAGAGTGAACATGAGAACGATATTGGTAGTAGCAGAACACCGTAGCGGCGAATTGCGTCCGGTGACATTGGAGTTGATCGCAGGCGCGCAAACGCTGAAGCAGGGCGCAGACGATCAGGTGGTGGTTGCCGTCATCGGCGCAGAAGCCGACAAGTTCGTGCCGGCGCTCTCGGTTGAAGGCGTCAATGAAGTGGTTGTGGTCAAGACCGGTTCGGCCGATTTCGATCCCGACTTTTTCGAGAGCGCGGTCTCCGGCCTGATCGAGGCGCGCAGTCCGGCAGTCGTCATGTTGCCGCACACCGTCGATTCACTGGGCTATGCCGCAACGCTGGCGAGCAAGGGTGGTCATGGTTTCGCCACCGACGTCTTCAAGCTGGAATACGACGGTGCCGACCTCGTGGCGACACGTGGCGGCTATAACCAGAAAGTCAACGTCGAAGTCGATTTCCCGGGCAAGTCCTGCGTCGTTGTCGCGGTGCGCGCCAACGTCTACAAGCCGCTGGAAGGTAGCGGCAGCCCGGCTGTCAGCAGCTTCGAAGCGGCTGCCAAGGCATCGCGCAGCAGTAATCGCGAATATATCGAGCTGGGCGGCGGCAATGATGTTGATATCACCGGTGTGGATTTCATTGTTTCCATCGGTCGCGGTATCGGCGAAGAAACCAACGTCGAGGATTTCCGCGAACTGGCGGATACCGCCGGTGCCACATTGTGCTGCTCGCGGCCTATCGCCGATGCCGGCTGGTTGCCGAAATCGCGTCAGGTCGGTCAGTCCGGCAAGGTCGTGGGTAACTGCAAGCTGTACGTGGCAATGGGCATTTCCGGTTCCATTCAGCACATGGCCGGTATGAAACACGTGCCGACCATTGTTGCGGTGAATACCGACCCCGGCGCTTCCATCTTTACCATCGCCAAGTACGGCATCGTCGGCGATATTTTTGAAGTACATGAAGAGCTGATGAACCAGCTTGCATAAGTAACTGAATCATCCTGTAGCGGCTCCCGAGCCCGGCTGAGATCCCTGCAACGGGGAGACCTCATCCGGGCTTTTTTTCATACTCAGAAAGGGGTCGCAGGCAGGTTAGTGCAATCAATGATTGATGGGAAACGAAAATATCTCATCAGACGTCATTCCGGAAACCGCGAAGCAGTTATCCGGAATCCGGTATTTCAATCAGTCACTGGATTCCGGGTTCGGCTTTCAGCCGCCCCGGAATGACGACATTTTTGTTTCAGTTTAATGACCGGCAACAAGCGGCAATAAAAAAGCGCCAACAGCCGAAGCCGTTGGCGCTGGGTACAACAGGAAAGCTTGTTACAACAGGGCTGCTTACAGCGGAGCGCGTTGACCGCAGAAGAAACCGAGAGCAAAGTCCGGGGTTTCAAAGGTAATGCGGCTACCGGCCGGGAAATAGAAGACGTCGCCTGCGGTGGCGGTGACTTTCTGGCCGGTGGTGTCGGAAATGATGAAGGTGCCGTCGACGATGATCTTCATTTCTTCGTAATCATAGTCGTAGACCAGCGGTTCGCCCTTTTCCAGACGGAAGAAGCCGGCGCAAATGGTCTTGTCCTTGTCGGCCGAGACGAAAGTGTCGCCGAGCCAGGCTGGAACGTTAGGTACGTTCATGGATGGCTGCTGATCCTTGGTGGCTTGCTTCTTGTACTTGAAACCTACATTCGACATGGTTGATCTCCTGAAAATTATTTAATTTGGAAATCAGAGTCTATGTGCTTGGCCAAGCCGCAACAATTACACTAAAGAGGTACTATCAAAGGCTATGTTGAGGGCGGAAAGCCGCAGTGAAGCCGGCCCCCGGCCGGGCTTACTTCAGGGCCAGCTGGGCAAGCGAGCGGTTGACCGCGATGTAGGAACCGAGCCAGCTGAGCGCGATGGTGCCGGCAATAATGCCGATACCGGTCTCGACCGCAGGAAGGTCCAGGCGGTAGCCGCTGGCGTAGAGTTGTGCCAGATCGGCAATCGAGAGGTTGAACAGGTGGATGATGCCGATCAGCAGCAGCCAGGCTACCAGCCCGCCGCCGAAGCCGTAAATGGTGCCGGCGTAGAGAAAAGGCCGGCGGATGAAACTGTCGGTGGCGCCGATCAGCTTGCTGACCTCGATTTCTTCGCGCTGGGTGAGAATCTGCAGGCGTATGGTGTTGCCGATGATGACGACCAGCGCAAAACCGAGCAGGACCACCAGCACCAGAATGCCTTTCTTGCCCAGCTGCAGCAGCGCGTTCAGCCGTTTGATCCAGCTGGTGTCGAGTTGCGCCAGCTCGACCCCTTCCCATTGATGCAGCTCTGCCTGCAAGGCTTCGATTTCGTGCGGTTGCATGATCTGCGGTGTGACGAAGTAGGCGTCCGGCAGGGGGTTTCTGTCCAGGCTGGTCGAGACCGCGGCAGTTTCCGCGTCCTGCTGCATCTGCTCCCAGGCGGTGTGCTTGCTGATAAAACGGTGCTCACGAATGCCGGCGTGGGATTCCAGTTTTTCCGCAATAGCGGCGACCGTCTGCTGGTCGGCATCGAGCTTGAGAAAGAGGCTGATCTGGGGGTCGCTCTGCATGTTGCCGGCGAGGCGGTTGAGGTTTTCGACAATCACGTAAAGCGTGCCCGGCAGGCTCAGGGTGGCCCCCATGACGACGAACATCAGCAGGGTGGCGAGCAGGTTCTTGCGCATGCGTTTGAGCACAAGGCCGAGTGCCTGCGTGTGTTGATTGAGCCAGTGTTTCACGCCGCAGTCTCCTCAGTCTTGCTGTCACCGCGCAGCGTCGTCAGATGGCCGTGATCGAGCTTCAGTACCTTGGTATGCGGCTTGATTTCGCGCACATCGTGGGTGGCGATGATGACGGTGACGCCGACCTGCTGGAAGGCATGGAACAGTTGCATGATCTCGGCGGCATAGGTTGCATCCAGATTGCCGGTCGGCTCGTCGGCGATCAGGATGGCCGGACGGCTGACGACTGCCCGTGCAATGGCCAATCGTTGCTGCTCGCCGCCGGAGAGCGTGATCGGCATGGCTTTTTCCTTGTCCAGCAGTCCGACCTTGTCGAGTGCGGCTCGCACACGCTTGCCAGCCTCGTTGCCGGTGATGCCGTTGATATGCAGCGGCAGGGCGACGTTGTCGAAGCAATTGCGGTCGTAAAGCAGTTTGTGATCCTGGAACACCAGACCGAATTTGCGCCGCAGATAAGGCACCACGGCGCTGCGCAAGTGGCTGATGTTCTGGTTGTTGATCAACACGGTGCCGCTGGTCGGGCGCTCCAGCGCGGCGATCAGCTTGAGCAGCGTGCTCTTGCCGGCGCCGGAGTGGCCGGTGACATAGACCAGCTCGCCCGCCTCGATCTCGAACGAGATGTTCTGCAGCGCCTGATTGCTGCCGGGGTAACGCTTGTTGACCTGGTCGAACTTGATCATTCAGCCCATCCTTGCCCTATGGTGTATGGAGGCCGGGTTCTCACGAGAACAGCGCCTCGACAAACTCGCCGGCGTCGAAGGTGCGCAGGTCGTCGATACCTTCGCCCAGACCGACGTAACGGATCGGGATCGGTCTGGCCTGTGCGATGGCAGCGATGACGCCGCCTTTGGCGGTGCCGTCCAGCTTGGTCAGCACCAGACCGCTGACATTGAGCGCGTCGTCGAAAGCCTTGACCTGCATGACGGCATTCTGGCCGGTGTTGGCATCCAGCACCAGCAGGATTTCATGCGGCGCCTCCGGCATGGCCTTGCCGATTACACGTTTGACCTTGGCGATTTCTTCCATCAGGTTGAGCTGGGTCGGCAAGCGGCCGGCCGTATCGGCCAGCACGATGTCGATATTCTTTGCCCTGGCCGAATTGACTGCGTCAAAGATCACCGCTGCCGCATCGCCGCTCTGGTTGCTCACCACGTGTACCTGGTTGCGCTCCCCCCAAGCCTGCAATTGCTCGCGGGCAGCGGCGCGGAAAGTGTCACCGGCGGCGATCAGTACGGATTTGCCCTGTGCCTGGAACAGGTTGGCGAGCTTGCCGATGGTGGTGGTCTTGCCGGCGCCGTTGACGCCGACCAGCATGATGATGAACGGCTGGTGGGTGGAGGTTGCCAGCGGCTGCTGCAGAGGCTGCAAGAGGTCGAGCATGGCCTCCTTCAGGGCCTGCTTCAGTTGCGTGGTATCGCTCAGGCTCTGGCGTTTGACTCGCCCGCGGATATCCTCCAGCAGGGTTTGCGTGGCGTTGACGCCGACATCGGAGGTGAGCAGGATGGTTTCCAGCTCTTCGTATACCTCCTCGTCGATCTTGCCGTCGCCGAACAGCCCGGCCAGCTGGTTGCCGAGCTGGCTTCTGGTTTTGCTGAGGCTCTGTTTGAGGCGTTCAGTCCAGCTTGGCGCAGGGGTTTCCGGCGCTGGTGTGGTTGCAGGGGTTTCGCTTGGCGCGGACTCAGGTTTGTCTTTTTTGAATAGATTGAACATAGGCTTCCATTTTAGTCGCAATCGCCAATTGGTTAAATGGCTATAATGCAGCGAGCGCAAAACCCCCTTTGAACTTGGGGCCGGCCTACCCTGTCAGACCCGCAGTCCGGAAAATTCAAACAGCCCGCGAATTGCAATCAAGGAGAACAACAAGGTGATATTTCGAAGTCTGATCGTCCTGCTGGCCATGCTGCCGGCACTGACGTTCGCCAATACGCATGAATTCAAGCTGGATAACGGGATGCGCATCATCGTCCAGGAAGACCACCGCTCGCCGGTGGTGGTGTCGCAGGTCTGGTATCGCGCCGGCAGCATCGACGAAGTCAACGGCAAGACCGGCGTTGCCCATGTGCTGGAACACATGATGTTCAAGGGTACGAAGGAGATCAAGCCGGGCCAGTTCTCGCGCATCATCGCTGCTGCCGGCGGACGCGAAAATGCCTTTACCGGCCGCGATTACACGGCGTATTTCCAGCAGCTGGAGAAATCGCAGCTGCCGCTTTCCATCAAGCTCGAAGCCGACCGCATGAACAATCTGGTGCTGACCGAAGAAGAGTTCGCCAAGGAGATCCGCGTGGTGATGGAAGAACGCCGCTGGCGCACCGACGACAAGGCGCATTCGCAGGTCTACGAACAGTTCAACGCTGCGGTCTATCAGGCGCACCCTTATGGCCGCCCCATCGTCGGCTGGATGAATGATCTGGAAAACATGACGGCGCAGGATGCACGCGACTGGTACAAGCAGTGGTACGCACCCAACAACGCGACGCTGGTGGTGGTCGGCGATGTCGATCCGCAGGAAGTCTACAAACTGGCAAAGAAATACTTCGGCCCGCTCAAGGTCCGCGCCCTGCCTGACAGAAAACCGCAAAACGAACCCGAGCAGAAGGGCGAGCGCCGCATCATCGTCAAGGCGCAGGCCGAGCTGCCCTATGTGCTGATGGGCTTCCGCGCGCCGGCATTGAACGACCCGGAAAACGATTGGGAGCCCTATGCGCTGGAGATTCTCGCCGGCGTGCTGGACGGCAACGCTTCCGCCCGTCTGAATCAGCACCTGGTGCGCGAAAGCCAGATCGCCGTCAGTGTCGGCGCCGGTTACGGCATGACGCAGCGCGGCCGTCAGAGCCTGTTCCTGCTCGAGGGCACGCCAAGCCAGGGCAAAACTGCCGCCGAGCTGGAAGCCGCATTGATGCAGCAGGTCGACAAGATCAAGCAATCCGGCATTACCGCAGACGAGTTGCAGCGCGTGAAGGCGCAGGTGATCGCTGCCGATGTCTACAAGCGCGATTCGATGTTCTATCAGGCCATGCAAATCGGTCAGCTGGAAACCATCGGGTTTTCCTGGAAAATTCTGAAGGATTATCCGGCCAGGCTCAGCGCAGTGACGCCGGAGCAGGTGCAGGCAGTCGCCGTCAAGTATCTGGTGCGGGATGCGCTCACTGTCGCCACGCTCGACCCTCAGCCGATAGAACCCAACAACACCAACAAGCCGCAGGTGAATCCACATGCACGTTAAGCAGAATCTTTTTCAATCCGTCGCGCTGCTCGCGCTGGGCCTGCTGTTCAGCCTGCAGGCGCTTGCCGCCGTCAAGATCGAACACTGGCAGACCGTCAGCGGTGCCGAGGTCTATTTCGTCGAAAACCGCGATCTGCCCATCATCGATATCAGTGTCAG
>DIVE01000120.1:15852-17489 GCA_002423265.1 Methylophilaceae bacterium UBA6140 | reverse complement strand
CGCGGCAGAACGCGAGCAGGCGCTCGACATTTACGGCAAGGTCATGCAGCAGCCGGATTTTCCAGAAGCGGTATTGCAGCGTGAAAAAACCCGCATCATCGCCGGTCTGAAAGAATCCGCCACCAAGCCGGAAACCATCTCCAGCAAGACCTTCATGAAGGCGCTTTACGGCAGCCACCCTTATGCGCTGGATGCCGAGCCGGAGACCGTGGACGCGATTCAGCGTGCAGACCTTTTGCGTTTTTATCAGACTTATTACGGCGCCGGCAATGCGGTGATCGCGCTGATCGGCGACATGAGCCGCAGTGAAGCAAACGCGATTGCCGAGCGCCTCTCCGCCGGGCTGCCGAAATCCGCCCGCGCAAGCGCCTTGCCTGCCGTCAGTTTGCCGGATGCGCCCAACGAACAGCGTATCGAGCATCCGGCTTCGCAATCGCACATCGTGCTGGGTTATCCCGGCGTCAGCCGTGGCGATGCCGATTACTTCCCGCTCTATGTCGGCAACTACATCCTCGGTGGCGGCGGCTTCGTCTCGCGCCTGACGGAAGAAGTGCGCGAAAAGCGCGGGCTGGTCTACAGCGTCTACAGCTATTTCATGCCGATGTCGGTGCCGGGGCCATTCCAGATCGGTTTGCAGACCAAGAAGGAGCAGGGCGAGGAGGCCTTGAAGCTGGTACGCGAAACGCTGGCCGGCTTCATGCGCGACGGCGTCAGCGAGGCGGAACTGAAGGCCGCCAAACAGAACATCATCGGCGGCTTCCCGCTACGGCTGGACAGCAATTCGAAGATTCTCGATTACCTCGCCGTGATCGGCTTTTACAAGTTACCATTGACCTATATCGACGACTTCAACAAGGAAGTCGACAAGGTGACGGCGGCGCAGATCAAGGATGCATTCAATCGGCGCATCAAGCAGGACAACATGGTGACGGTGATCGTTGGCACAGCACAGTAAGAAAACTTCCAATCACGCTTCAAATCAAGTGCGCATCAGCGGCGGCGAATGGCGCAGCCGTCTGTTGCGCTTTCCGGATGTTGCGGGCCTGAGGCCGACGCCGGATCGCGTGCGGCAGACCGCCTTCAACTGGCTGGGGCAGGACATGCACGGCCTGCATTGCCTCGATCTCTTTGCCGGAACCGGTGCCATGGGCTTCGAGGCACTTTCGCGCGGCGCGGGCAAGCTGGTGATGGTGGAAAAATCGATACCGGCCTGCAAGGCGCTGGAAGAAAACCGTCAGGCCCTGAAGGCCGAACGGGCCAGCATATTGCAGATGGATGCCATGCAGTTTCTGGCGCACAACACACAACGGTTCGATCTGATGTTCATCGACCCGCCCTATCACCAGGGCTGGCTGGACAAGCTGCTGCCCTTGTTGGGCGCACATCTGGCGGATGACGGTGTTGCCTATGTCGAGGCCGAATTTGCGCTGAAGGACACGGCTGGCTGGCAGGTCATCAAACACGGCAAAGCGGGCAATGTTTTCTATCACCTGTTAAAATTCAGCCATGATTAGATCAGCCATGCCCAGAAAAGCCATTTATCCCGGAACCTTCGACCCCATTACGCTCGGGCATGAGGACGTCGTACGTCGCGCGGCCAAACTGTTCGATGAGGTGATCGTCGCTGTTGCCGAAAG
>DIVE01000120.1:0-15795 GCA_002423265.1 Methylophilaceae bacterium UBA6140 | reverse complement strand
GTCGTGATCCGCGGCCTGCGCGCAGTATCCGATTTCGAGTACGAGTTTCAGCTCGCAGGCATGAACCGTCATCTCTATCCCGAGGTCGAAACCATATTCCTCACGCCTTCAGAGCAATACATGTTCATCTCGGCCAGCCTGGTACGTGAAATCGCATTGCTCGGCGGTGACATCGGCAAATTTGTCTCCCCCGCAGTCGATGCCGCGATACAACAGAAACTGAAAGTCTGACAGCATGGCTTTGATGATTACTGACGAATGCATCAATTGCGACGTTTGCGAGCCCGAGTGCCCGAACGGCGCCATCTCGCAAGGCACTGAGATTTACGAGATCGATCCCGCACTCTGCACTGAGTGCGTCGGTCATTTCAGCAAGCCCCAATGCCAGCAGGTCTGCCCGATCGACTGCATTCCGTTCAACCCGGATGTGCGCGAGAGCCATGACGAGCTGTACGCGAAATACATGAATCTGACCGCCAACAAACAATCAGCTTGAAGAAAATATATGCGTATCCTGCACACCATGCTCAGAGTAGGTAATCTCGAACGCTCTATCCGGTTCTATCGGGATGTGCTGAAGATGAAAGTGCTGCGCCGTCACGATTATCCGGATGGTAAATTCTCGCTCGCCTTTGTTGGCTATGGCGATGAAAAAGACCATACTGTGCTTGAGCTGACCTACAACTGGGGCGTGGAAAGTTACGACAAGGGCAACGCCTTCGGCCATGTGGCGATAGAGGTCGATGATGCTTATGCCGTCTGCGAGCAGGTGAAACAGGCGGGCGGCAAGGTTGTGCGTGAGGCGGGGCCCATGATGCACGGCACTACGGTGATCGCTTTCGTTGAAGATCCCGATGGTTACAAGATCGAGTTCATTCAGAAAGGTACTGCCGGTTATTGAGTTCGTTTAGCCCGGATATTTCACCGGATCACGGGATGATGACGAGGAAGTTTGTGCGCAGATTCGCGCACCTCGCGCCANNTGGCGCGAAGCGGGGGTGTGAAGATGCGGCAAAATTCCCGTAAGCGCCCGTGAAGGCTACCGGTACAAATCGGTTTTTGCTCGGACACCCGGCAAGCCTGCATTCGTGAGATTTTCCGCCTGCTTCAGAGCCGGTATGGTGAAATATTCGGGTTATCTGTTTCCAACTGAAAGGAAATGACATGAAGGCATTCTTGATCGTGATGTTGGGCGCTTTTCTGATTTCAGGCTGCGCAGTGCGCTACGCAGGGGATCACAAGTCGACCATCTGCCATAAAGGCAAGACCCTTGAAGTGGCTGATGAGGCAGTTGATGCGCATCTGAAGCACGGCGATTATTACGGGCCTTGCCGCTGAACTGCAGTTGCCCGGGCAGTGACGGGTACAAAAAAGGAGCCACGCGTGGCTCTTTTTTTCGGCTTGAACCAGGCTTACTCGAAGAAATCCTTCACCTTGTCGAGCCAGCCCTTGGCGCGCGGACTATGTTTGTCCGAGTCCTGCTGGTTGATTTCTTCCAGTTCTCGCAGCAGTTCCTTCTGGCGCTCGGTCAGCTTGACCGGCGTTTCCACCACGACGTGACACATGAGATCGCCCGGCTGATTGCTGCGCAAGGGTTTGATGCCCTTGCCACGCAGGCGGAAGGTGGCGCCGGTTTGTGTCTCGGCCGGGATCTTCATTTTGGCGTGACCGTCCAGCGTCGGGATTTCGATCTCGCCGCCAAGTGCCGCAGTGGTGAAGCTGATCGGCATTTCGCAATGCAGGTTGGCGCCGTCGCGTTCGAAAATGTCGTGCTTCTTCAGATGGACAACGACATACAGGTCTCCCGGCGGTCCGCCATTGACACCGGCTTCGCCTTCGCCGGAGAGGCGGATGCGGTCGCCCTCATCGACACCGGCCGGAATCTTCACTGACAGCGTCTTGTGCTGTTTGATGCGGCCGCCGCCGTGACAGGTGGGGCAGGGCTCTTTCACCATCTTGCCGGTGCCATGGCACTTGGGACAGGTTTGCTGTACCGAGAAAAACCCCTGCTGCATGCGGACCTGACCATGACCGCCGCAGGTGGTACAGGTGACAGGGCTGGTGCCGGGCCGTGCGCCGGAGCCGTGACAGGTTTCGCATTCGGCCATGACCGGGATGCGGATCTTGGTTTCGGTGCCGCGTGCGGCGTCCTCCAGCGAGATTTCCATGTTGTAGCGCAAATCCGCGCCACGATAGACATTGGAGCGCTGACGGCCACCACCGAAAATGTCGCCGAAGATATCACCGAACGCATCGGAGAAGTTGCCGAAGCCCTGACCGCCGCCAGCACCGCCCATGCTCGGGTCGACGCCGGCATGACCGTACTGGTCGTAGGCCGCGCGCTTCTGTTCATCGGAAAGGATTTCGTAGGCTTCCTTGGCTTCCTTGAAGCTTTCTTCCGCCTTGGGGTTATCCGGATTGCGGTCCGGATGGTACTTCATCGCCAGTTTGCGGTAAGCCTTCTTGATTTCGTCATCCGAAGCGTCGCGGTTGATGCCCAGGACTTCGTAATAGTCTTTTTTTGTTGCCATAGTCGGGTAAAAGGGGAAGGGTGAAGGGTGAAGGGTCAGAGTTTGCGGCGTATCGAAGCCGCCAAGCCCATGACCAATCCCGAGACATCATCCACTTGCCTCTGTAATTCCTCTCGTTGATCCAGGTAGCCCAGTATGTGAGCCAATTCCACCAATGTGTCCAGTTCGGAAAGCGACCCGCTGGCAATTCCAAGAAAATGCAGGAATTCTTTGGAGCCATTCCGGGCTGCTCCCTCAGCAATATTGGCGGGGACGGAAATCGCTGCCCGCCGCAATTGGCTGGTTAACCCAAACTGCTCGTCCCGGGGAAAGCGGGAGCTGGCTGAGTAAATCGCTGTCACCAATGCCATGGCTTGTTGCCAGGCTTTCAGATCCCGGTGGCTGCGTTTCACCCTTTACCCTTTACGCTTCCCCCTTCACGAATTACTTCTTCTCGTCTTTGACTTCTTCAAACTCGGCATCGACGACTTCAGCGTCTACCGTCTTTTCGCCTTGTGGTTGCGCTTCGGCACCGCCTTGCTGCGCCTGTTGCTCCGCGTAGACTTTTTCACCGAGCTTTTGTGAAGCTTCCATCAGCGCGTTGGTCTTGGCTTCGATCTCGGCCTTGTCGTCACCCTTGATGGCTTCTTCAGCCTCCTTGATGGCAGCCTCGATCTTTTCCTTCTCGTCCGCTTCCAGCTTGTCGCCATGTTCGGTCAGCGATTTCTTCACGCTGTGAATCATGCCATCGGCGCTGTTGCGGGCATCCACTAGTTCACGCAGCTTGCGGTCTTCGTCTGCATATTGCGCGGCTTCATCTTCCATGCGCTTGATCTCTTCTTCACTCAAGCCGGAGTTGGCCTTGATCGTGATCTTGTTTTCCTTGCCGGTGGCTTTGTCCTTGGCCGACACGTGCAGGATGCCGTTGGCGTCGATGTCGAAAGTCACTTCGATCTGAGGCATGCCGCGTGGTGCCGGCGGAATGTCACTCAGGTTGAACTGGCCCAGGCTCTTGTTGCCGGCGGCCACTTCACGCTCGCCTTGCAGTACATGGATGGTCACTGCATTCTGGTTGTCGTCTGCTGTGGAAAATACCTGCGAAGCCTTGGTCGGGATCGTGGTGTTCTTCTTGATCAGCTTGGTCATGACACCGCCCAGGGTTTCGATACCGAGAGACAACGGAGTCACGTCCAGCAGCAGCACGTCCTTGACGTCGCCTTGCAGCACGCCGCCCTGGATCGCAGCACCGACAGCAACCGCTTCGTCCGGGTTGACGTCCTTGCGCGGCTCCTTGCCGAAGAATTCCTTCACCTTGTCCTGTACTTTCGGCATGCGGGTCTGACCGCCAACCAGAATAACGTCGGTGATATCCTCAACCTTGACGCCGGCATCTTTCAATGCGGTACGGCATGGGGCGATAGTGCGCTCGATCAGGTCTTCGACCAGCGATTCGAACTTGGCACGGGTGATCTTGACCACCAGGTGCTTAGGACCTGTTGCATCTGCCGTGATGTAAGGCAGATTGACTTCGGTCTGTTGCGCGGATGAAAGTTCGATCTTGGCTTTTTCAGCAGCTTCCTTCAGGCGCTGCTTGGCCAGCAGGTCGTTGCGCAGGTCGAGACCGCCGTTGTCCTTCTTGAATTCATCCGCCAGGAAGTCGATCAGACGATTGTCGAAGTCTTCGCCGCCGAGGAAGGTGTCACCGTTGGTGGACAGCACTTCGAACTGGTGCTCACCGTCGATTTCAGCGATTTCAATGATGGAGACGTCGAACGTACCGCCACCGAGGTCGTAGACGGCAATCTTGCGGTCGCCTTCCTGTTTGTCCATACCGAAAGCCAGCGCGGCGGCGGTCGGTTCGTTGATGATGCGCTTCACTTCCAGGCCGGCGATACGACCGGCATCCTTGGTTGCCTGACGCTGGCTGTCGTTGAAGTAGGCCGGAACCGTGATGACGGCTTCGGTCACTTCTTCACCGAGGTAGTCTTCGGCAGTCTTTTTCATCTTGCGCAATACTTCAGCAGAGATTTGCGGCGGCGCCATTTTCTCGCCGCGTACTTCCACCCATGCATCGCCATTGTCAGCCTTGACGATGGCGTAAGGCATCAGGCCGATGTCCTTCTGCACTTCCTTTTCTTCGAAGCGGCGGCCGATCAGGCGCTTGACTGCATACAGTGTGTTCTTGGGATTGGTAACGGCCTGACGTTTTGCCGGCGCGCCAGCCAGAATCTCGCCATCTTCCTGATAAGCGATGATGGAAGGAGTAGTGCGTGTGCCTTCCGCGTTTTCGATCACGCGCGGCTTGCCGCCTTCCATGACAGCGACGCAGGAATTGGTGGTGCCGAGGTCAATACCGATGATTTTGCCCATTGTGTTTTTCCTTTAATTCAAAAAAATCTTTAATTTGCCGCAGATGAACACAGATAAACGCGGATAACAACATGAGTTATTCGGTTTATCCAAAAGATTCAGCGGTGAAATACTTGATTAATAGATAGCGTTACTTTCTGATTTTTCAAGAGTACTTTGCAGTTTGTTTTATCTTTGGTTATTCAAAGAAACCTTTAATTTGCCGCAGATGAACACAGATAAACGCGGATAAATTCTGTTCACTGTTTCATGATTGGCACTTGGATGTCCGTTAATTTGAGATGACTTTGCAGATTTCAAGATGTGCCGTTTGTTTTGCTTGGATTTATCTGCGGGATTTATCCGCAGGTTTTATCTGCGTTCATCCCCGTTCATCCGCGGCTAAGCCGTTTTCGCTTTTGCCACCATCACCAATGCCGGGCGTAACACTCTGTCATTCAGGGTGTAGCCCTTTTGCAGCACCTGGACTACCGTGTTGGGTTCGGCATCGGCTTCGACCGCGCTGATGGCCTGATGCTTGTTGGGGTCGAACTTCTCGCTCAAGGGGTTGATTTCGGCGATGTTGAATTTTTCGAACACGCTCAATAATTGCTTGGCCGTGAGTTCCACGCCATCCTTGTAGCTCTCGACCGTGGCGTTATCGACGGCCAGCGCGGCATCCATGCTGTCCTTGACTGCCAGCAGCTCACCGGCGAATTTCTCCAGTGCGAACTTGCGCGCCTTGTCGATATCTTCCAGTGCGCGGCGACGGATGTTTTCGCCTTCGGCCTTGGCGTAGAGCACGGCTGCCTGCTGCTCGGCGATTTGCGCTTGCAGTTCGGCGATTCTTTCTTCGGGAGTCATCTCGACCGCCTGTTCCTGGTCTGCTGCAGCCTCTTGCTGCGGGCTCTGGTTTTCTTCTTGCATGGATTTACCTCTGTTGATTGAACGCAATAATCTGGCAAATGGGGACCGCCATCCGGATTTCAAGCGCATCAGCACAGCTTTTTCAGAGAATGTGCTGATCGCGCAGGCAATCGATAACGGCGGCCGTTCCGGGTATCCGGTCGATGCCGCCGAGATTGATGGCGATGGTGTCCGGGCCCGGGCAGGTGCCGGTAAGGTTGGGGTCGGTGTCGGTGTAGATGGCGATACTGGTTTTTTTCAGCGCGACAGCCAGATGCATGAGGCCGGTATCGACGCCGACGGCTGCCTCAGCCCCGGCAATGACGGCAGCGAGCGCTTGCAGCCCGAGTTTCGGCAGCACCGTGGTTTGCGGCGTCTGCGCTGCGATAGCGAGCGCCCGTGCTTGTTCTGCTGCATTGCCCCAGGGCAGCACCAGCGCCAGACCTTTAGCATGCAGATGTTCGGCAAGCGTGATCCAGTGTTCAACCGGCCATAGTTTGCTGTCGCGGCTGCTGCCGTGCAGCCCGATCACGTATCGTTGCGGCAGTTGCAGATTGCTACATGTTCCGGCACTGATGCCGTAATCCGGCAACGAATCCGGCGCGGCATAGCCCAGCGCTGCGGCTGCCAGCTGGCGGATGCGGGTGACGGCATGCAGCGTTTTTGGCACCTTGTGCGTGTGTTCATACAGACAGGCTGCCAGCGGTTCCCGTATGGATTTGCGGTCGTAGCCGTGGCGCGGCGCATTGGCGAGGCGGGCGATCAGCGCGCTTTTGAGCAAGCCCTGCGTGTCGAGGACCAGATCATAGTGTTGCGCGCGGAGCTGTTGTTTGAGTGCCGATAATTCATGCCGGGTCGCGGCGGAAAAAAGCTGCTTGCGCCAGCGGCGCATGGCAACGGTGATGACCTGACCGACGCCGGGATGCAGTCGCGGAATATCGGCAAAACTCTCTTCCACGACCCAGTCGATCTGCATCTCCGGCATCCCGGAACGGATGTCGGAGATGACGGGCAGGTTGTGGATGACGTCCCCCAGCGAGGTGGTCTTGACGATGAGCATTCGAGGCATAGGCGGCATTTTCGCATACAATGAGGCCTTTATTGAGTGAGTCGGCAGATTGAAGTTTGCTTTCCTGATTTTCAAGTATTTCCCCTTCGGCGGCGTTCAGCGCGACATGCTGCGCATCGCCCGGGAATTGAGCAAGCAGGGTCACCGGGTCGAGATATTCACGATTTCCTGGGATGGCGATCTGCCGGATGGCGATATCTCCGTGCATGTGATTCCCGTGCGGGGCATTTTCAATTACACGCGCTATCAGCGTTTTATCAATGCGGCCTATGCGCAAATCCGGCGCGATGCCGAGAACGGCAGCCCGTTTGATCTGTTGGTCGGCTTTAATCGCATGGCGGGGCTCGATGCCTATTTCGTCGCCGACCCCTGTTTTGTCGAACGTGCGCACGTCATGCGCGGGTTTTTTTATCGACTGACACCGCGTTACCGCTGGTTTGCCCGCTGTGAAGAAGCGATTTTTTCGGCACAGGCGAAGACCGAGTTTCTGCTGCTTTCCGATGTCGAGAAGGTCTACTTCCAAAAGTGGTACCAGACGCCCGATTCCCGTTTCCATTACATCCCGCCTTTTCTGTCGTCCGAACGGCTGGTATTGAAAGACAAAGCCGAAATGCGTCGCTATCTGAGACGTGAATTCGGGTTCGATGCTGAAGACGTTGTCTATCTTCTGGTCGGTTCCGGCTTTTTCATGAAGGGTCTGGATCGCGCCATTCAGGCGCTGGCCAGCCTGCCCGCTGAAAAGCTGGCCGTCACCCGGCTGGTCGCGGTGGGGCAGGATAATCCCGCGCATTTCATGCAAATGGCGAATAAGCTCGGCGTGGCCGACCGCGTGACGATCTCGAAGGGCCGCCCCGATATTCCCCAATTGATGCAGGGCGCGGATGTCTATGTGCACCCGGCCTATCGTGAGAATACCGGGCTTGTGATACTGGAGGCGATGGCNNGATGCCGGTCTGGTGTCGCCGGCGCCGTTTGACCAGCAGGCCTTCAACCGGTTGTTTCTGCAGATGATGCTCAGCACTCAACGCGCCGGCTGGAGCGCGAATGGTCAGCGTTATGCGCAGCAGCTGATGCAGGCCAATGACGGCAGCGCCGAAGCCTGCGTGTTGATCGAGATGGCACGCAAAAAATCAGGAGTGGTGGAGCATGCAGTGTAAGCCCGCCTTCGAACTGGCTGCGTGGCTGGAGCAGGCCTTGCCTGCCGATGACCGCTTCGACCGCATCATGCAGTTGCAGGGTGAAGTGTTCCGCGACGTGCCGGGCAGAAAGACGGTGCGCGTCACGCTGGGCGGCCGTTCATGCTTCGTCAAGCAGCACTTCGGGGTCGGCTGGGCTGAAATCTTCAAGAATCTGTTCAGCGGAAAATGGCCGGTGCTGACCGCCAGAACCGAGTGGGATGCGATCCGCAAGTTGGGTGAACTCGGTATCGCCACCACGCCGGCGCTGGGTTACGGGGTGCGTGGCTGCAATCCCGCCAGACTGCAATCCTTCCTCATCACGCAGGATCTCGGCGATATCGTCTCGCTCGAGACGCTCTGTGCAGACTGGAAAAACAAGCCGCCGCCAGCCGGTTTCAAGCGCAAGCTGCTGATCCAGGTAGCCGGGCTCGCGCGCAGATTGCACGAAGGCGGCATGAACCATCGCGATTTCTACATTTGCCATATCTGTCTGGACAAACCCGCATTGGCAAAGGGTGAGCTTCTGCTCTATCTGATCGATCTGCACCGGGTCGGCATACGCCGCACGATACGGCCATCCGACCGCATGAAAGACCTGGCTGCACTCTATTTTTCGGCAATGGAAGCCGGGTTGTCAGAACGCGACTATTTGCGCTTTCTCAGACACTATCGACAACAGTCATTGAAGACCCTCGGCAACGAGCACGATTTCTGGCAGCGAGTGACGCGGCGTGCCGCCAAGCTCTATCTGAAATTTCATGGCAAAATGCCTGCAACAACAATGTAACAAGAGGCTGAGTTTGCAAACTTATATTTCGCCGGATGTAAAAAACCTGCTGGAAGCCAACCAGTTGCATGATTTCGAGCATTTCTGGAATTATCGCGGCGAATGGTTCGAGTCGCCCAATCACGGTCGCGGTGGCTGGAGCGGGGTGAACCGGCTGGCGCTGAAGTCGCCGCAAGGCAGTGAGCTGGGGCTTTTTCTCAAGCGTCAGCAGAATTACATCCGCCGTACATTTCTGCATCCATTCAGCGGCGTCAGCACTTTCTCCTGCGAGTTCGAAACCATACGACATCTGTTCGAGAGTGGCGTGGGGGTTCCAAAACTGGTGTTTTTCAGTGAGAAACCTTCAGATGATGGCATGCAGGCGATCCTGGTCACCGAGGAGTTGTGCGGATATCGTGCGCTGGATGAGGTTCTGCGCGAGGTCTTGCTCGACCCGGCGCGTTCGAGAGCGCAGAAAAGCGCCCTGATCAAAAGCGCGGCGCTCACGGTACGAAAACTGCACGACGCCGGCGTGCAGCACCGCGCCCTGCATCCCAAGCACCTGATGGTCAACATGCAAAACCCTGACGCACCACGCAGCGTAGTGATCGATTTCGAGAAAGCACGCCCCAAGTTCCTGGCCATCAGGCGTGCATTGCGCGATCTTTCGACGCTGAACCGCGATCTGCCTTTTATCGGCAACAAAACCAGACTCTATTTCTTCAAACATTACCTCGGTGTCAGCAAGCTTGGTTTCAGCCAGAAACTGCTTGGCAAGCTCATTTTGCGCCGCAGCCGGAAACGCATGCGCAAAGCTGCGCTGGAAGCGTTGGCTTAAGGGTTGCTCCGGCTGCCCCGGCGTCTGATCATGCCCGATCTGTTGCAGTTATCCCGCGAGACTGACGATGCTCCGTTTCGACTGCCGCTGCCGGATGCCGCGCCTCTGGCGGCTGCTCAAGCCGTCCGGCGCGTGCCGGGCAAGCGACTGGTGTGCCGGGCACTGTGGAATGACAAGCAGGTTTACGCAAAACTTTTCATCGGTTCGCAGGCCGGGCGGCATGCCGCTCGCGATGCCGATGGTGTAGGGCGTCTGATCGATGCCGGTATTGCAACGCCGCCGTTGTTGCATGCGGGTGTGGCGGAGGATGAAAACGGCAAAAAATCTGCCAACGTGCTGATATTTTCCGCGATTGACGGGGAAAATGCGGAAGACCTCTGGCAAACTCTGGATGCTGCCGGCCGGCATGAACTGGCAACGAGGCTGGTCGCAGCGGTGGCGAGCCATCACAATGCCGGCTTGCGGCAGACCGATCTTTATCTGAAGAATTTTCTGGTTGAGGGCGACCGCATATACACCCTCGATGGTGACGGCATAAAACCTCTTCCCGGCTTGTTTGCAGAGCGTGCAGCCTTTGCCAACCTTGTGCTGCTTCTATCCAAGTTCGATGTGCTGGAGCTTGAGTGCTGGCTTGGTGACCTGCTGGCAACGTATTGCACGAACAGGGGGCTGCCGCTGCCGAATGTGGCTGCGATCAGCCGCCGGGTTGCAAGACAAAGGCGGCGCTCGATCGAGGCTTATGCCGCCAAAAAGGTGTTCAGAAACTGCACCGATATCGAAGTTTACAGCGCTGCGCGGCGGTTTCTGGCGATTGCCAGACCATACAGCGATCAGGCCCTGAAATCGGCATTGTTGGATGCTCCGGATACGCTGTTGAGCGATTCGCCGGATGACAGGCTGAAAACCGGAAATACCTGCACGGTCGGGCTTTGCGCAATCAATGGCCGAAAGTTGGTCGTAAAACGTTACAATATCAAAAGTTTCCGGCACGCATTGGGCCGGTGCTGGCGGCCATCGCGGGCGGCGGATTCCTGGGCGAATGCGCATCGCGTCCGTATGTACGGTATTCCGACGGCGTCGCCGGTCGCGTTGCTGGAGTGGCGTTTCGGGCCGTTGCGCGGCAAGGCTTTTTTTCTCGCGGAATATGTCGATGCGCCCGATCTTGCGCAATGGCTGGAGGCTGCGTCTGTTGGCGAAGCGCAAAAAAAACAGGCCGTACTCGATGTGGCCCGCTTGATGTACAAGCTGATGTTTCTGCGGATCGCGCATCGCGACCTCAAGGCAAGCAATATTCTGATCGATGCAGGCCGGCCCCTGCTGATCGACCTCGACAGTCTGCGCGAATTTCGCTGCAAGCGCCGTTTCGAGGCCGCGCATGTGCGTGATCTGAAGCGGCTCTTGAAGAACTGGCAGGATAAACCGCAAGTGCGGCAATGGCTGGTGGATGCCTTGCAGGAAGTCTACGGTGCTCATCGGCTGCTGGCCCGGGCAATAGCAAATTGAATTTATCGAAAATCTCTATGAGTCTTAAAGCATGATCATTCTAGGTTTATCCGGTGCGCTCGGGCACGACGCTTCTGCCGCGATTCTGGTCGATGGCAGAATCATTGCCGCGGCAGAGGAGGAGCGCTTCATCCGCGACAAGCACGCCAAGAATCTTTTCCCCTACGAAGCCGCCAAATACTGCATGAAAGAAGCCGGTGTACGCCCGGAGCAGGTCGATATCGTCGCGTTCCCTTATGGCGAGATTCCACTCAGTTCCGCTGCGCGCTGGCATTACGCCAAGCGTCACTGGTATGCGCCGGATCGCGCGCTGGATGCCATTCTCAACGGCAACCGCCGTTTCCGCCGCAATCGCGACAAAGCCCTCGCCCTGATGGCCGAACTGGGCTTGAGCCAAGCGAAGTATGTGCCGGTCGAACACCATATGTCGCACGCCAGCAGCGCTTATCACTTGAGCGGTTTCAAGGAAAAGACTGCGATTGTCGGTATCGACGGCAAGGGCGAATACGCCACGACTTTCTTCGGCTATGGCGAGAACGGCAAGATTCACAAGATCAAGGAATTCTACGATCCGGATTCGCTCGGCGGCATGTATGGTGCGATTACCGAATATCTCGGTTTCGAGATGCTGGACGGCGAATTCAAGGTCATGGGCATGGCGCCCTACGGCGACCCGAAGAAATACGATTTGTCGCGCCTGGTGCAATTCAAGGATGGCGACCTGCGCGTCAACACCCGACTGGTCAACGTGGTCGGCCTGCGCCGCTACAAGGAAAACGGCAAGGGCTACTACTTCACGCCGGAGCTGATCGAGTGGCTCGGCCCCAAGCGGCAGGGCGATGAGATCGACGACCCTTACATCCATTACGCCGCATCGGTGCAGCAGTTGTTGGAAGACGTCGCGCTGGAAATGATCGACTACTATGTCGGCGACATCATCCGCGAGACCGGGCGCATCGCGATGGCGGGTGGCGTGGCGCTCAACGTCAAGCTCAACCAGCGCATCATCAACATGCCCGGCGTCAAGGAGCTGTTCGTGCAACCGGCTTCCGGCGATGCCGGTACCTCGCTAGGTGCGGCGACCTTCGCTGCCTCGGAGCTGGGCGAAAACATCGCGCCGATGCAGCATGCCTATCTCGGCCCGTCGTTCACGACCGAAGAGTGTCTGGCAGCCTGTGAAGTGCATCCTTCGAAGCCGAAGTTCACCCGGGTCGGGAATGCGCCGCAAAAAGCTGCTGAACTGCTGGCGGCAGGCAATCCGCTTGCCTGGTTTCAGGGCCGCATGGAATTCGGCCCGCGTGCGCTGGGTTGCCGCAGTATTCTGGGAGACCCCAGCCACCCCGGTGTGGCGGATCGCATCAACGCCCAGATCAAATACCGCGAACGCTGGCGTCCATTCTGCCCGAGCATGCTGGACCGGGTAGCGCCTGACATTCTGCAGACCGATCATCCGGCGCCCTATATGACGTTTACCTTCGATGTGGCCGAACACTGGAAGTCGCGCATCCCCGAAGTGGTGCACGAGGACGGCACGGCGCGCGCGCAAGTGGTCACCAGGGAAACCAATCCGCGCTATTACGCATTGATCGAAGAACTGGAACGCTTGCGCAATGTGCCGGTGGTGCTCAACACCTCGCTCAACCGGCGCGGCGAGCCGATGATCTGCAGCCCGACGGATGCGCTCAACATGTTTTACGGATGCGATCTCGAATATCTGATGATGGAAGACGTGCTGGTCACCAAAATCTGAGGCACCTGCTGATCGAATGACGGGCCGGCTTCGTGTTCGGTCCTGTCTGTTCACGTATTCAGGCAATTTCCATGAATGCGTTCCGGTCTTTGTTTGTAAATTCTGCTTGACAATCAAGGCCATTTTTGCGGTTCCGGCCTGATTTGACCGTGCCTCGGCATATCTGCATAATCAAGCTCTAGTTAACAGTTTTTTATCGGCGGTTGTCATGAAACAGTCCTTAATTGAAATCACCCAGCGCATCAGAGAGCGCAGCAGCCCGACCCGGCAGGCTTATCTGCAACGCATGGAAGCAGCCATCGCGCGCCCTCGTGGTGCAGACCGTATGGGCTGCGCCAATGTGGCGCATGCGTTTGCCGCATTGCCCTCCAATGACAAATTGCGCGTAGTGGCCGAACGTGCGCCGCATATCGGCGTGGTGACAGCCTATAACGATATGCTGTCCGCACATCAGCCCTATGAAGTGTTCCCCGGCATCATTCGCGACGAAGCGGCCAAACACGGTGCCACCGTTCAGGTTGCCGGCGGCGTTCCGGCGATGTGTGACGGTGTGACTCAGGGTGAGCCCGGCATGGAGCTGAGCCTGTTCTCGCGCGACAACATCGCGATGGGCACGGCAATCGCCCTTTCGCATGACGTGTTCGATGCGGCGCTGCTGCTCGGCGTCTGCGACAAGATCGTGCCGGGACTGCTGATCGGCGCCCTGCATTTCGGTCACTTACCCTGTGTTTTCGTGCCGGCCGGACCGATGGCCAGCAGTAACATGAGCCATAGCGAAAAATCCACGGTGCGCGAGCATTTCGCACGCGGTATCGTCGGCCGCGGCGAGCTTCTGGCTGCCGAATCCGCCGCCTACCACGGTATCGGCACCTGTACTTTCTACGGCACCGCCAACAGTAACCAGATGCTGCTCGAAGCCATGGGCCTGCATGTTCCGGGTGCCGCTTTCGTGCATCCTGCTTCAGGCCTGCGCGAGGAACTGACACGCGAAGCCGTGCGCACCGTGCTCTCGATTACCGCCGGTCAGCGCTTCACGCCGATCGGCCGTCTGGTCGATCCGCGCGTCATCGTCAACGCCATGGTCGCGCTGATTGCCACCGGCGGCTCCACCAATCACCTGATTCACTGGGTTGCCGTCGCACGTGCCGCCGGCATCATCATCGACTGGACGGATTGCTCCGAACTGTCGCAGACCACGCCCTTGCTTTCGCGCGTCTACCCCAACGGTACGGCCGACGTGAATCAGTTCCAGGCTGTTGGCGGTACTTCTTTCATCATCCGCGAGCTGATCGAAGGCGGTTACATGCACGACAATGTCGCCACCGTTGCCGAAGATGGCTTGCAACAATACGGAAAAGTGCCTGAGCTGGTGCGCGAGCGTCTGGTCTGGCGCGATCTGCCGAAGAAATCCATGGATGAGAAAATCGTGCGTAATCCAGATTCCCCGTTCAGTGAAACCGGCGGCCTCAAGCTGCTCACCGGCAATCTCGGCCGCTCTGTCATCAAAGTGTCTGCCGTGCCGATCGACCGCCATATCATCGAAGCGCCGGCGATTGTTTTCACGACGCAGGAAGAACTGCTGAATGCCTTCAAGGCCGGCAAGCTTGAGCGTGATTTCATCGCCGTGGTTCGCTTCCAGGGCCCGGCTTCCAACGGCATGCCGGAATTGCACAAGCTGACACCGCCGCTCGCCGTGCTGCAAGGCAAGGGTTTCAAGGTGGCAATCGTCACCGATGGCCGCATGAGCGGTGCTTCCGGCAAGGTGCCGGCAGCGATCCACCTCAGCCCGGAAGCCCTGACCGGCGGNNCCATGCGCCACCCTGACCGAAGAGCAGGAAATCATCAATTCGCACGGCATGGGCCGCGAGCTGTTCGGCGGTATGCGGAAGAATGTGAAGACTGCCGAGGAAGGTGCGATCACCTGGCTGTAAGCCAATTTGATAACCGGTTGATGCGGCGTTACTTTCGCTTGCCGTACTGAGTGTACTGTCGGCGCTCAAGTGCCTGGCCTCAACCGGTTCTGAAATGGCTTCGGCGAATCCGGAATCAGGCAATAACTGCGTTCCCCTCGCTTGCCGTACTTGATGTACTGTCTGCGCTCGGGCGCCTTGTTCTTGTCTGATTCTGAAATTCGTAGGTTTCGTAGGTACTGATTAAATGCGCATCATCACTTCCCTTGAAGTCATCAAGAATTCAATTCAGAGAGAGTAGCTAGTATGAATACATTAGATTTGGCTAACCACGGTCCGGTGATTCCGGTCATTGTCATCAACAAGGTGGAAGACGCCGTACCGATGGCCGAAGCCTTGCTGGAGGGCGGTATCAAGGTGCTGGAAGTGACGCTGCGCACTTCCTGTGCGCTGGCCGGTATTGAGGCGATTGCAAAGGCCGTGCCTGATGCGATTCTGGGTTCCGGCACCGTGCGTAACATCAAGGATGCACAGGCTTCCAAGGATGCCGGTTGCCGGTTTGCAGTGAGTCCGGGCTACACCAGCGAGCTGGGTCGTGCCGCGCGTGAGATCGGTTTGCCGCTGTTGCCCGGTGTTTCGACCGGCAGCGAGATCATGATGGCGAATGCCGACGATTATTACTTCCTCAAGCTGTTCCCGGCTGTTGCCGTCGGCGGCATCAACCTGCTGAAAGGTTTTGCCGGTCCGTTCGGTGACGTCAAGTTCTGCCCGACCGGCGGCGTGACAGTCGAATCCGCGCCGCAATTTCTGGCGCTGCCCAACGTCGTGGTTTGCGGCGGCACCTGGCTGACGCCTGCAGATGCGGTGGCGGCCAGGAACTGGAAGCACATTACCCAGCTTGCCAAAGAAGCCAGCAGCATCAAGGCAGCCTGAGCCATAAGCCGGGGCGCGATGCCCCGCCTATTGCAAGAGTTCAAGTTTCGAAAGTTCAAGTGGATTTAGCTCAATACAAGACC
>DIVE01000093.1 GCA_002423265.1 Methylophilaceae bacterium UBA6140 | reverse complement strand
CATGATGTCTAAACTGCTATCAGGCCTGGACAGCATGTTACGCGGTATCGGTCATCGTCTGGTCGATCAGTTCTGGCGCCTTGGTTCTGCCGCAAGATTCTTTGCCTACACACTGATTTATTCCGGTGAGAGCTTGCGCCGGCCATATCTGGTGATACGCGAGATCTATTTCACCGGCGTGCTGTCTCTCATTATTATTATTGTGTCGGCATTCTTCGTCGGCATGGTGCTGGGTCTGCAGGGCTACAATACATTGCAGAAATACGGCTCATCGGAGGCGATCGGTGTTCTTGTGGCGCTTTCCCTGGTGCGTGAGCTGGGCCCGGTGGTGACGGCGCTGCTGTTTGCCGGGCGCGCCGGTACGGCGATCACGGCGCAGATCGGCTTGATGAAGGCGACGGAGCAGCTGTCCGCAATGGAAATGATGGCGGTGAGCCCGATTGCGCGCGTTGTGGCGCCGCGTTTCTGGGCGGGCGTCATCAGCATGCCTTTGCTGGCTTCATTGTTCTCCATGATCGGCATACTTGGCGGTTACCTGGTCGCTGTGCCGATCATCGGTGTTGATGGCGGTGCATTCTGGTCGCAGATGCAAGCCAGTGTCGATTTCAGGGAAGATGTGATGAACGGCTTTATCAAAAGCTGTGTGTTCGGTGTCGCCTGCACCATGATTGCCTTGTTCGAGGGCTATGATGCACCGCCGACAGCCGACGGTGTCAGCCGTGCAACGACCCGTACCGTTGTTAATTCGTCATTGGCTGTACTGGGTCTGGATTTCGTCATGACCTCGTTCATGATCAGCTGAGTTTGCAGCAAGAGAAATTTTGAGGGGATAACATGGATAGAACCAAAATTGATTTGTGGGTGGGGATTTTTGCCGCTTTGGGTATCGCTGCCCTGCTTGGTCTGGCGATGAAGGTCGGCAATCTGACCAGCAGCAATCTTGGCGAGACCTATACTGTCAGCGCTTATTTTCAGAATGTCGGCGGCCTGAAGCCGCGCGCGCCGGTCAAGAGTGCCGGCGTGGTGGTCGGCCGGGTGGATTCCATCCAGTTCGATAGCACCACTTATGAAGCTCGCGTCAATCTCAAGCTGGACAAGCGCTATCCCTTTCCCACGGATACGTTTGCCAACATCTATACCGCAGGCTTGCTCGGTGAGCAGTATATCGGTCTTGAGGCTGGCGGCGATGAGGAATACCTGAAAGAAAATGATAAAATCCTGCAGACTCAGGATGCAATCGTGCTGGAGAAAATGATCAGCCAGTTTCTTTACAGCAAGGCTTCCGAGTCTTCGGAATCCAACGAATAATTCAACAACACCAAACTATTGGGTGAACATGATGAAACACTTGCTTGGCAGTTTTTATTTCTTGATGATGCTCGGTTTTGCAAGTTCGGCCGTAGCCGAAATGGGGCCGGACGAGCTGGTCAGAAAAACTGCGGATGAAGTGATCGAAATCGTCAAGAGTGACAAGGACATACAGAACGGCAACCAGCAAAAGATATTCGCGCTGGCAGAGGCCAAGATTCTACCCAACTTCGATTTCGACCGCGTCTGCCGTCTGGTGCTGGGCCGCAACTGGGCGACAGCGACCAAGGAGCAGCAGGCTGAGTTCCAGAAGGAGTTCCGCAGCCTCTTGTTGCGCACTTATGCCAGCGCCTTGTCCAAGTACCGCAATCAGACGATTCAGTACCTGCCCTACCGCGCTCAGCCAGATGCCTCTCGGGTTACTGTAAAGACACAGATTCTGCAGCCGGGAGGTCAGCCGATCGCGATCGATTATTCACTGGAGAAAGGCGCCAACGGCTGGAAAGTTTTTGATATCGTGATCGAGGGCGTGAGTCTGGTGACCAACTATCGTAGTCAGTTCAGCAATGAAATTCGCCAGGCTGGCGGCATGGATGGCTTGATTCAGAGATTGGCCGAGAAGAACCGGGAGCTGGGTGTTTAAGCGCCCGACGAGTCTTTGACGTGGTGGAAATTATTAAAAATGAGGGATATTGGCGGATCAGCGGTGATCTGGTTCTGGCCGATATTGAAAAGCTGCTTGCCGAAGGCGTGGTTGTCGATGGTGCGGCTACTCTCAAGGTCGACATGGCGGGCGTGGCCGAAGTCGATTCGGCGGCGATCAGCTTGTTGTTTGAATGGCTACGTCAGGCAAAATCCCGTCGGTGCAATCTCATTTATACCAATCTTCCCGCCAATCTCACCAGTCTTGCCACGCTTTATGGCGTTCTTGATCTGATTCCGCTGGCTGCAGACACCGCAGCTTCACATTGATTTTCGGGGCATACGCCTCAACCAAGTTCATGATTCCTGCAATTAAAATCGAACAGGTGCAAAAGCACTATGGTGCTTTGCAAGCCCTCAAAGGTATCGATCTGACCATAGAGCAGGGCGAGTTCTTTGCTCTGCTCGGCCCCAACGGCGCCGGAAAGTCGACGCTGATCAATCTTCTTGCGGGTTTGATCAAGCCGACCAGTGGAAAACTCGCCGTGATGGGTTTCGATGTGCAGGCCGATTACCGTCAGGCGAGACATGCGCTCGGTGTGGTTCCGCAGGAGTTGGTGTTCGATCCGTTTTTCAATGTGCGTGAAATGCTGCGTTTTCAGGCCGGTTATTTCGGGCGCGGACCTGAAAACGATGAATGGGTGGACGAAATCATCGAGTGCCTGGGTCTGGCCGACAAGGCGCACACCAATATGCGCAAGCTGTCAGGCGGCATGAAACGTCGCGCGCTGATTGCCCAGGCCCTTGCACACAGGCCGCCGGTCATTGTGCTTGACGAGCCTACGGCTGGCGTCGATGTCGAGTTGAGGCAAATGCTGTGGGAATTCATCAAGCGCCTGAATCGTGATGGCCACACGGTGATTCTGACCACCCATTATCTGGAAGAAGCCGAGACGCTCTGCTCGCGTGTGGCGATGATGAAGCAGGGGCAGATTATTGCGCTGGATACCACGGCCAATCTGCTTAAGAAAATCCCGGGCAAGAATCTGCGCTTGAAATTGTCCGCTGCCTTGCCGGAAAGCTTGCGGCCGTTGTTGCGCCACGAAGAGGCTTTTGAGTACATGCTGGCGTTGACGGAAGTTACGCAAGTCGAGGCGGTGCTGGCGCAGATCAGGCAGGCCGCGATCGCGGTGGAAGACATGCAACTGATTGAGGCCGATCTGGAAGATGTGTTTGTTGATCTGGTGAGCAAGCCATGAGTATTATTTCCGCCCGCATGCGCGGCCCCTGGACCCTGTTCAAGAAAGAGCTGTTGCGGTTCTGGCGCGTCAGCTTCCAGACCGTGGCGGCTCCGGTAATGACGGCGCTGCTCTATTTGCTGGTGTTTTCCCACGTTCTGGAAGGCCGGGTACAGGTGCACGGCCTCAACTACACTTCGTTTCTGATACCGGGCCTGATCATGATGTCGGTGTTGCAGAACGCCTTCGCCAACAGCTCGTCCAGCCTCATACAGTCGAAGGTGATGGGAAACCTGGTGTTTGTGTTGCTGACGCCGCTTTCCTACCTGGAGTTCTTTCTGGCTTTTCTGCTGGCCTCGGTTGTGCGCGGCGTAGCCGTCGGCCTGGGCATCTATCTGGTTGCCATCGTGTTTATCGATCTGCCGATGGCACATCCGTTGCTGGTGCTGATGTTTGCGGTGGCGGGCAGTGCATTCCTTGGCGCGTTCGGCATTATTGCCGGTATCTGGGCCGACAAGTTCGATCAGATGGCGGCGTTCCAGAATTTCATCATCATGCCGCTGTCGTTTCTCTCCGGCGTATTTTATTCGATACATTCGCTACCGCCGTTCTGGCAGACGGTGTCGCATCTGAACCCGTTTTTCTACATGATAGACGGCTTCAGATACGGGTTTTTCGGGGTTAGCGATATTTCGCCGTTGATCAGTTTGAGCATTGTCCTTGGTAGCTTCTTTGCCATATCATGGCTGGCTCTGACGATGCTGAAATCCGGATATAAATTACGGGGTTAACTCCCGTTCAGTGACAGGATCAGAATATGTTGAGTGCAAAAGAAGTTGAAACCTATATCAGACAAGGGCTCGCTTGCGATTACGTGCAGGTGACGGGCAATGACGGCCAGCATTTCGAAGCGTTGATTGTCAGCCCGCAGTTCGCCGGCAAGAACATGGTGCAGCAGCATCAACTGGTCTACCAGGCGTTGGGAGACAGGATGCGGCAAGAGATTCACGCACTTTCGATGCGTACGTTTACGCCTGAGGCCTGGGCGCAGTTTCAGGCGATTTGAACATTTATATGGAGAGTCAGATGGATACACAGGAAGTAATCAGAAATCAGGTGACCGCCAATCCGGTCGTGCTTTACATGAAGGGCAGCCCAAAATTCCCGCAATGCGGGTTTTCCGGTATGGCTGTGCAGATTCTGCAGGCTTGCGGCGTCAAGGATCTGGTCGCGATTGATGTGCTCGCCGACCCGGCCATCCGCGATGGCATCAAGCAGTACGCAAACTGGCCGACAATTCCCCAGCTCTATATCAAGGGTGAATTCGTTGGCGGTGCGGACATTATGCGCAGCCTCTACGAGCAGGGCGAGTTGCAGAAAATGCTGCAGGAAGCGGCAAGTTAATTGGATAAACTGGTCATCGTAGGGGGCTATCCGCTGCATGGCGAGGTCACCGTTTCCGGCGCCAAGAATGCGGCGCTGCCGATTATCTGTGCGGCGCTGCTGGCAGAAACCCCACTGAAGCTTTCCAGCGTGCCTGCGTTGCGCGATGTCAGCACAACCTATCAGCTGCTGAAGCACATGGGGGTGCAAATCGATGCCGATGCCGAAGGCAATGTGGCGCTGGACGCAGGCGAGATTACTTCGCATGAAGCACCATACGAAATGGTGAAAACCATGCGTGCCTCGATTCTGGTGCTGGGCCCGCTGCTGGCCCGCTTTGGCCATGCCCGCGTCTCGCTTCCGGGCGGCTGCGCCATCGGGTCGCGCCCGGTCGATCTGCATATCAAGGGCCTGAAGGCGATGGGGGCCGAGATTCATATCGAACATGGCTACATTGAAGCCAGTGCCGCGCATCTGCCCAACAGGCGTTTGCAGGGTGCCCGTATCTTCATGGATCTGGTGACGGTGACCGGCACGGAAAATCTGATGATGGCCGCCACGCTGGCTGAAGGGACGACTGTACTGGAAAATGCGGCACGCGAACCTGAAGTTGTTGATATGGCTGAGTGTCTGATCAAGATGGGAGCCAGAATCGAAGGCGCGGGAACCGATGTGATCACGGTGCACGGCGTTGAACGTCTGCAGGGCACTCGCCATCAGATCGTTTGTGACCGCATCGAGGCCGGTACTTACATGGTGGCCGCCGCGATGACCGCAGGTCGTGTAAAATTGCACAATGCACGTGCCGATTTGCTCGATGCCGTGATCGAAAAGTTGCGAGAGGCTGGCGCCATGGTGGAGCACGATGACAACAGCATTACGGTTACCGGAGTCGGGAAGTTGAAGTCGGTCAATATCCGCACGGCACCGCATCCGGCTTTTCCAACCGACATGCAGGCGCAGTTCATGGCACTAAACACGATTGCAGAGGGCACCGGCCGGGTGATCGAGACCATCTTCGAGAACCGCTTCATGCATGTGCAGGAGATGCAGCGGCTGGGCGCGAACATCGAAGTCGAGGGCAATACGGCTGTCGTTCGTGGTGTGGAATACCTTGATGGCGCGACCGTCATGGCGACCGATCTGCGTGCTTCGGCGAGCCTGGTATTGGCCGGATTGGTCGCGCGCGGCGAAACGACGATAGAACGTATTTATCATCTGGATCGCGGATACGAGCGGCTGGAAGAAAAATTGACTGCATTGGGCGCGCATGTGCGTCGCTTGCATTGAGTGGGAATGACATGATTACAATCGCCTTGTCCAAAGGCCGCATCTTCGAAGAAACCACGCCATTGCTGGCGGCGGCGGGCATTACTGCGCTGGAAGACCCGGAGTCCTCGCGCAAGCTGATCCTGGCGACCAATCGCGATGATGTGCGCTTGATTATCGTGCGCGCTTCGGATGTGCCGACTTATGTGCAATACGGCGCGGCAGATCTGGGTGTGGCCGGCAAGGACGTGTTGAACGAACACGGCGGTGAAGGGCTCTATCAGCCGTTGGACCTCGACATTGCACGTTGCAGGATGATGGTCGCTGTGCGTGAGGATTTCGATTACTTCGGTTCCATCCGTCAGGGTGCACGACTCAAGGTGGTGACCAAGTATGTCAAAACGGCGCGCGAGCACTTTGCCGACAAGGGCATGCATGTCGATCTGATCAAGCTTTACGGATCGATGGAGCTGGGGCCGCTGGTCGGTCTCGCCGATGCGATTGTCGATCTGGTAAGCACTGGCGGCACATTGCGCGCGAATCATCTGAAAGCGGTTGAAGAGGTGGGTGAAATCAGTTCGCGCCTGATTGTGAACCAGGCCTCATTCAAACTGAAGCGTGCCTTGTTGCAGCCCATCATGGACGATTTTGCCGGTGCGGTAGAGCGCAGGAAGCGTGCATAGAACGAACCACTATTGAAAAGCAGAAGCAGAAAATGAAGATCAGACGTTATTCAACAACAGCCCCGGATTTTGAACAATCGCTGAAAGCCTTGCTGGCTTTCGATACCGCGCAGGACGATAGTGTCGATATCGTGGTTGCCGATATCCTGCGCGATGTCAAGCGACGCGGTGATGAGGCGGTGCTGGAATATACACATCGTTTCGACCGGCTCGATGTGGCGAGCATGGCTGAGCTCGAACTGTCCAAGACTGAATTGCAACAGGCGCTGGATAATCTGCCGGCAGATCAGCGCAAGGCCCTGCAGGAGGCTGCCGATCGCGTGCGCAGCTATCACGAAAAACAGCTGATGTCGTCATGGACCTACACCGAAGAGGATGGCACGCTGCTGGGACAGCAGGTGACTTCGCTCGACCGTGTTGGTCTTTATGTTCCCGGCGGCAAGGCGGCCTATCCCTCGTCCGTACTGATGAACGCAATACCGGCCAAGGTGGCAGGAGTTGAAGAGCTGATCATGGTGGTGCCGACACCCGGCGGCGAGAAGAATCAGCTGGTGCTGGCTGCAGCCGCAATATGCGGTGTGGACCGCGTTTTCTGTATCGG
>DIVE01000063.1 GCA_002423265.1 Methylophilaceae bacterium UBA6140 | reverse complement strand
ACCGAGTCTAATGATTCGAGCCATTCTTGGGTTTCTTGCTGGTCGATATCGGGGGTTAATGCCATGTAGGAGTCTCCAGGAAACTTTTTAGAGTTGCGATGGGTATAATCAGTCAGAAGCTACATCAGAATCTGAATATCAGCGTTTTTAATTTGTAGTGATGCAGCACAAGGTCATTCAGAAAATCCGGGCCAACCTTAAAATTCAAGCACTATAGGCAATCAAGTGCAGTTCGGAAAGTCGCTATATTGGCTTTTTTGCGGGGTCAGGTCAAGTTGAGGAGCGCAGCTGTAACCGCAATGTTGAGCGCTATGCTACTCAAAATTAAGTGAAAATTAGAAGGTACATCATGTCCGTCAATCTGAAACAAATTCTTCTTCCGGCCGATGAAAAAGCGCTGGCCAAACACAGCCATATTCTGTTCGTCATGCCGGCGCAGAAACCCGCCGGTCTGCCATTTGCCAAAACGCTGGAAACCCGTCTCAAGCGGGGCAGGCAGGNNCGTTTTCCAGCTGGGTCGCGCTCGATGCCTCGCAAAACGCTTTTCAGCGCCACACCAGCTTGCGCAAGGCGCTCAAGCCGTTGCTTGATGAAAAGCCGGAAAGTCTGACGATTGCGGTATTCGGCGAAGAAGCTTTCCGTCAATCGGTAGCCGCCGATGCCTATTATGTTGCGCTGGTCAATGCACAGCCATTGCCTACGCACAAGCGCGAGAAAGACAAGCCGCGCCTGCTCAAAACGATACAGCTCTTTGGCGCGGAATTGGCTGATGCCAGCCTGATCAACGCACAGGTGGCAGGTAACACGCTGACCAGAACGCTCACCATGCTGCCGCCCAATGCGCTGACGCCGTCGATTTATCGCGACAAGCTTGCCAGTCTGGCCAAGGTGCATGGCTGGCAGCACGAAGTGTTCGATATGAAAAAGCTGGAGAAAATGGGGGCGGGCGCTTTCGTTGCCGTCGGTCAGGGTTCCGAGCCCAAGGACGCGGCGATTGTGCATCTTGTCTATGCACCAAAATCGGCAAAAAAACATATTGCGCTGGTCGGCAAGGGCATCTGCTTCGACACCGGCGGTCACAACCTGAAACCCGCACGCTACATGAACGGCATGCATGAAGACATGAACGGTTCGGCGGTGGCGCTCGGTATCCTGCTGGCTGCAAGCGAGAGCAGGCTGCCGGTGAAGATCGATTGCTGGCTGGCGATTGCTCAGAACCACATTGGGCCCAACGCCTATAAACAGAATGATGTGATTACTGCGCTGAACGGCACCAGCATCGAGATCGTCCACACCGATGCGGAAGGCCGCATGGTGCTGGCCGATACCTTGACACTGGCATCGCGTGCAAAACCTGAATTCATGATGGATTTCGCCACGCTGACCGGCAGCATGATCGGCGCGGTCGGCACGCGTTACAGCGGCGTACTCGGTAACCGCCCCGAACTTCTGTCCAAGGCATTGGGGGCTGGCAATGCGGCTGGAGAGCGCGTTTGCGCTTTTCCGTTCGATGAGGATTATGACGAGGATATCGAAAGCGGCATTGCCGACATCAAGCAATGCACGCTGGATTCCGAGGCCGACCATATCCTCGCTGCGCGTTTTCTGGCCAGGTTCATCGAGGGTGATGTGCCCTGGCTGCATGTTGATCTTTCCTCCGCTAATCGCAAGGGCGGACTGGGGGCGGTCGGCAGCGATATCAGCGGTTTCGGCGTCGGCTTCGGCCTCAGGATGATTGAAGCTTGCCTGTCCGGGCAACCGGCGTGATCGCCTCATGAAAATCATGAGTTACAAATAATTTACAAATCATGGTCGTCAGGTTTTTGTTTTCCGCCGTTGAGTGAGCACTTGCAGAAATTTGCAGGGACATTCGAAAGCGAGGAAATAAAAATGCGTAAAGAGTTAATCGTATCTGCCTTGTTGGCTACCGGTTTTTCCCTGCCGGCGATGGCAAATGATGAATATTTTGACCAGGCTCGGGTGATTGCCGTAACGCCTCAGTTCGAGCGTGTGAATTTTCCGACAGAAAGCTGCCACACCGAATACGTGCGCGAAAGCCATTACAGTAATGAGCGTTCGCCTGTGGGCGCCATCATCGGCGGCGTGGCCGGTGGTCTGCTGGGCAGCCAGATCGGCAAGGGCAGTGGCCGTGTTGCGGGTGCAGCCGTAGGTGCCGGGGTTGGCGCTGTGGTGGGCGATCGCATCGGTAACAGCCAGACGACGACTTACGGCAACCGTCCTGTCGAGCGTTGCGTGGTGACGGATAACTGGCAGACCGTGAACAAGGGCTATCTCGTGACTTACCATTACAACGGCCGAGATTATACGACCCTGCTCGACCATGACCCCGGCAGAACCATGCCGGTGCGTGTCAATGTGACGCCAACGCGTGGCGTATCCAGCATCGGCTATTACCAGCACAATTACACGTCGCCAACCTACTTCATCCCCGGTTATCCGGTAGCGCAGCCTTATGCCTATAACATCCAGTTCGATTACCGGAATAATGGCGGCCGCGACTGGAAAAGGGGTCATGACAAGCACCACCGTTACAATGGCAAGGACCGTCGCTACTACTAGGCCGGTCGCAAGGGAAACCCTGACAAGTTGTGCATGGCTTGATCAGGGGTTCCCTCAATAGTCCCATCATCAAGCAAAAAGCCGCTGATCTTCAGCGGCTTTTTGCTTGATGACCAACGCAGGGTCTCAGCTGCTCAATTTACCGCTCATCCAGCGCCAGATCAGACCGTCGGCGATCTCCTTGCCGTTTATGATGTAGCTTAGTGCCTTGTGATTGCTGAGAATCAGCGGCAGCGCGCTTTTGGCGTTGGGCGTGCCGCAGAACAGGATCTGGTCGCCATGCATCAGTTCCATCTCCAGTTGCGGTTGCAGGATTGGGGTGTTGTCGCGTAACAGCAACAGCGGCACCAGATCCAGGCCGATCTCGCGGTTGCTCGGGTCGTGCGTCAGGCTGTCCAGCGTCACGGGTTTGCCCCAGGACAGCAGATTGTCGACCGCGGGCGCATGGTGCGGGTCTATCGTGATGGACCAGGTTTCGGGCACGTTTTCGCCGACGATACCGACCAGGTGGCTGATCAGCTGGTTGGCCCAAACATTGGTTTGACTGCGGGCCAGCGCGAGAAACATGGCGAGCAGCGGGGAAATCATGTGCGCCAGGCATTCGTGCGCGATGATGTCGCTTGGCTGCATGGTAATGTCCGCGTTGAAATGCTCGAACAGCGGTTCGTTATAGCGTTTGTTCTTGCGAATGACAACGAACAGTTCCGGGTTCATTTCTCTCGCCGTCATGACGATGGAGAGATTGTTGATGTCGTTATCGGTGCCGGCGACGATGCCGACCGCATCGCGGATGCCGGCTTCATCCAGTGTTTTTGCCTCGGTGCCGCTACCGATGATGCAGTTTTCACAACCGGTCAGCTTGGGGTCGGCTTCGACGATGGTGGTGGTGATATGTTCGCGTTGTAGGTTTTCCACCACCGATTTGCCGAAGCGTCCGTAACCGCAGACCACCCAGCGCCCGGTAGGCGGCCATGCCGGTGAGGGCAGTGATTCGCCCGGCACGCTGGTCAGCCACTCGTGCAGCAGATACGTGCCCAGCGCGTGGACTTCCATCGCCAGATGTTCGCCGAACAGGGTATAGGGGTTGATGATGTGATCGGTACCGAACGAAGCCATGTTGGCTGCGGTTTCCGCATTCTCGGCACGACCCAGCACCATCAGCCCGGGGTTGATCAGCTTGACTGCAATTGCAACCGCCAGGTTGGCGTGGTCGTCATTGGTCAATGCGGCAACACCGGCACACATCGGATGCCTGACGCCGGCCTTGATCAGCACATCAGGCAGTTGCACATCCGCGCAAAGCGCCGGCATGTCGTATTGGTAATCTTCCAGCTCCAGCTCGTTGACGCGATCCTGCAGAATCTCGACCACCACTACGCGCATGTGTTTGCTGTCCAGCGCCCTGACCAGCAGGCTGCCTGTTTCGCCGTAACCGCAGACGATATAGAAGGGCTCGCTCAATGTCTCGACTTCCTTGGCGAAGCGTGAAGTGGTCACCGCAACCCGAAGACCGGCATCCTGAAACAGGGAAATGATTTTACCGATGGCATAGAACCAGGGAATCACCGTCATGTAGATCGACAATGTCATCCACAGGCGCTGCGCGGTGCTGAAAGGGTGAGGTACTTCGCCGAAGCCGATGGTGGTAGCGGTATAGCTGATGATGTAGAAGGCTTCGAACAGCGTCAGATGATGCGGGCTGCCGCTGGCATCGACGCCTGGCATCAGAGTCATGCCGACAACGGCAACGGCGAAGCTGGCGATCACCGCGATCAGCGGCGCCCGCATACGCCGCAAAATCATGAAAATGATGTTGTTCAAGTGACGGTCTCAGCGAATTTCCTCATACCGGCAACGCCTGACCCTGACGATCAGCGGCGCAGGCTGATAGTTTCTGCCATAAGCAGGATGACCGAGATGATATTNNGCCAGTAAAGCACCGCCGGAAAGCGATACCACATGATTGATCATTGTCAGCTCGCTCGGGGTGCCGCTGACGGCTGCGAACAGCACGGCCGCAGTGATCAGTTGCAGGTCTGCGACCAGGCTGGTGGCCAAATGCACTGCGCCAATCTGCGTGCGGTCACCGAACTTCAGAACGGTGGCGATCAGGTTGACGACAATGGCTGCATAAAGCTCGTAGACGTGATGGTGGGCCGGGTTATCGATGTCGCCGATGAAGAAGCCGAAGTTGAGCGTCATGGCCAATACGATAAAAAATCCAAAGATTACTTTTTCAAGGTTCATGGCGGTTCTCTACGACAAGAATGCGGACAGTTTAGAGGATTTTGCTGCACAGGGCATCATCCGGGCGGACTTTTTTGCGGCAGCGCGAATGCGCTAACGGTGTTTCTGCAGCTTGGCCCAGCTTGCCTCCATCTGCGCTCCCGCTTTCTCCGCAGACTTTGATTGCCAGAGACTGAAGACGGCCCTGATGTCCTGCCGGTCTGCCGGCGGCAGTCTTGCCAGGAGCCGCTGAATCAGTTGTTTGCCGACATGCATGTCATTCAAGCGGCCGAGTTGCTTTTGCAAATTGATCAGGTGGCGGGCCGGTAACAACTGGTACGAGGCCGCGCCGAAGAAG
>DIVE01000102.1:33933-35114 GCA_002423265.1 Methylophilaceae bacterium UBA6140 | reverse complement strand
GCGTCTTCCTTGTCGAGCTTCTTGTTCTCACCATTGACTCGCACAAGCACCGGCGTATCGTAGTTGGTACGTGTCAGATTGGCCACCAGCCGGATGTTGGGATTAAGTATCCAGTTCACACCCACGGTCCAGGCATCCGCTTCGTTGGTTGCAACCAGCAAGCCATCTGAAGTACCTGCCGGATTATTCAGCAGGACGCCGGTGCCCGGATCATTGCCCGTACTGAAATCCGACGCATCGAACCGGCTGTAGCGGATGCCGGCCTGCCAGGCACCCCAACCGTCAGCACCGGTCTTGAAATTTTGATTTGGACGGAGCCGGCTCATGACCCCGCTCTGGTAACTCGCCGCAAACTTTTCGCCCGTGATATTCCACATCGCACCGGCATACCAGGCGCTCATGTCGCGCTCAAAACCGTCGCCTTCGAATTCCGTCCGGATATACTCACCTTGCAACTTGAACGGCCCGTATGCGGCAATCGCTTCGAGTCCGCTTCTGGTGCGGTCAACATTCTGGTTGAATGCGTTCGAGTTTTCGGTTGCAAAAAATGTAAGACCGCGCCCCTCGGTGCGTTGTCCGGGAATGAAATTCGATTGATTGCGCGAACCCTGATTGCCATCGGCATAAAAACCACCGACATGCAGAATGCTGTCTTTCCAGCCCGCCATTTCGGCAACATTACCGGTCAACCTGACAATGACATCCTTGCCGTCATTTTTGGCGTTCGTCTCGTCCACCGAGCCTGAACCGTTGACATAAGCGACGCTGTAGGTGGTGCCGGCAAACGGTGCCCCATGCATCATGATGCCTCTGTCATAACTGCTGCTCAGCAACGCATCCGCCATCGAGCGCTCCTGAAAATCAAGGAAATTGGTGCTCGTCGTCCGCTCCAATCCCAGTGTCGGCTTGAACTGCCCGATACGGATTTTGGCCTTGGGCAAGGTGTTGATATCGAGATAGCCATAGGTCAGGCTTGTGCTGCTGCCGGAGTATTCGCCTTCAACGCGCACCGCGTAATCCTTGTAGAACGTCATGGTCGCACCCAGCCTGGCGCGGCGCAGGCTGAAAGTATCGGCCGCGTCCTCGTCCGGCGAGAACTGGCGGTAATCCGCCTGCACCCGGCCGTTGATCGCCATTTTCCAGTTCCCGCTACCATCCTCGAAAGTGATGCCATCCTTGAA
>DIVE01000102.1:26589-33906 GCA_002423265.1 Methylophilaceae bacterium UBA6140 | reverse complement strand
GCCTTGATACGCGTCTCGGCATCCGTACTTTCTGCGCCCGCCTGCGCTGACATGCCCAGCATTGCCAGGCAAAGCAGATTGCGGAAAATTTTATTCTGTTTCATGAGCTTCTCCCTTGATGACAAACCTTACGAATATAGCCACAGATACACGCAAAAGCCATGGTCTATATTTATCTATATATAACGGGTGCTATATTACCTGTTTCCGCCCGACCCGGCGCATGCCGGGGCGTTTTTAAATCAGCTGCAGATGTTTGGCCTTGCGATAAATGGTGGCGCGACTGATGCCGAGCTGCCGCGCAGCGGCAGCCATATTGCCCCCATGTGTGTTGAGCGCATGCCTGATGAGCGCGGCCTCGGCGTTGACCATGCTGGCGTTGTCGAGCTTGATGAACGGCGCTTCTGCGGCATCCATGTTTTCCAGCTCTTCAAAAAAATCTTCCGGCAGGTGTTGCGCCTTCAGCGTACTGTCTTCCATGAAAACCATCGCCGAACGCAGCACATTGAAAAGCTGCCGCACATTGCCGCGCCAGGGATGCAGACGCATCAAACGCAACACCTCTTCATCGACGACAACATCCATCCTGCCCAGATGTTCCTGCAGAATGCGCTTGATCAGCGCAGCAAGGTCGCTGCGTTCGCGCAAGGGCGGTAAGATGAGACGCAAACCGTTGAGCCGGTAATATAAATCTTCGCGAAACGCGCCAAGTTTGACCCGTTCGCGCAGACGCTGATTGGTCGCAGCGATAATGGAAATATCGACATTGATGCGCTTGCTGCTACCGAGCGGCACGATTTCGCGCTCCTGAATCACCCGCAACAACCTGGCCTGCAAGGCAAACGGCATTTCGCCCACTTCATCGAGAAAAAGCGTACCGCCATGCGCCTGCTGGATACGTCCTACCGCTCCGCGACGGCGGGCGCCGGTGAAAGCGCCCTCTTCGTGGCCAAACAACTCTGACTCGATCAGGCCCTCCGGAATCGAAGCGCAGTTGATGGCGACGAACGCACCCTGTTTGCGCTTGCCGGATTCGTGTATGGCCTTGGCCAACAGCTCCTTGCCGGTTCCGGTTTCGCCTTCGATCAGGATCGGGATGTCATGGCCGAGTGCCTTGCGCGCCCGCACAATGGTTTTTTGCAGCATGACGTCTCCGGTATCGAGCAGCGTCAACGGATCCTGCATCCGCGCTTGCAGGTCAGCACGTTCCGCTTCCAGCCTGCGCCGCTGCGCCTCGTCTTTTGTTGCCGGCATCGAGATCGCCGAGGCCAGCGTGTGCATGCCGGGATCGGCTTTCACATGCAAGCGCAAGCCGTTCTTCAGCACCAGGTTAGCGTGTGTCGACAGTCCGCGTCGCGCCGTATCGAGGAATGCGGGCAGCGTCATTTCGAACAGATGGTCGAATTCGATGCCTGCCACCTTTTGCTCGTTAATGCCGAGCTGGAATGCGCCGGTACGATTGATCGCCAGCAGCTTTCCGTCGGGCGAGAACACGGCGATACCCTCCCATAAAGTACCGATGAATTCCGGCCGGGTATGAAAGCGGATGGTGACATCGGTGGCGAAATTGGCATTGAACAGGCGGTTCTCGATCATCAAGGCCGACATGCGCACCAGCGCCATCGTATGTTCCTGCGGCTGCCGATGGTCGCCGGAGAGATCGAGTACGCCGATGACACTGCCGTGGGGATCAAGAATCGGCGAAGCCGAACAGTTGAGAAATGCATTCTCTTCGAAATAGTGCTCAGCCCCCATGACGAATACGGGGTTCTTCTCGATCAACGCGGTACCGATCGCATTGGTGCCGGAAACATCCTCGCGCCAGCTGAAACCCGGCTGCAGAGCAACGCGCTGCGCCTTGCTCATGAACTCCTGATCACCCAGCGCATGAAGAATGGTGCCGTCCGCATCGCTGAGAATCACCATACTTTGCGTGCCGGAGATATGCGAATAAAGGCTTTCCATCTCCGGCTGAGCCTGCGTCAGCAGGCGCGAGTTGCGTTCACGCAATTCATTCAGTTGATTGAGCGCAGCAGGCTCGGTTTCCGGCCGCAGTTTGACGCTGAGTCCGGTTTCCAGACAACGCTCCCATGAGCGCTGAATCGGGTCGGGCAGCAATCCTTCGGGAACCTCGCCATGGTCGAGCAATTGTTCACGCGCGCTGCGAATACGATGCACATAGTTAGGGCTGCTCATAAAAGTCTCTACGTTTGTCTCACATGTCTCAATTTGGTGAGTATAAGTGTCTCATTCTGCATGCCTGAAAAACAAAACACAATTAAAAGCCGAAATAAATGCCTAAAAATCAATTGCTAACCATCTTCGAATTTCAGGCACATATTCTGCTATAAGTATCCACACACTAAATTCAACAGGCTTAACACAGTAGTTGAAGTGTCGATAACATAATTTCCAAGGAGTGAAGCAATGAGTCTTGAAAGCTTGAAAAATCTGGGTGTTGCAATCCCGTATAAAGCAAAATACGACAATTTCATCGGCGGCAAATGGGTTGCCCCGGTTGATGGCCAATATTTTGAAAACATCAGCCCGGTAACCGGCAAGCCCTTCTGCCAGATTGCGCGCTCCAACGAAAAAGACATCAACCTCGCACTGGATGCTGCACATGCAGCCCGCGAAGCCTGGGGCAAAACCTCGACCACGACGCGTTCCAATATCCTGCTGAAGATTGCCGACGTGATGGAAGCCAATCTGGAAAAGATTGCAATTGCCGAAACGATCGACAACGGCAAGCCTATCCGCGAAACCATGAACGCCGACATCCCGCTGGCGATCGATCATTTCCGCTATTTCGCCGGTGCCATCCGCGCACAGGAAGGCGGCATCAGCGAGATCGACCACGAAACCATGGCCTACCATTTCCATGAACCGCTCGGCGTTGTCGGCCAGATCATCCCCTGGAATTTCCCGATTCTGATGGCCGCATGGAAGCTGGCTCCGGCACTGGCTGCAGGCAACGTCATCGTCATGAAACCGGCTGAGCAGACCCCGGCTTCCATTCTGGTGGTGATGGAACTGATCGAGCACCTGTTGCCGCCCGGTGTACTCAACATCGTCAACGGTCACGGCGTCGAAGCCGGCAAACCGCTGGCCACCAGCACACGCATCGCCAAGATCGCCTTCACCGGCTCCACCTCGGTCGGCCGCCTGATCATGCAATACGCCTCGCAGAACCTGATCCCGTCTACGCTGGAGCTCGGCGGCAAATCGCCCAACATCTTCTTCGAAGACATCATGGATGCTGACGACGCTTACTTCGACAAATGTCTGGAAGGTTTCGCGCTGTTCGCGCTGAATCAGGGCGAAGTCTGTACCTGCCCGAGTCGCGCCCTGATCCAGGAATCCATCTACGACAAGTTCATGGAGCGCGCGCTCAAACGTGTCAAGGCGATCAAGCAGGGCAGCCCGCTGGACAGTTCCACCATGATCGGCGCGCAAGCCTCAAGCGAGCAGGTCGAGATCATCATGTCCTACATCAACCTGGGCAAGGAAGAAGGCGCAGAGCTCCTCACCGGCGGCGTGCAAACGAAGCTGGCGGGCGACCTCAGCGAGGGTTACTACATCGAGCCGACCGTATTCAAGGGTCACAACAAGATGCGCATTTTCCAGGAAGAAATCTTCGGCCCGGTACTGTCCGTGACAACGTTCAAGGACGAAGCCGAAGCACTGGCAATCGCCAATGACACCATGTACGGTCTCGGTGCCGGTGTCTGGAGCCGTGACGGCGCCCGTGCCTTCCGCATGGGCCGTGGCATCCAGGCCGGCCGAGTATGGACCAACTGCTACCACCTGTATCCGGCGCACGCCGCATTCGGCGGTTACAAGCAATCAGGTATCGGCCGTGAGAACCACCGCATGATGCTGGACCACTACCAACAGACCAAGAATCTGCTGGTGAGCTATAGCCCTAACGCGCTCGGCTTCTTCTAAGGAAACCCTGCCAAATGGCTGCGCGGGCGAATTGCTTTGTTGCGCGGTACTCACAACCTCGCTGTATGACACATACTGTGGCTCCGGCCGCTGCGCTTAACCTGCTACCGCAGGTTAGCCTGCGCCGAAACACTGCGTTAGTTTTCTCGGTTGTTGCGTTCCGGGCGCCTCGTGGCATCAAGGTCGCGACGCAGGAGCGGGCCCTTGATGGACATACCCCTTGCGAGTGCACTTCGTCCCGCTCGCTCATTCTTCAGGGCTCCCCGGGGCATCCTGAGTCGGCGGCAGAAAGCCTGCATCGCTTTTCTGCCGCCCGCTGATAAAGTTTTATTCCAGTTTCAAGTAGCATAAACGGATGCGATGGTTCACAGAACCTCGCATCCTTTTTTTCATCCATAGCATTGCACGCATTGTGCGTGGCGATCTCAAGGAGTATCAGATGCAAGCATCACGTATCGTGGCAACGCCCGCAGCAGAAGCTTTGCTGGACGAGCTGAAAGCCCGGCATGGCAATCTCATGTTTCACCAGTCCGGCGGCTGCTGCGAAGGCAGCGCGCCGATGTGCATGAAAGAAGGCGAGCTTCTGGTAGGTGCATCGGATGTCAAACTGGGTGAAGTGCATGGTGTGCCTTTTTACATGGCGAAGTTCCAGTTCGAGTACTGGCAACATACGCACCTGACACTGGATGCAATCCCCGGCCACGGTGGCCAGTTTTCGCTGGAGCAGGGAACCGGACGCCACTTCATCATCCGCTCACGTTTGTTTGACGATGAAGAATTGAAACAACTTCCGCCGGTGGAGTCCTGCGGCTGAATTCGAGGCAATCCTGGTTAGCGAGCGTTCACCCCTGCGGCTTCAGAAACCCGGCCAAGGCTGTCAATTCCTCGTCTACCGCCCTGTGAGACTTGAGCTCGATTTCGCGATAGCGGTGCAACACTTCATGACCGAGCCCGGTCAATTGCGCGCCCCCGCCGTGCGAGCCGCCGGTAGCCGTAGACACCAGAGGCTGCTGGAAGCTTTTGTTCATGGTATCCACCAGATCCCAGGCACGTTTGTAGGACATGCCCATTTGGCGTGCGGCCGCAGAGATCGAGCCGCTCTGCGCGATCGCCTCCAGCAGATCCGCCTTGCCCGGACCAATCGCAGATACCTTGCCGTAGGGCAGATGTATTTTGATGTATCTGGATGTCATGATTGAATTCTGATTCGCTAAAAATCCGGATTGCTAACTATAACCCTACTGCACGCAGCATTGTTAATGCATCATGAAAGACTTAAAATCGGAACTGTAACCACATCACGGCCAGTTATCGCCAATATCCCCATGTCAGCCGCCTCTCAACTTCACCCTGTGCTCATCGACCAGTTCGGTCGCCGGGTCGACTATATCCGGCTGTCAATCACCGACCGCTGCGATTTTCGTTGTGTCTACTGCATGTCGGAAAAAATGACGTTTCTGCCCAGAGACGAAGTACTTTCGCTGGAAGAGTGCGCCCGGCTGATCAAGGTTTTCGTCTCGCTCGGGGTAGGCAAAGTGCGTATCACCGGCGGCGAACCGCTGGTGAGAAAAAATGCCTTGTGGTTATTCGAGGAGATCGGCCAGCTTCCCGGACTGCGTGAGCTGGTACTCACTACCAACGGCTCGCAGCTTGAGCAACAGGCTGACGCCCTGAAACGGGCAGGCGTCAAACGCATCAATATCAGCCTGGACAGCCTCGACCCCGGGCGTTTCCGCAAAATCACCCGCGTCGGCGAGCTGGAGAAAGTCATGCGCGGCATCGCCGCCGCAAGGCAGGCCGGATTTGAAAACATCAAGCTCAACACCGTGCTCATGCGCGGCATCAACGATGACGAGGCATTGCCATTGCTGCAATTCGCCATCGACCAGCAACTGGATATCACCTACATCGAAGAGATGCCGCTGGGTGAAGTCGATCATCAGCGCGGCTCGACCTGCGTCAGCAACGAAGCCACGCTGCAACTTCTGCAAGCACACCACACACTCGTCAGCAGCGCTGAAACCACAGGCGGCCCGGCCAAATACTGGCGCATTCCCGGCACGCAGACCAAGGTCGGCTTCATTTCTCCGCACAGCCACAACTTCTGCGAATCCTGTAACCGCGTGCGAATCAGCTGCAAGGGCGAACTGTTTCTTTGCCTCGGCCAAGAAGACATGGTCGATCTGATGCCCTTGCTGAGAGCGCATCCGGATAACGACGGGCCATTGATTGAGGCCATCATGGCCAGCATGCAGATCAAGCCCAAAGGCCACGATTTCGACTTGCAGCGCGCGGCGCCTTCCGTTGTAAGATTCATGTCGCACACCGGCGGCTGAAAAAGCTGCCGGCCCTCCTTCCAGACACCGCCGAAAACGCTCGTGACCATCAAACGCCCGCTCATTTCCCATGCTTCCAAGCCGCTGACGTTCAGCGTCACGGCCACCAACGAGCACGGGGAGCCGGTAGAAACAGAAATCGCCGGAGAGGCGCCGCTCACGCTGTATGTGGACAAACGCGAGATCGTCACTCTAATGACGCTGGGCGCGGCACCGGAAGCGCTGGCACTCGGCTATTTGCGCAACCAGCGACTGGTCGGACGGATCGAGGAGATCGCCGAAGTACAGGTCGATTGGGAAGTGAACGCGGTAGCGGTCACCACCCGCAGCGGCCTTAAAACCTCGAAACGTCTGGACAAGCGCACGGTCACCACCGGCTGCGGCCAGGGCACAGTGTTCGGCGACCTGATGGAAGATCTGGACAACATCCAACTGCCGCAAAACGCCGTGCTTGAAGAATCCACACTCTACGCACTGCTGGATAACGTGCGCCAATACGACAGCCTCTATAAAAAAGCCGGGGCACTGCATGGCTGCGCGCTGGCAAAAGGCAGCGAAATTCTCTATTACGTCGAAGATGTCGGCCGTCACAACGCGGTGGATGCCATCGCCGGTTTCATGTGGCTGGATGAAGTCGGCGGCGATGACAAAATTTTTTACACCACCGGTCGGCTGACCAGCGAAATGGTGATCAAGGCAGCGCAGATGGGCGTGCCGTTTCTGGTCTCGCGCTCCGGCCTCACGCGCATGGGCTGGGAAGTCGCCAACAAGGTCGGCATGACCATGATCGGCCGCTCGCAAGGCAAACATTTCCTGCTGTTCACCGGTGCAGAGCGCTTCAGATACGCCGATGGAGACACACAATGAGCATCAGCGGCATCATACTGGCTGGCGGGCGGGCCCGGCGCATGAACGGCGTCGATAAAGGGCTGGTCGAGTTTGCCGGCAAGCCGATGGTGGCGCACGTGCTGGAGCGCCTGCAGCCGCAAGTGGATGAAATCCTGATCAATGCCAACCGTGAAATCGAACGCTA
>DIVE01000102.1:25024-26583 GCA_002423265.1 Methylophilaceae bacterium UBA6140 | reverse complement strand
CCCTATTTGCCGGCAGACCTGGCGGCCAGGTTGATGCAAGCGCTGAACGCGCACAAGGCCGATCTTGCCGTTGCCAAAACCGGCAACCAGGCACACCCCGTATTTTGCCTCTGCCGCAGGGAACTGGCCCCGCATCTGGAGACATTTCTGCGTAATGGCGGCCGTAAAATCGATGCCTGGTATGCCACGCTGAACGTGGTCGAGGTGCCGTTTGACGACGAGGCGCAGGCATTTGCCAACATCAACACCCTTGAGGAACTCAAGTCACTGGAACAGCAGCAAGTCTGAAGCGGATGTCAACAAACAGCGAAATCATCAGCAAAACACCCCTGCTCGGTTTCTGCGCCTATGGCAGCGGCATCGGCAAAACCACCCTGCTCACCAGCCTGATCCCGGTGCTGATCAGGCGCGGCTTGCGCGTATCGGTGATCAAGCATGCCCATCACAGTTTCGATATCGATCACCCCGGCAAGGACAGCTACCGCCTGCGTGAGGCCGGGGCCGTGCAGATGCTGCTCGGCTCGCGCCACCGCTGGGCGTTGATGACCGAACTTTCGCGCATGCGCGACCAGCAGCCGGAGGAACCCGGGCTCGCCGAGCTCCTGCCGCATATTGATGCAAAGCTGGTCGATCTGATTCTGGTAGAAGGCTTCAAGCGCGCGCCCATCCCCAAGATCGAGGTATACCGGCCAAACGTCAACAAGCCGCTGCTATCGAGCGAAGACAGCCATGTGATCGCGGTCGCCAGCGATGCCGCAGTGGATACCCGCCTGCCCGTGCTGAACCTCAACGACCCGGAAGAAATCGCCGCATTTATCCTGCAATGGCTTGAAACCCAACGCCGAACCCTTTCGACGAGTAATGACCATGAGTGAAAAATCCCTTTCCGATCTCATCAACAACCCAAGCTGTCTTGACGATTACGACCCCAATTCGATGCCGGTCGCGCAGGCGCGCAAATACATACGCGAGTTCCTCGAACCGGTCGCCGCCAGGGAGCTGCTGCCCATTCGCAATACGCTGGGCCGGGTTCTGGCCGAAGATATTCTTTCGCCTTGCAATGTTCCCAATCACGATAACTCGGCAATGGACGGTTATGCCTTCAACGCCGACGATCTCAACAGCACCGGGGAAACCAGCCTGCAGATCATCGGCACCGCCTTTGCCGGCAACGCTTATGCAGGAAAAGTCGGCAAAGGTCAGTGCGTACGCATCATGACCGGTGCCGTGATGCCGCAAGGCGCAGACACCGTGGTCGTGCAGGAGCGCGTGCAAGTCGATGGCGAACATATCCGTTTCACGGACGGCCCCAAACGCGGCATGAACATGCGCTACGCCGGCGAAGACCTCAAACAGGCCCAGGTCGTGCTGCCTGCCGGCCATCTGATGCGCGCCGCCGATCTCGGCCTGATTGCCTCGCTCGGACTGGGCGAACTCAAGGTGTATCGCAAGCTGCGCGTGGCCTTCTTCTCCACCGGCGACGAACTCGCCAGCATCGGTCAGGCGCTGGAGGCCGGCCAGGTGTACGACAGCAACCGCTATACGCTCTTCGGCATGCT
>DIVE01000102.1:12010-24958 GCA_002423265.1 Methylophilaceae bacterium UBA6140 | reverse complement strand
CAAGTCGTATTCTGGAAAATCGCCATGAAACCGGGCCGCCCGCTCGCCTATGGCAAAGTCGGTAACGCACATTACTTCGGCCTGCCCGGCAACCCGGTGTCGGTCATGGTAACGTTCTACCAGTTCGTGCGCGAGGCTTTACTGGTGCTGATGGGACAACCGGAGCCGGCACCGCAACCGCTGCTGGACGTGATCTGCACGGACGAAATCCGCAAGCTGCCGGGACGAACCGAGTTCCAGCGCGGCATTCTTCATCATGGCAAGGATGGCCGCTGGCAAGTCAAGCCGACCGGCAATCAGGGCTCCGGTATTCTGCGCTCAATGACCGAAGCGAACTGCTTCATCGTGCTGGATGAAAATACCAGCAATATCGCGCCGGGCGCGATGGTCAAGGTGCAGATACTCGAAGGGCTGATTTGATCCTGATCAAATTCCTGTTCAAATCATGATTATCCGTATATTCCCTGAATAGATTTTGAATTAAGCTCCGCCCCACTTCATTCAAAAGTCGTGACAGGGAATTCCAATGTTCAAGAAAAATAAAATCTCTGTGGCCATCGCCTGCCTGCTCGGTACCAGCTTCTCCAGTATCGCTGCAGAAACCGAATCCACGGAAAATGTCATCACGTATACGCCCGCAATTGTCGTCACCGGCACCCGTATCGAGCAAAACAGCTTCGACTTGCCGATGTCGATCGATGCAATTGACGGCGAAACGATCCGGGACGGCCAGTGGCAGGTCAACCTGTCAGAAACCGCCTCCAGAGTACCGGGCGTTGTTGTCAACAACCGCAACAATCCCGCCCAGGATCTGGGGATCCAGATTCGCGGCTTCGGCGCACGCTCTGCCTTCGGCGTTCGTGGCGTCAGACTGTATCAGGATGGCATTCCGCTGACGATGCCGGACGGCCAGGGCCAGACCGGCACATTCAACCTCGACACCGCCGCACGGGTGGAATATTTGCGCGGTCCTTTTTCTGCCCTTTACGGCAACTCATCCGGTGGTGTTGTTCAGATATTCACCGAAGACGGACCCGATCAACCAACGCTTTCCGGCGGGGTCAGCTTCGGCAGCTACGGCACCCATCGCGAAACGGTCACATACGGCGCCGACTATGACAACTTCAACATCATCGTCAATGCCAACACCGTCAGATCAGACGGCTACCGTGATCAATCCGAGTTCAGACGCGACACCTATCACGCCAAAATCGGCATGCAGCTGAACGAGGACACCAAACTCACCATCGTCGCTACGGCTCTTGACCAGCCTGACAATGATGACCCGCAAGGCTTGACCAAGGCACTATATCGGGCGGACAGAAAACAGGTCAGCCAACCCACAAAGGATTTCAATACACGCGTCAGCAAGAGTCAGGAACATATGGGTGCAACGCTTGATCACAAGCTGACGGAGAACGACACCCTGCGTTTCATGGCCTACTACGGCCAGCGTGACAACGAGCAGTTCCAGTCCATCCCCATTTCTGCCCAAAACAACAAGCAAAGCGGCGGTGGCGTACAAACGATATCGCGCGAATTTGGCGGTATCGACCTGCGCTGGACCCACACCGGCAGCCTCGCAGACAAACCATACAACTTCACTATCGGCACCAACGTGGATCGCATGAGCGATGATCGCAAGGGGTTTGAGAACTTCATTCGAACCGATGCGAGCACGAGCTGCTCATCTCTAACTGTTACTTGTGGCGTCAAGGGCGCATTGCGCCGCGACGAAGTCAACCGTCTGAGGGCTTTTGACCAGTACGCTCAAGGCTCAATTGATCTTGACCCGCGCTGGAATCTGAATGTTGGTATCCGCCACAGCAAAATCAAATTTGAAACTGACGATAAATACATCGTCGCCCAAAATCTGGATGACAGCGGTTCGGTGACTTACAGCGAGACCACGCCGGTGGCGGGGGTCATTTTCAAGGCCACCGACACACTCAACTTCTACGTCAATGCGGGTGAAAGCTTCGAGACCCCAACCTTTGTCGAGGCGGCCTACAAGGACACAAGCGCAGGCGCAGGGCTGAATACTGACCTCAAGGCCGCGACCAGCAGACAATACGAAATCGGCGCCAAATGGATGGCCGGAAACTCGACCATCGTCAATGCCGCACTGTTCAAAATCGACACGGACGATGAGATCGTAGTCCAGGCATCTGCTGGCGGACGCACTGTCTACACGAATGCGAAGGAAAGCGAACGCAAAGGTTTCGAACTGTCCATCGACAGCAAATTTGCCTATGGCCTGTCAGCCTATCTGGCGTATACCTACCTGGATGCAGAATTTACCAAAGACTTCATCTCGGGCGGTAACCAAGTTCCATCCGGCACCGATATCCCCGGGGTTTACAAACATACCATGTTCGGTGAACTGGCCTGGAAACACCAGCCTAGCGGATTCTCGACAGCACTTGAAGCACGTGCCTTCAGCAAGACCTATGTTTCATTCAATCCGGCAGACGGCAAAGCCAGTGGTTACGCCATTGCATCCTGGCGTGCCGGATTCAACCAAAGCATGGGTAAGTGGAAGTTCAACGAGTATCTCAGAGTCGAGAATATCTTCGACAAAGAGTATGTTGGATCAATCCGTATTGGCGATTCGAACGGCAACTACTACGAAGCCGCCCCCACCCGCAACTGGCTGCTTGGCCTCAACGCCAGCTATCAGTTCTAGGCTGTTCAGCAACATTTGAGGCGGTGTGCGGCGTTGGTCGCACGCCGCCTTTTATTTCGCGAATAATTCTTTCATTCCAGCCACTTGGGTGAACGAACTTGTATTCGATTACTGCGTCTTAATGTGGTAGATTCAAGCTAATCTTGAACCCCACAACAAGGGCCATGCCAGGGGCAATGTGCCAGACAAGGAGAGCAACGTGTTCCAATCCATTTCAACAAAAAGTTATCTGTTTCTGGCGGTACTGTTGCTGCCATTCAGCAGCAACGCGCTGGCTGAAGCCGACCCGAAAATCTGGCCGGTGATCAAGGAAGCCTTCTTTTCGAACCGTCCGATTGAAGAAGCATCGTTCATTCAGCTGACTGCGCCCAAACGTGCCGAGAGTGGCGCACAAGTGCCTTTCAGCATTGCGCTGGATAACAGCCAGGCAGATGCCAAAGCGATCAAAAAAATCTATGTCATCGTCGATGCCAACCCGATTCAGCTGGCGGCGACCTACAACCTGACTGAAGCGCTGGGCAAGTTCAGCCTGTCCACCCGTATCCGTCTGGAAACCGATTCTTTCGTGCGCGCAATCGGTGAAACGGCTGATGGCAAACTTTACATGGCAGCCATCCCGATTCGGGCAGCCGGCGGTTGCGGCGGCATTATCGATGCGAACGAGGCGGAAGTGCGCGCAGCTGCAGGCAAGATCAAGATGAATGTGGAATCGCCGGTAAAATTCGGTGCAGCAACACCGACGACGTTCATCATCAAGCACCCGATGAGAACCGGTTTGCAGCGCGATCTTGTCTCGCAGGGTTTTCTGCCCCCGTTTTTTATCAACAAGGCGACCTTCACCTATAACAACAAGCCGGTCTTCGATGTCGATTTCAACGTCGGCACCAGTGAAGATCCTTATCTTAAATTCGACTTTGTGCCGAGCGAACCAGGCACGCTGGAAGTCAAGGCAACGGATAACGAAGGCAAGTCATTCAGCCATCACGTCGATGTGAAAGGTTGATAAAAAAAGGGGCTTGCGAGCCCCTTTTTGCTGGTGAAGTCAGCAATCAATGCAGAGACATGCGCTTCATGGTTTCATCCTTGTTGATGAACTTGTGTTTGAGGGCGCCTGCAATATGCAGAACAATCAAGAGCGCAAGCGCAACAGCCACCCATTGATGCACATAAAGAAAAGCTTCGCGGATGGTAACGTTATCGAGGCCGGGCAGAATCGAAATACCGAACCACTTGAGCCCGTATTTGCTGTAAAGCGCCATGATCAGACCGCTGAGCGGCATTGCGACCATGAGCACATATAGCGCTTTGTGCGTGGCCTCAGCCAGTCTTCTCTCCCATGCCTTGAGCGAGCTCAACAAGGCCGGCGGTTGATGCGTGAGGCGCCAAAGAACGCGTATGGCGATCAACGCCAGAATGGTAGCGCCGATAGATTTGTGCAGGTTGAAGTAAAAGGTGCGCGGACTGACTTCTTCAGCCATTTGCCAGGTATAGATGCCAAGATTGAAAAGATCGTAGGAGCTGGATTTGGCACCGTCTTTGGGCAGGTCGCTCATGAACCAGCCGAGGGCAAACATGAAGATGAGACCGATGGCGATCAACCAATGCAGAACAATGGCGGTTTTGGTATAACGTGTAACAGAATTATTCATTTTCAGGGAACCTCTGATTAATTATCCTGGCCGGGCGCGTAAAAGCGTTTTAATTGCCCGGTTGTTTGAATGCGTGCCCGTATGCTCCCGGGCGAACAGCATTGTACAGTTATCGACGCCAGGAAGTTTTGCAAGTTCCGCAGATGATTTCGATTCAGTCAACAGTGACTGATCAACGCACAAGAAAGGAAGCGTCATGCTGCAATTCGTTATCGGCATATTGGGACTGCTCATCGTCAGCGCCCATCCGCATGCCGAGCCGCTGAAACTGGAAAAGGTGGCCGATGGCGTCTACGTACATCACGGCGTTCATGAAGACCTGTCCGAGGGTTATCACGGCGATATCTGCAACATCGGTTTCATCATCGGCAGCAAAGGCGTCGCAGTGATCGATAGCGGCGGCACTTTCAAGGTCGGCCAGCGTTTCCGCGAAGCGATCAGCAAAGTCACCGGCTTGCCTGTGCTATATGTCATCAATACCCACGTGCATCCCGATCATATCTACGGCAATGCCGCCTTCAGCGCCGACAACCCGCAATTCGTCGGCCATGCCAGGCTGGCAGATGCAATGGAACGCCGCCGGGACGCCTATCAAAGAATGCATCAGGAATGGCTGGGGGATGAATTCGCCGGTAGCGAAATCATCAAACCGTCACTCACGGTAGAGAATCAACTGACGCTGGACCTGGGCGACCGTCAATTAACACTGACCGCCTATCCTGCCGCGCACACCAACACAGACCTGACGGTTGCTGACAGCAAGACCAACACACTGTGGACAGGCGACCTGCTTTTCGTGGAACGCACGCCGTCGATTGACGGTGATATCAAGGGCTGGATCACGGTCACCGAATCGCTCGGCAAGCTGACCCCGGGGCTGGTCATCCCCGGCCACGGACCGGTCGTCACAGACAGCCGCAAAGCGCTGGCAGACCAGAAGCGCTATCTCTCGACACTGCTCGAAGACATACGCAACAGCATCAAAAAAGGTGAAGTCATGGAAAGCGCAATGGACACAGCAGCCGCTACAGAAAAAGGCAAATGGGTGTTGTTCGATATCGTCAACCGCCGCAACGTCAACAATATCTATCCCGCTCTGGAGTGGGAATAATCCAGCGTTCAGCCACGGTCTGGCGAGGATGACCCCATGATGTATAATCATTTGTTTTGTACTGGTTAAGCTTTCAGCAGTCAGCCTATATTTGTTTTGAATACCATCGCACTTTCATATAGCAGACCCACATACGTCATGCCGGAAAACACGCTGGCATGGGCGGTGGCCGTCTCCATCAGCCTGCATCTGTTTGCGGTTGTGCTGCTGCCCAATTTTCCGGCGCATGAGCCCGAGGCCAAACCGGAAGTATTGACCATTGAAATTGCCGCCCCCAAAGCCCCTGAACCCGCTACCACGATCGCCGAGCCGGAACCGGTACCGCAGCCACCGAAGCCCGAGGTTCAGCCAAAAATCGAACCCCGAATAATCCCGACCCCAAAACCGGCCCCTGTCGAAACTTACGAACCACAGACCAGCACGCCGCAAGCGGTCGTCGATCCTGCGCCACCCGCCGTCATGTCGGTGGCGCCAAAGACCGACGCCACGCCGGTGTTCACTGCACCACCGCCTCCGCCAGAGCCGCCCGGCCCCAGCCAGGCTGATCTGGATTCCGCACGCAAAGGCTATGCCGACCGGCTGGCACGTGCCATCGCCGCCAAGAAACAATATCCTCGCGTGGCCCAGATGCGTGGCTGGCAGGGTGAGGTGCTGATTGATCTCAAGCTGGATGCCAACGGTACCGTACTGGAAACCACGATCCTGCGCTCCAGCGGTTTCGAGGTGCTCGACAAGCAGGCGTTGGAAATGGTGAAAAAAGCCGCACCCTTCCCGCCTCCGCCGGAAATTCTCAAAAGCAACATATTCAATATTCAGGTTCCGGTTTCATTCAAACTTGAATAAACCGTGATGCTGAAACCGAGATCGCTGAAAGACCTGCTGCTCATCCACGAGCTGGCTTTCATTCTTCTGGTGGTGCTGGCCGTGGCAGCCGGCGGCATCGGCATCCACCTGTGGGATCAGTCATCACGCGAATCCCAACGTATCAATCTTCTGGTTCAGGAAATTCAGCAAACTCGTGGCGACTTGTATCGCCAGATGAAAGAGCTGTTCGACGCTTATTTTCTCAATGACGCCGATGCCGAAAAGGAATACAACGCCTATACCGCATCCATCGAGCAACATTTTGAACAACTCCGCGAACTGGCCGTTGGTGAAGAAGAGCTGATCGCCATCAGCGACCTTAACGATAGCTATCAGGACTTTCTGGCCAAGACCAGACCGATATTCGACCGGCAGCGCGTCTATTCAGCCAGCGCATTGGAAAAAAAACTCAACACTGACCTCGAATCAGACATTTTCGAGCGCTATGAAGCGATTTCGTCACGCACCGAGGGCTTGCTCGCGCTCAAACAACAAGAGCTGGAGCAAAGGCTGAAAGAATCCAAGCGCACATCGGCCACCCTGCTCGCCATCCCCATTTTGCTTGCCACCCTGCTGTTGCTGTTTTCCCGGTTTTTTCTCAAACGCGCAATCGTCAAGCCGATCGCCAGCCTGGTCACTGCCACTACCCGGATCAGCGCCGGCAAGCTGACGCACAAGGCGCCCGAAGCCGGGGCGGAAGAACTAGTCACACTCTCTGCCGCCATCAACCACATGGCCGATGAGCTCGCAATCAGCCAGGAAGCTCTGGTAAAAACCGAGAAACAGGCTGCCCAAGGTCAGCTGGTACCGATGCTTGCACACAACATCCGCAATCCGCTGGCCAGCATTCGCGCAACGGCACAAGTGGCAGACAGCAGCGAGCTCGACCGGGACACGCGCGCCTCACTGCAGGACATCATCAGCACGGTGGACCGACTTGAACGCTGGACCGGCGCGCTGCTTGCCTACCTGCACCCCCTGCGCCCGCAGCTTGCTGACACCCGCCTGCGCCAGATCATCCATGGCGCGCTGGTACCCTTGCGGCAAAGACTGCAGGAGAAGTCGATCCATCTCCTATTGCCGGATTGGGATGCGGTAGATGACCGCATTCATACAGACGAGCATTTGCTCGAACAGGCGTTGTACAACCTGCTACTGAATGCGATTGACGCCAGCCCCAAAGAGAGTGCACTGAAAATCGGCATCACGCCTAGCGCAACAACTTTATACCTGGAAATCGCAGACCAAGGTCCAGGCATGCCGTTCTCGCCCGACCCCGCTTCGGCAAGCCCCGGGCCCACCACCAAGCGCTTCGGCACCGGCCTCGGCATTCCTTTTGTGTTCAAGGTATGTGATGCGCTTTCCTGTAAAGTCAGTTTCAGCAATCAGCAAACGAGCGGCACACTGGTCGGCCTGACCATGCCACGCAGCATCAAATCTGCCGATGGTGATGAAAATAATCCTCAAAACCTGTCGCACAGGCTTGCCTAAACATATTTTTTTAACAACAATGGTGCTGTACACAAGACGATTGCACCTATGCTGAATTTACCTGTTAAAGACTTCGAATTACCCTCTACCGGTAACACAACCTTCAAACTTTCGGAGCATGCAGGGAAAATCCTGGTCATCTACTTTTACCCCAAGGATTCGACGCCAGGCTGCACCTCACAGGGCCAGCAATTCCGCGATGCCTATCACGAGTTTCAGGTAGCCGGCAGCGAAATATCCGGCATTTCAAGGGATAGCATCAAATCTCATGAGAATTTCAAAGCCAAGTTCGGCTTCCCCTTCGACCTGCTTTCAGACCCGGACGAAACCGTCTGCAATCAGTTCAACGTGATGAAAATGAAGAACATGTACGGCAAGCAGGTGCGCGGTATCGAGCGCAGCACCTTCGTGATCGACAAAAACGGTGTTCTGGTGCATGAATGGCGCGGAGTCAAAGTTGATGGTCACGCCCGTGAAGTACTTGAATTTGTCCAATCTCTCTAATCAGGAATCTCTCTCCTCATGACCCAAAAGCGTGATGCTGCCCGCAAGCTGTTTGTGCTCGATACTAACGTTCTGATGCACGACCCTTCCAGCCTGTTCCGCTTCGAGGAACACGATGTCTACCTGCCCATGATCACGCTGGAGGAGTTGGACAACAACAAGAAGGGGATGACCGAGGTGGCGCGTAACGCCCGTCAGGCAAGCCGCAATCTGGAAGAGATTGTCGGCGGAGAGCTAAGCTGCCTCGAAGATGGCTGCCCCCTGGCCATCAATAGCAACAAACACATCAGCGGCAGACTGTTCCTGCAAACGCAGGCGGTGAATGTCGATTTGCCGATGCTGGCAGGCGGCAAGGCAGACCATCAGATTCTCGGGGTTGTCTGGGATCTGCAAAAGAAATATCCCGACCGCCCTGTCATCCTCGTCAGCAAGGACATCAACATCCGCATCAAGGCGCGCGCCATAGGCGTGCCCGCCGAGGATTACTTCAATGACAAGGTGCTGGAAGACACCGACCTGCTCTACAGTGGCATGAAGGAGCTACCGGCTGACTTCTGGGACAAACACAGCAAGGCGATGGAGTCATGGCAGGATGCGGGCAGAATGTTCTATCGCGTGACCGGCCCGATATGCAAGAGCCTGATCGTCAACGAATTCATCTACTACGAGTACGAGCAGCCGTTTCATGCGATCGTGCGCCAAGTCGAAGGCAATACAGCAGTACTCGAAGTGGTCAAGGATTACACACAGGCAAAACACAACATCTGGGGCATCACCGCACGCAACCGCGAACAGAACTTCGCGCTGAATTTGTTGATGGACCCTGAAGTCGATTTTGTGACTTTGCTGGGCCAGGCCGGCACCGGAAAAACGCTGCTGACGCTGGCCTCGGCACTGACTCAAACGCTAGATAAAAAGATCTACAGCGAAATCATCATGACCCGCGTCACTGTCCCGGTCGGCGAAGACATTGGCTTTCTACCGGGGACGGAAGAAGAGAAAATGGCACCTTGGATGGGCGCACTGGAAGACAATCTGGATGTACTCAACAAATCCGACGAAGATGCCGGGGAATGGGGCCGCGCTGCGACACAGGATCTGATACGCACCCGCATCAAGGTCAAGTCGCTCAATTTCATGCGTGGACGCACGTTCCTGCACAAGTTTCTCATCATCGACGAAGCGCAGAATCTTACGCCGAAGCAGATGAAAACCCTGATTACCCGTGCTGGCCCCGGCACTAAGGTCGTCTGCCTGGGCAACATCGCTCAGATCGATACGCCCTACCTGACCGAAGGGAGCTCCGGTCTGACCTATGTGGTTGACCGCTTCAAAGGCTGGACGCACAACGGCCATGTCACACTGGTGCGTGGCGAACGCTCGCGGCTGGCGGATTTTGCAGCCGAGGCACTTTGAGCCGGATATTCACCATACCGGCCTGAAATGACCGGAAAGGCCCATGCATACATTGTTTGCATGGTGTTGGCACGAAAACCAGGTTGTACCGATTGTCTTCACGAGCGCTTGTGGCAGCAAGGTTGCGCGCTGATTTGCACATTCAGTGACCTGATAAATATCCGGGTTGACTGCCCTCTACAGGCATGGCTGCAAATTAAAAATCCTCCAGGACGGAGGATTTTAATTATTGCTTTGCTGATCTCAGTGAAAGCCGGCCGTAGTTTAATGCAGCTTTACCTGTGGCTCCGTTCTGCGCGTAATGATCCTTGCAAGCGTTTGCAGGAACACTGTAAAGAAGCCATGCAATGCCATCAAATGCATTTTGTACAAGGACTGATACATCAGTCTGGCAAACAAGCCTTCAATATACATGCTGCCGCCTGTAAGTGCGCCCATCAGATTACCAACCGTAGAGTAGCGGCCCAGATTCACCAATGAGCCATAATCGCGATACTTATATTCTGGAATGGACTTGCCAGCCAGCCTGCGCTTCATGGTTTTAACCAGCAACGATGCCTGCTGATGCGCAGCCTGTGCGCGAGGCGGGACATTGTCATCATGGCCGGGCCAAGGGCATGCCGCACAATCTCCGAACGCAAAAATGCTCGCGTCCAGCGTGGTTTGCAACGTTGTTTTCACAACCAGCTGATTGATCCTGTTGGTTTCCAGCCCATCGAGCTGGCTAAGGAAATCCGGCGCCTTGATACCTGCCGCCCAGACCACAAGCTCTGACGGAATGAAGCGGCCGCTGTGGGTGTAGACGCCTTTTTCTGAAACTTCGGTCACGCGCTCACCCATATAGAGATGAACACGCAGTTTTCTCAGCTCCATTTCTACAGAATCCGAAAGTTTCTTCGGCAAGGCCGGCAATATGCGATCACTGGCCTCGATCAGAGAGATTCTGATGTCTTTATCCGGGTCGATCTTATCGAGTCCGTAGGCAGTCAGTTCACGCGTCGTGTTATGCAGCTCTGCTGCCAACTCGATGCCAGTAGCGCCGGCGCCAACGATCACCACCTCAAGCTGGCCTGCCTGTACCGGTTCTTCCTGCGTCTGCGCACGCAAAAGCGCATTATGCAAACGGCGATGGAACCGCTCGGCCTGACCCTGAGTGTCGAGCGCAATCGAATAATCCCTGGCACCCTTGATACCAAAGTCGTTGGTGGTGCTGCCCACTGCAATAATCAGTGTGTCGTACTGAAATACCCGGCGCGGGATGACCTCGACGCCATCCTCATCGTGATATGGCGCTACATAAACCTCTTTCTTCGTACGATCGAGGCCATCCATATTGCCCAGACGAAAGCGGAAATGATGCCAGTGCGCCTGCGCCAGATACTCCAGCTCATGCTTGTCGGGGTTCATGCTACCTGCTGCAATTTCATGCAGCAGGGGCTTCCAGACATGGGTTCTGGTTTTATCAATCAATGTGATTGCAGCCTTGCCCTTGCGTCCCAGCGTGTCACCCAGACGCGTTGCAAGCTCAAGCCCGCCGGCACCACCACCTACAATCACAATGTGGTGCAGAGAGGATTTTATTTTTATTTCCATTGATGATTGTTCCGCTTGTATCCTGAATATGAATCTAGTTTAACCAAGGGGTATCGCCACCGCCCTTGTATTGGGTACGCAACCAGGCAACAATCTTCAGAATATCGTCTGTATTGACCATATCCGGGTTGTTTGCCACTTGTTGATGCCATGCAAACATACCGCCATTGCTGCCACCGGCGATGGTTTCGAACATACCTTTGTCAGTCACGTGTTTGGCGTATTGCCAACGCTCGTCGGTAATCGAAACTGCAACCTGGCCATCACCGTTTGGGCCATGACATTGCGTGCAGGAATAATAACCAAATTTCTTTCTGCCTTCCTTGGCAGCTTCCGCATCACCGGCATAAAGCTTGGTGTATGGGTTGATACAGGTTTGCAGAAATTCCTTGGCTTGTGGTGTATCAGTGGCAACCGCCTTGATCAGCAGAGGGCTGCCGTCTTTGGTCGATTCCAGCGCACATTGAGTGCCACTGCCAGATGCAGATGCTGTCTTGCTTTCAGTTTGCGGTGTATCAGCACCTTTGCCACAACCTGCCAGAGCCATCAGAAGTGATAAGGAAATGAGTACAGACTTGGATGAAAACATGTTTACTTCTCCCGAATAAGTAATTTGATTCTACCTTAAAGTGCTTGAAGCACAAAAAAAACGGCCATTGCAATTCACAATGGCCGTTGTGCTTCGATACTGCTGTCAGCTTGTTACTTCAGCCATGGCTTGTCGCCACCGCCTTGGTAAGAAGCGCGCAACCAGCCGATGATTTTCAGGATGTCATCGGTGGGCACCATGTCGGGGTTGTTGGCCACTTGCTGATGCCAGCCCATCATACCCATGTTGGTACCGCCGGCGATGGTCTCGAACAAACCCTTGTCGGTGTCATGCTTGGCATATTGCCAACGCTCGTCAATGATACTGACGGCGGTCTGGCCGCCTGCATTGCCGCCATGACACTGCGTGCAGGAATAGTAACCGAACTTCCTCTTGCCGGCCTTGGCCTTTTCCGGATCTGCGGCATACAGCTTGGTGTAAGGGTTAATACAAGTCGTCAAGAACTCCTTGGCTTCCGGCGTATCGGAGTCCACGATCTTGATATTTAACGGGCTGTTGTCTTTGGTGGAAACCAAATTACATGCTGCACTAGCTTGCAAAGGCATCAAACCTGCAAGCATTAACATCGAAACGAATAAGGTTGCCTTTACTGCTTTATTGCTGAACATATCATCTCCTCGTTTGTATTACAGGCATTAAATTAGCGGGTGCTTGCAACACCCGCTAACTTCACTACAAATAACGAACTTTATTTTACTTGGTTGACGCTATTGTCAACCAAAAGAGGCAAAGTTTACTCGTTTTTCGGAATTACATCACCACGTTTTTTAGCTTTTTCCTTGCGCTCATCCACAACCGGTACGTGAGGAATGCCGTATTCATCAAGAATCTTCAGAATGTCTGCCTGACGGCGGTCCAGCACCTCCTGGATCATGGCCAGGCGCTCGTTGTCACGTTTACGTACACCCATCGCAATATTGAACTGCAGCTTCGCTGTATCAGGCATACCTTCGTATTCCGGTGTCGGTACAACGACCAGCGGAACACTTGACTTCTGAGCATAGTATCCAGCAATCGGACCCCA
>DIVE01000102.1:6736-11976 GCA_002423265.1 Methylophilaceae bacterium UBA6140 | reverse complement strand
GTCTTGTCAACCACGCCAATTGCCTTCGCTTTTCTGAGATCGGGAGACTTCCAGTCGGTAATGTTGTAGCCGCTATCTTTACGATAGACAAATGCATAAGTGGAACGGTAATAAGGTTTGGTCGTCATCAGCATGTCGTTATAGGCGACGGTACCGATAATGACATCGCAACGAAAGGCGTTCAGTGTGTTGCGATAGTATCCCAGCATGTGATGCCAGAATTGATAAGACAGCTTTTTGCCGAGGTCTTCCGCAATCAACGCAGCAATCCTGTTTTCAAAACCTTCGGTCTGGGTGTTGGAGAAAGGCAGATTATCGGCCTCGGCACAGACCTTGAATTCGCTTGCATCCGGTACACGACGCGCTTCGCCACCACGCCCCATGTCCATATCGACATTGAATTCATTTTCCGGCGCAGACTCTCCTGCAGAAACCGGCAAGGCAAGACCCAGAAGCATTAAGAAAAGCGGAAAGTATTTTAATTTGGCTAGCATTATTTCATCCTCGTCATGGTTAGCTGTGTTCAATGGCGCTTCTTAGCGTCTTTTATAGATAAAAAAACACCCCGCCGAAACGGGGTGTTTATAGGACACAGTAACTAAACGTTAGTTCTGAATTAAGTCTTGCGACCTGATTACAGAGCGAACACGTTCAGTGCACCGCCGCCAGGAGCAGCGTTGTACTTGGTCAGTTCTGCGTAACCGCCAGCAGCACCGAGTGCGTCTGTCGGGTTAGTCAGACCCAGGTTCATCGCTACGCCAGCCCAACCGCCGATACCGGACAGTACGCCAACGTATTGTTTACCCTTGTGACCGTAGGTGAACGCGTTACCGATCACGCCGGAACCAACCTGGTGCTTCCAGAGTTCCTTGCCGGACTGTGCGTCAACAGCCTTGAACCAGCGGTCCAGAGTGCCGTAGAACACGAGGTCGGAAGCAGTGGTCAGAGCACCACCCCAGGCAGAGAATTTCTCCTTGTTGTACCAGACAGCCTTGCCGTTCATCGGATCATAAGCAGCGAAGCCACCCATGACGCCGTCAGGGCCAGGGAACATGGTCAGCGTAGCGCCAACCCATGGTTGACCAGCGATGTACTTGGACTCAACTGGCTCGTAGGTCATACAAACGTGGTTGAGCGGGCTGTACATCAGGCCGGTACGTGGGGAGTAGGCAGCTGGCTGCTGGTCCTTGGTACCCAGCGCGGCAGGGCAGATACCCTTGGCGTTGTAGTCCTGGTGAGTTGCGTACTTGGCATCCTTGTGTGGTACGCCGGAAGCGAGGTCAACGTGTGTTGCCCAGTTGACGAACGGATGTACCTTGGTGGCTTGTACCAGTGTGCCGGTATTGGCTTCGAAGGTGTAGTGGAAGCCGTTGCGGTCATGGTGCCAGGCGTAGGTCTTGCCGCCCTTGTCGAACAGGATGACTTCGTTGATGCCGTCATAATCCCACTCGTCGTGTGGTGTCATTTGATAGCCCCACTTCGCCATGCCGGTGTCGACATCACGGGCGAAGATGGTCATGGACCACTTGTTGTCGCCTGGACGAACGTCCGGGTTCCAGACCGATGGGTTACCGGTACCGTAGAACACCAGGTTGGTCTTGTGGTCATATGGCCACCAGCCCCATGTGGAGCCACCACCGTGTTGCCAGCCATCCTTGACAGCTTGTGGCTTGAGCCAGGTCTTGACGCCGAGGTCAGCAACCGGGTACTTCAGCTGGTCCTTGGACAGGGCCTTGAAGGAGCCGCCTTCCTTGTTACCGCCGTTGACGTCCTGATAGACGGACAGAGCGGAGTAATGTGGGTTGGCAGAGTTGAAGCCGTCGCCGATCAGAGCTTCGCTGTCAGGACCTGTGGAGTAGGCCTTCCATGCGAGCGAACCGTCCTTGATGTTGTAGGCAGCCAGGAAGCAGCGAACGCCGAATTCAGCACCCGAGCAACCGGTGATAACCTTGTCCTTGATGATGTGAGGTGCGTTGGTGTTAGTAGCACCGACCTTAGGATCAGTGTTGGAAACATCCCAAACTTTTGCACCGGTCTTCGCATCCAGAGCGACCAGCATGCCGTCATTCTGTTGCAGGAAGATCTTGCCGTCACCGAAACCCAGACCACGACTTACGTTGTCGCAGCACAGAACTGCTTGAACGGATGGGTCTTGTTTAGGGAAGTAGGACCAGACGATCTTCTGATTGTCGTTCAGGTCAAGTGCGTAAACGTTGTTCGGGAATGCTGTATGGACATACATCATGTTACCAACAACGACTGGTGAACCTTCGTGACCGCGGTTTACACCGGTTGCGAATGTCCATGCACCCTTCAGGTTCTTGACGTTACCCTTGTTGATCTGGTTCAGTTGGCTGTAGCCTTGGTTGTTGTGCTGGCCACGTGGATGTGCCCAGTTGTTTTTGTCCTTCATAGCTGCTTCTTGGTCAGCAGCAGCAGATGCGACCATAGGCATAGCCAGGGAAGCACCAACTACCAAACCGAGAGCTAACTTGATTTTGCTCATCTCCATTTTTGAATCTCCATAGTTGTTAATACTAAGGGTTTAAATCAGTTAAAACCAAAAACGCATCGCCTTCGACTTTTGAAACCGAATTAACGATCGTTTCATAGCCTAACTTGGGCTGCATTTACATGCAGTGAAACGCATCTTAGAACTTTCCAAAACGATTTGCAATACTCTATTTACAATTTATTTACAATTTCACCACAATTGTAATAAGCCGCGAAATTCGGCCTTTCACATAAATGTTATGATGTCTGGGATTACCCATAAAAATCAATATGAAAGTATGCAGTGACCATGTCGCAAGAGACCGCTTACAATTTGTATCCGGAGCTGGAACCCTACAATTCCGGCTGGCTGCCGGTGTCCAACAATCACCGCATTTATTATGAAGAATGCGGCCACCCCGGCGGCAAACCTGTGGTGTTTCTGCACGGCGGCCCCGGTAGCGGATGCAATCCGAACCAGCGCCGCTTCTTCGACCCGGCGCACTACCGCATTGTCCTGCTTGACCAGCGCGGATGCGGACGCAGCACACCGCTCGGCGCCACCGCCGCCAACACCACGGATGACCTGACCACCGACATTGATCAACTGCGCGCGCATCTGGGCATCGACCGCTGGCTGGTCTTTGGTGGCTCCTGGGGTAGCACGCTGGCACTCGCTTATGCAAGCGCACATGCGGACAGGGTTTCAGGCCTGATACTACGCGGCATTTTCCTCAGCCGCCGGAGCGAGCTGGACTGGTTTCTGGGTCAATGCGAACAGTTTCACCCGGAAGCATGGGCCAGACTGCTGGAAGGCATTCCCGAAGAAGAACGTGACAACCCACTTGAAGCGTATGCGAAACGCATCTTCTCGGATGAGATGGACCTCAGCGTGCCCGCCGCGACCCGCTGGAACGAATACGAGAGCAGTATCATGACCCTATTGCCGGGCGATGGCAGCGGCACGCCGGTCACGGCTGAAGTGCAACTTGCCAGAGCACGGGTACAGATACACTATATAAAGCATCAGTGCTTTATCGGCCAACGCGATCTGCTGGAAGAAAGCAAAAAACTCAGCCACATTCCAACCATCATCGTGCAAGGGAGATATGACATGGTATGTCCGCCGATTACCGCCTGGCAGTTGCGGCAGTCGATGCCGCACGCAGAATTCCACATGATTGCCGATGCCGGCCACTCGGCGATGGAGCCCGCCACCCGCGCCGCGCTGGTCGCCGCGACTGAACAATTCAAATCGGTCGATTACTGAATGGGCAGCCGCTTTCAGCGTGTCAGATCACTGAGCAAACACCCGGCGATCGCGCGGCCGCGCGAAGCCTATGCACGCCATCGTTACAGCACACCGCTGTTCGTGCTGCGCGAAACGATGGCGGCATTCAAGTCGCACAACGGCCTCAGCATGTCGGCATCGCTATCGTTCTATGCCTTGTTCGCGCTGATCCCCATGGCCCTGCTGATGTTCTTTGCCCTGAGCCATCTGGTCTTCACCTCGGATTACGCCATCGTCAAACTGGCGATACTGACCAGCAACCTGGTGCCGAAACTGAGCAGTCGGATCATGGTCGAGGTGTATAACGCTTCCCAGCAAAAAGCCGTCTGGGGGGCATTTGGCCTGTTTGCATTATTCTGGGTGGTCACGCCATTGGCAGGCGCGCTAAGGTCGGCTTTTTACACCATGGCCGCAATGATCGAGACGCCTTCATTCATTCAGAAAAAAATCAAGGACTCCGCCGCAGTACTCGGCATTCTGCTGATTTTCTTCATCTTTACCGTCAGTGGCCTGATACTGGAAAAAATCATCGATTTCATCAAGCCCACCGCCATTTATACCCAGACCATCAACGCCGCCGGTTCGCTGGCATTCACCACGCTCTGCATCGCCGGGTTTTACCGCATATTTTTTCCGGCCAAAACGAGCTTCCGCCACATACTGATCGGTTCCATCGTCATCGCCCTGCTTTGGCTGGCGATGCGCCCTGCCTTTGCCCTGTTCCTGTCGGTCAACGAGTCATACGGCAGCATGTTCGGCGGCATGAAAAACCTCTTCATCTCGATCGGCTGGCTCTACTACACCTTCGCCGTCTTCATGATCGGCACCGAACTGATCAGCATTCTGCACAAAAAGGATGTTCTGCTTCTGCGCGGATTGTTTACCGACCTGCCGAAAGACAGCCGGCACTATCTGCGCGAACTGATGAAGCGTTACGGAAAACACTACAAGCACGAGGATTATGTATTTCATCAGGGTGACGAAAGCCATGACCTGTTCTATGTGATCTCGGGCGGGATCAAGCTCGTGAGCGGGGGACATGTGCTGCGCACACTGGAAGCTGGCGATTACTTCGGCGAAATGGCATTTCTGACCAACACGGCCAGATTCGCCGATGCAATTGTGGTGTCCGATCACGCCGAAGTTGTCGTCATCAGCGCCGCAAATACGGAAACCTTGTTGATGAGCGACCCAAAAGTCGCCATCAGTTTTCTGAAGAAAATGGCCGGCAGATTACAGGCCAGCCAGACCAAGGCGATGATCAACGCCTAGGGCGTGTTCACCTGCCGTCAAATCTGAGCTTCATTGCAATGACAGCAGAAGCCAGCACCAGAGTAACGGCATTGGCCAGAATGACCGGCCAGGATGAAATCAGGATGCCGTAAAGCAGCCAGATGGCGACACCCGTGGTGAACAACGCATACATGCCAAGCGAGACATCTCTGGCTGATCTGCT
>DIVE01000102.1:5332-6604 GCA_002423265.1 Methylophilaceae bacterium UBA6140 | reverse complement strand
CCAGAATTTCTTCAGCGGTTTTGACCACCCCCACGGGGAAAGCACTCGAGGGCGTAATAGCTTGTTGCAGTTTCATTTCGTTTTCCTTTTGGGATTCCAGAATATTCAGCCGAACGATCATTCAGCATCTCTATGACTCACCTCTGTTGAAATGATTCATTTGATAAAGATTATAAAAGCCCTTGATGACAATTTCACGTCAGAAAACATCATCGGGCTGTCGCGCAATCGCCGATTCCTCTCTTTCAGTTTGATTTAAGCTTGCCTCGATAGACTGCGAAGCGTCAGATCAACCAACAGGAGATTCATCATGAACAGATTCAATCGCAGTTTCGTTATCGCCGGTCTCGCCTTCGCGCTTTCCGGTCCCGCACTCGCTGATGGCGACGATCCGGAAAAAATGCGCCGGATCGCCGAAGCCGCCGGCCTCATCTCACTTGAAGAAGCGACGCAGAAAGCGCTTGCCGCAAAACCCGGCACCATCATCGAAGTCGAACTGGATGACCGCAAATGGCCCCAGGGTTGGGATTATGAGTTCGAGATCATCGACGCCAACGGCAAGGAATGGGATGTCGATATCGACGCCAAGACCGGTGAAGTACGCAAGGTCAAGTCCGACTGGTTTTAGTGCGCGTCACATTCATCCAATCTAAGCGCGGTTCGGCTTCAAAGGCCGCGCCGCATTTCCGTCATGAGTTAACGGGTTTTTTATGTCATCACTCACATCAAGGCTGACGCCAATGCGCTGGAAACTCCTCGGTTCCGTACTGATCCTCTCGGCCCTTCTGGCAGGCATTCATCATTACAGGCTGGATGCGCTGCTCTGGCATGTGTGGAAAACACAAGTGGCAAGACACATCCTGCCGGACACGTCGCTCAATCTTAACGATTACCGTGCGTCGATCGAGGCCAAGGCCATCGACGGCATCGAGGACGACTTGTCCGGCCTGACCTACAACGCCGAAACCAACACCCTGTTCTCGGTTTCAAACGGCAAGCCGCTCATTTTTGAAATCGATCTTGACGGCAATCTGTTACGCGAGATCAAGGTAGAAGGCGTGCGCGACATGGAGGGCATCAGCCATGTCGACGACAATCGTTACGTTGTGGTTGACGAGTACGACCAGCGCATCATCCTGGTCGAGATCGACGCAAATACCCGCTCAATCAATACGGCCGGCAACCTGCAGATCAGTCTCGGAATCAGCGCAACCAAAAACAACAAGAATTTCGAAGGCGTATCCTGGGATGAAAAGAACCATCGCCTGCTGG
>DIVE01000102.1:0-5296 GCA_002423265.1 Methylophilaceae bacterium UBA6140 | reverse complement strand
TATCACAACGACAGCGGCAATCTGCTGCTGCTGAGCGATGAGTCCCGCATGGCGGTCGAATTCGACGAAGATGGCCAGGCCATCAGCGCACTGGCATTATGGCGTGGTTTTCATGGGCTGAAAAACAATGTGCCTCAGGCAGAAGGGATTGCCATCGGCCCTGAAGGACAGATATTCATCGTCAGCGAGCCAAACCTGTTCTATGTCTTCAGCCCGCCCGATTAACCCGGCTGATTAAACTGACAGCGCAGCAGACGCCCGCATGCGCTGTTGCGCCGCTTGGCATATTTGCCTGAAACCGTCGGCATCGAGTGAGGAGCGGCCGACCAAGCCGCCATCGATGTCGGGCATGGCAAATATACCGGCGGCGTTGCCCGCATTGACGCTGCCGCCGTAGAGAATTCTGGCAGCGGCGGCGAATTCCGGAGCATGCTCCGCGAGCAGATGTCTGATGAACGCATGCATCTCCTGCGCCTCTGCCGGCGATGCATGCTTGCCGGTGCCGATCGCCCAGACCGGCTCATAAGCAAAGACGGCACCCAGCCCGGCAGCCAGTGCCAGGTTGTCGGCACCAAGACTGTCGAGCAAGGTTTGCATTTGCCTGCCGACGACCGACTTTGCCAACCCGGCATCGCGTTCCGCTGCGGTTTCACCGACACAGAACACCGGCGTCACTCCCGCATGCAGCGTCTGCAAGAAGCGATTGGCCGCGCTCTGGTAGCTTTCATGGCTCAAGGCGCGACGTTCGGAGTGTCCGATGATGGCGAAACGACACTGGAAATCCGCGACCATCTCCGCCGAAATCGAGCCGGTAAAGGCGCCCTCTGCGAATTGGCTGACATTCTGTGCGCCCCAGGCAATATTGGTGCCCGACAAAAGCATCTGCGCCTGGCCGAGATAGGGAAAAGGCACGCAGATAGCGATATCCACCTGCTGCAAATCGCGCAGACCGAAAGTCAGGCTGGCGAGCAGCATCTGGTTGCGCGCCAGGTTGCCGTGCATTTTCCAGTTACCGATGACAAGCGGTGTTCTCACGCTCTGCCGCCCTGTCAGCGAATAACGGCGTCAAGCTCGCCATTGGCATAGCGTGCAGCCATGAGATCCAATGGGATGACCTTGATTCCGGATGCACGCCCGGCGCTGCCGAAAGCTTCGAATCTGTCCTTGCAGACACTTTTCGCCGCCTGCGTCGCCACCTTGAGGAATGCACGCGGATCGAACTCCTCCGGGTTTTCGTGCATCTTCTTGCGCATGGCTGCGGTCATCGCCAGCCGGATATCGGTATCGATATTGACCTTGCGCACGCCGTTGCGGATGCCTTCGACAATCTCGGACACCGGCACCCCGTAGGTTTCCTTGATCCGGCCGCCGTATTCGCGAATCATCTCCAGCCATTCCTGGCCGACGCTGGACGAGCCGTGCATGACCAGATGCGTGTTGGGAATACGCGCATGAATCGCCTTGATGCGGTCGATGGCCAGAATGTCGCCGGTCGGCGGGCGGCTGAACTTGTAGGCGCCGTGGCTGGTGCCGATGGCGATGGCGAGCGCGTCCACCTGCGTCGCTTCGACAAAAGCCGCAGCTTCGTCGGGGTCGGTCAGCAACTGCGAATGGTCGAGAACCCCGCTGGCGCCGCTACCGTCTTCTTCGCCCGCCTGCCCGGTTTCCAGCGAGCCGAGGCAGCCCAGCTCACCCTCGACCGAAACGCCGACGCAATGCGCCAACTCGACCGTACGGCGGGTGACGGCAACGTTATAAAGATAAGAAGCCGGTGTCTTGCCGTCGCTCTCCAGACTGCCGTCCATCATCACACTGGAAAACCCGCTGCGGATCGCCACCTGGCATATCTCGGGCGATGCGCCGTGATCCTGATGCATGCAGAGCGGGATATGGGGATAACGCTCAATGGCAGCCTCCACCAGCTTGCGCAGAAACGCCTCACCGGCGTAGCCGCGCGCACCGGCCGATGCCTGCAGAATCACCGGACTGTCGACCTCGTCGGCCGCCTGCAGAATGGCGTGGATCTGTTCCATGTTGTTGACGTTGAAGGCAGGCAGACCATATTGGTGCTCCGCCGCATGATCCAGCAGTTGCCTCAATGAAATCAGTGCCATAGCGCTACCCTCGCATTCCGTCACATTCGGCAAGCCGGCAGTCTGCTGACATTTTCTCGACCAGCATCGGCAACTCGCCCAACTCCGTAATCACCCCATCCGCCCCTGCCTGCGCGATATCGCGCCCGCCGTTGTAGCCGTATGGCACAACCCAGCAACGCACGCCTGCCGCTCTCGCTGTGGCGACATCGATATCCGAATCGCCGACAAACAGGCTTTCTTCCGCACGCACCGCCAGCGTTTGCAGACAATGCCGCACCATAGCCGGATCCGGCTTTTTGACCGGCAAGGTATCGCCGCTGACCACCAGCGCGAAGAATTCGCTCATGCCGTGTGTTTTCAGCACGCGTCGGGTAAAGACGGATTCCTTGTTGGTGATCACCGCCTGCAGGAAACCGGCCGAGCGGAAATGCTGCAGCGTTTCCATCACCTGCGGAAACGGCCGGCTACTGGTTCCCACCGTCTGTTGATAAAAGCGCGTGAAGGTCTGCATGGTCTCTTCATAGGTCGGCCCCGGCGCGATAGTCTGCCAGGCGTTGCGCATCAACTGCGCGGCGCCATGACCGACCCAGGATTTCACCGTTGGCTCGGGTACCGCTTCGGCGCCGTAGCGCGCCAGCGTCAAGTTGACAGCGGCGGCAATCTCGCTCGCGGTATCGAGCAAAGTGCCATCGAGGTCGTACATGATCAGCCTGATCATCCGTGCCTCAGATTCATCAATCGCTGGATCATCGGTGTAAAAATCAGCTGCATCGCCAATCCCATCTTGCCGCCCGGCACCACCAGCGTGTTGGGGCGCGTCATCATCGAGTCGTGCAGCATGTTGAGCAGATAAGGAAAATCAATGCCCTTGGGGTTGGCGAAGCGGATCACCACCATGCTCTCGTCCGGACTTGGAATATCCTTGGCAATGAAGGGGTTGGAGGTGTCCACCGTCGGCACCCGCTGAAAATTGACATGCGTGCGCGAAAACTGCGGACAGATGTGGTGGATGTAATCCGGCATGCGGCGCAGGATGATATCGACCACCGCCTCGGACGAATAACCGCGCATTTTCCGGTCGCGATGCATTTTCTGAATCCACTCCAGATTGATAATGGGCACCACGCCGACCAGCAGGTCGACATGCTCGGCGACGTTGGCTTCAGGCCCGACGTAACCGCCGTGCAACCCTTCGTAGAACAGCACATCGGCCTCCGGGTCGCTGTCGCGCCAGGGTGTCAGCGTGCCCGCCTTCTGGCCGTAAGCACTGCCTTCCTCATCGGTATGGATGTATTTGCGCACCTTGCAGCGGCCGCTCTCGCCGAAGCTTCTGAAAGTATCGGCCAGCTCCGGCAGCAGATTGGCAGAAGGGCTGAAATGGCTGAAGTAGCTGCCCGGAATCTTGTTGTACTTTTCCAGCTCGGCATCCATCTCACGGCGCTCATAGCGATGCATGGAGTCGCCCTCGATCACCTGCGCGCAGATACCGTCGCGCCGGAAAATGTGTTGAAAGCTGTTCATCACCGTCGTGGTGCCTGCACCGGACGAACCGGTAATCGCAATCACTGGGTATTTTCTCGACATGGCTTTTTCCTATCGCATTACATATAGAAAGAACGGTCGCTGAAGAACGGCATCTTCTCGCTCTCGCCGTGGCCCGCATCGTATTCGCGGTAATAACGTTCGACGCGCAGCACCTCGTTGCCTGAGCCGATCACCACCGGCATGCGCTGATGCACGTTATCCGGCACGATATCAAGCACGCGCACGCGGCCGGTCGAAGCGATGCCGCCGGCCTGCTCGATCAGCATCGCCATCGGGCTCACTTCATACATCAAACGCAAGCGGCCGCTACGGGTCATGTCCTTGCTGTCTTTCGGATACAGGTAAATGCCGCCGCGCATCAGGATGCGATGGATGTCGGCCACCATGCTGGCAACCCAGCGTGTGTTGAAATCCTTGGCGCGCAAATCGCTGGCACCGGCCTTGCACTCGGCGATATAACGTTTGACCGGCGGCTCCCAGAAACGCTCGTTGCTGGCATTGATGGCAAACTCGGCGGTGTCTTCCGGCACCTGCATGGCGGCATGGGTCAGCATGAATTCCCCGGTCTTGCTGTCCAGTGTAAAACCGTGGGTACCATGACCAAGAGTGAGCACCAACATCGTGGCCGGGCCATAGAGTGCGTAGCCTGCTGCGAGCTGTTGGCTGCCGGGCTGCAGATAATCCGCTATGGCCGCCAGGTGATCGTGCGGCGCCGGCAGTACCGAAAAAATCGAACCGACAGAGACATTGACCGCCACATTCGAAGAGCCGTCGAGCGGATCGAAGACCACCAGAAAAGGCGACTGCTGCGGGCTCGCCGCCAGCAGCAGCGGCGCATCCAGCTCCTCCGAAACAATGCCCTGCACCAGCCCGCAACGCCGGAAGCCGTCGATGAACAGTTCGTTGCTGACAACATCGAGCTTCATCTGGGTTTCACCCTGCACGTTGCAGCTTTCGAGCTTGCCGGTGACATCGGCGAGATCGCCGTCAGCGATGAGGCCGGCGAGCGACTTTACCGATTCTGCAACTTGCAGCATCAGTGCGGCAATCGCGCCGTCTGCTTTCTGCACGGGATCGCGAAGGAATTGCGCGAGCGTTATTCGGTCAGGGGTCATGCTGCATTCTCTTTTCTCATCATTGCGCTGGTTATTGCGGGGGCGCGCACTTGTCTGTTACGTTGCCGCCGTTGAACACGCGGGAAGCGCGAATATCGGCTTCGGTAATGGTGGAAAGCATCTCCGCCGTCGGTTTCAATGTGCCGCTGGCCGCCGCCTCGAACACGCGGTTGGCATGCCGCAAACGGGCGCGGTCAAGCGCGTTGCGGATCGAACGTGCGTTGGCGAAATGCGGCTGTTGCCGGCGCTGCGCGATATATTCGGCGATAGCCTGCAGTGCGCCCGCGTCAAAGCGGTAATGCATGTTCGCCACCATCTTGCTTGCGATCTCCACCAACTCTGGCTGGCTGTAATCGGGAAAGTCGATATGGTGCGCGATTCTCGACGACATGCCGGGGTTGGACTGAAAGAAAGTATCCATTCTGTCCTTGTAACCGGCCAGAATCACGACCAGATCGTCGCGGTTATTTTCCATCACCTGCAGCAGAATTTCGATCGCCTCCTGACCGTAATCCCGCTCGTTCTCCGGCCTGTACAAAT
>DIVE01000043.1:4743-6190 GCA_002423265.1 Methylophilaceae bacterium UBA6140 | reverse complement strand
ACCCGCAAGGGGCACGCCCAGCTTCGGTACGGGGCTAAAGCCCCTACTCAGATGTCGTCATATTTGCTGTATTTGAAGCGTTGGTCTTCGTTCGGCGTGCCTTCCAGCGCACTGCCGCTTTTTCCCGGTTGCCACTGAATCACTTCCTCGATCTTGTGCGCAAGCTCAAAGTCCTTGTCGGTGATTCCTTTCGCGCTATGGGTGCAGAGTTTGACGATGACGAAAGCGTAAGAGACGGTCAAATCCGGGTGATGCCAGGCCGCTTCTGCCAAATGTCCTACGGTGTTGACCACCATCAGCGTGCCTTTCCAGCTGCCGGTCTTGTATTTGCGGCGTATCCAGCCGTCTTCCAGCTGCCAGTGCGGCAACTCTGCCGCCAGTCTGGCTTTGACTTCCGACTCGGCGTAGGGTACTTCCTTGCTGGTTTCTTCTGTCATGATCAACTCCTGATATTCATTAATTTTCCAGAAATGCACTGTTTTATCCGTCATACCGGCGCAGGCCGGTATCCAGTGCCTTTGTTTAGCTGGGTTCCGGCCTTCGCCGGAACGACACAACCGAATAAATCAGTTCTAGTTCCACGAGCATCGCACCGGCAGGCCGGTCGAGATCAGCTTCTGTTCGGAGAGGCCGTCGTTGAACAGACTGAAATCCTGTTTGCTCATGACCCAGGTGCCGAAATTCTGGCCGACAATATAATCGCCGAAATGCTCGTCGACGAAGCCTTCCTTGGTCAGCCTTTCAAGCGAAATCTGATCCATGCTCGGGCGTTCGGATTTGACCAGAATCAGGTGATCGGCATTGAGCTTCTGCGCCAGCCAGGCGGCGAGGCTGTCGGATGTCAGCTCCCAGGTGGTGGGAATGCTGTCATCGGCGATCACCATGCTGCTCGGCAGCCAGACGATGGCGCGGTGCTGCCAGCCGCGCTCGGCGATCTCGAGATCGCTGGCAGCGGTAACCAGCTCGTTATTGAGACCGGCAAGCAGAATGCCGTACTGGTCCATCGCCATGACCGCCATCTTGTGTGCGACCAGATCATCCACGCCGCTGAGCATTTGCGACTCGTAAACGGCATCAGCCAGTATGCCGCCGCCGGGTACGATGATGATCTTGCCGTCGCCGTGACGCGCAATCACATCCAGCCAACCGTTCAGTTCCGGCGTGCCCAAAAGACTGCCACCCAGCTTGATTACCCACATAGCTTGTTCACCTGATCAAGAGATTATTCAGTGTTATCGGTTATATCCGAGAAATATTGCATCAGTTGCAACATGGACGACGCCTTATCCCAGGTTTCGCGGTATTCCCGTTGCATCTCGGAATCGGCCACGATGCCGCCGCCCGCCCAGAAGCGGATTTCGCCGTTCGAATAAACAGCAGTACGGATAGCGATGTTGGTGTCCATATTGCCATCAAACCCTATGTATCCGATAGCCCCGCAATAAAT
>DIVE01000043.1:4335-4685 GCA_002423265.1 Methylophilaceae bacterium UBA6140 | reverse complement strand
TGATGTACGTTGGCGAAGCTTTCCAGTGCAAACAGCCGGTCGGCCCGAACACTGCCGACCCGGCAGCTTTTGCTGATGTCGTTGCGCAGGAGATCGACGATCATCAGGTTCTCGGCGCGGTCCTTGAGGCTGCTTTTCAAGTCTCTGGCGTTGTTTTCATCCTCTGCGCTGTCTTGTGCCCGCGGTCGTGTGCCTTTGATCGGACGCGTTTCGACATGGCGGCCGCTGACCTGCAGAAAGCGTTCCGGGGAGCCGGAAAGCACCTGAAATTGCGGAAAATTCATGTACGCCATGAAAGGCGCAGGACTGATGCGGCGCAAATGCCGGTATGCCACCCAGGCATCGCCTTC
>DIVE01000043.1:1805-4268 GCA_002423265.1 Methylophilaceae bacterium UBA6140 | reverse complement strand
TGCGCTTCGGTCGTGGCGTCGTGGCCAAACGAAACCAGCGTGGTCTTCTGTTCCCTGTGATCGACGATGACAGCCCAGTCGTAGATCCCGACACACATGTCGGGGATGTTTTCGGCATCGCTTGCAATAGCAGGCAGTTTTTCCAGATAGCGTCCGAGGTCATAGCCGAAATAACCGATAGCGCCGCCGCTGAAAGGCAAGGTAGCGGCTTCTTGCGGATATGCCGCCAGCACCGGATTCAACAGCGTGAAGGGGTCATGTTCCGCTCCATGGACGGTTTCCTGCGCACCGTGCCTGATGACGGTCTTGCAGTGGCGGGTGGTCAAGGTCATGAAGGGTCTGGCAGCGATGATGTCATAGCGGCCATACTGTCCCGCAGGTTTGCCACTATCGAGGAATACAGCCCATTCCTCATGCGCGAGTCTGTCGAACAGTTCACTGCTGTCCGGTTGGTAAGGGAGTGTGTGTTGAAGTAATTTCATGATTCGTCTGGTTCAGGACAACATGGTGGCGACTGCATACGCGGGAAAACATACGGCCGCGCTGTGCCTGACTTGTTCGCTATCGGCGTTGATCAGGCTTTCTACCGGCAGATATTCGCGCTTGAGCTTCTGCGCCAGCGTCTGCACCAGAAAACTGCCGGCACCGGCGCCGACCAGAAGCGCGGCAGGCTCAAGCGCCAAACGTGAGATCAACCCGGCTATCGCCTCTTCAAGTATCGCCAGCTGCGCACTCCTGAAAGCATCGGCAAGTTGTCGCCAGTCGGCATCTTCAGCGTCTTCGAAATCATGTCCGAGCATGCGTGCGAGCCTGCGCATGCTGGCCTCGCGGGTTTTTCCGGCACCGTCTGCCGTCGCTGCCATGTCTTCCGTTTCCATCAGTTCACCGGTGATTCTGTAAACGTCCGCCGAGGTCGCAAAGTGCTCCGCCGCAACCCCGTAGCGGCGGCCCTTGAAGGCAATCGTCCGAGCAATCGCCATCAGGGGCGTGCGTACAACGCCAGTGTAAACCAGTTCATCTTCGCGCATGCGCTCCGCGTCAGAAAAACCCTGATTGAGCAGTCTGCTGCCGGAAAACGGAATCAAGTCCGCCGTCGTACTGCCGATATCGACAAAAATGCCCTGCCGCAACTGTCGTGCTGCAAAACCGGCGCCGGCATGCCAGTTGGCGGAAGCAACGCGGCCGCACAATTCCGTCACGGCTTCGCTTCTGACCAATCCATGTTGCGCAGCGTAGAAAAGTGTTTCTGCGCCAAGTTTCTGCTGCATCATGGCCGTTATGCTGCGCACGCCCTCTTTGCGGTTGGCGAAAATATCCGCCAACTCCCCGGTCATGGTAACGGCGTGACGCAACACCGGCCGGCCAAAATCTGCCAGGACGGCATCCACTGCCTGATCGAGTTTTTCCATGCCCTGCCAGAGTGCGCACGGCATTTGCACGGCCTTCAACACCCGGCCATCCGCATCCAGCAGAGCCGCCTTCAGATGCGCGCCGCCGACATCCCACCCTGCGCTATATTTTTTATTTATATTCATAATGATATAAGTTTTTTATAAAGTTATTTCTACTATATTCTGCTTGAGCTGCGGTAATTTAAATCGACTAAGCGCATCCTTGTCTGCCCGCATCATCTGCAACAGCAGCAGCGCCGGGTTGACGCCAATCGCCGCATGCAAGCCGGCATAAGAGGTCGTCAGACGCGGGTTGATTTCCAGCACTGTCAATGCGGGTACCACTCCATCTTCAAGCAGCACATCGACGCCGATATAGCCGGCAAGATCAGGCATCGCGGCAGCGATCTGCTGTGCCAACCGGTTCAGTATTTCGTAATGTTCATTCGCACCGTTAACGATACCGCCCCGGTATGCGAAACGTCCGTCTGCCAGAGTGATTTTCTGGCGATTGCAGCTCAGCAGCCAGGCCTGCCCATCGCGGCACAGCATCGAGAGGCTGATCGCTTCGCCGGGCAGATATGGCTGTACCACATGGCTCATTTCTCTGCCATTCCTCAACCAGACGGTGGCCTCTTCGACGCTTGCCAGATATACGGTGTCATCGCAACTGACTCCATCGTCGGGCTTGATCACCCAGGCAGTCCCGGCATGCGGCTGGGACGACTTGTGCTGCAACCATTCATGCCCTGTTTCGGTTGTCGCCACGCTTACGCCTGCTGCCTGCAACAATTGAGCGGTTTTCAGTTTGCTTGCAGCAATATCAACCGTTGATGGCGCACAGCCTAGCAGCATCCTGCCTTCGGCAACTGCCAACCCACTCAAGCGCGATAACACACCGCCGGTTTCCGGCGCTATCGGCCAGACCGCGTCTGACTCCCTGATCATGGCCTGCCAAAGATGCCAGATGTCATCCACGGCATCGAGCGTGACGACATGCCGCGCAGCCGGTGCCGGGAAACGGGCATCGTGACAGCAGACGATTTCAATATCTGCAATCTCCGCCAGATCC
>DIVE01000043.1:0-1730 GCA_002423265.1 Methylophilaceae bacterium UBA6140 | reverse complement strand
AAACGCGGTGAACGCGGCTCCTACCAGCCAGTTCAGTCATCGCTGTGTGCCGGTAGCGAACCGCTGGCGGTCGTTGCCGCCCTGCTCGAATTATACCCATTCAAACACCTCTATATCGCCGATATCAATGCTATTCAATCACGCGACTGCCATGCTGCAATCATCCGGCAGATACGAAACGCTTATCCGGAAATCGAAATATGGCTGGATGCCGGAATCAAGGATATTGAAAATGCGCGAATCTGGAAAAATCAGTGCGTGCAATGCGTTATCGGCAGCGAAAGCTGCCCGGACATCGACAGTTACCGCAAACTACATGATGAATTGGCTGATGATGCGATACTTTCACTGGACTTCCATCATGACGGCCATCTCGGCCCGGATGCGCTGCTGGAGAATGAATCGCTATGGCCCGGGCGTGTCATCGGTATGAGCCTGAGCAGGGTCGGCAGCAATTGCGGGCCTGACATCGATCTGCTGCAAAGTCTGAAAGCAAGGCACGCAGCGGTCTACGCTGCCGGCGGTGTTGGAAACATGGAAGATCTGAACCAACTGGCCAGACATGGCATCGCCGGCGCATTGGTAGCGAGCTTGCTGCACAGCGGGAAAATCACTGCTCCGGAAATAGCCGGAATCTGCCGAAACAGCCACTGAAAGCATAAAATGAAAACATAAAAAAGCCCGATTACTCGGGCTTTGGTTTACGCAAACACTGAATTGATTACGATTTTGCCTGGAATGGATGGGAAAGAGACTTGTAGCTCTTCAGCACTTCCTCAACCTTGGGCTCATGCGCAATCGCGTTCTTGATTGCCTGTTTGGTGGCACGGTAGTTCCAATCCTGAATGCGCTCATCGATATCGGCATGGCTGTCGATGAAGACACCTACGCAGATAAATACGTTATCGGCTTCTTCCTTCGGAATGGTGCCGTCGGCAACGCAATCCATGACAGCCATGGCAACGCCGCGTTGTGCCGGGCCAAACATCTGAATTGCCTGACGGCCGTTCTTGATGGTGACCTTGTTGAACATCACGGTTGCGGGCTTGACCATCATGTTGGGCGCTACAATCGCCAGCAGGCCGTTAACGCCGGCTTTCTGATCAGTCAGGGTACGGCAGAATGCATCCTCAGCCGCGCTGCCACGAGGGCCCATGACCAGGTCAATGTGGGCCACGTTAAACAAATCGAGGCCGCTGTGGTCGGGACGCTCTTCAATCACCAGCGCCTCGCCTACCAATACACGGTCAATAACTGCCATTTTCTTCTCCTATTCAAGTTAAACACAAATAAAGCGGTTCAAGCGCTGCTTGCTCTTGCCCTCACGGGAATCGCGGCAATACCAAGGCATGGCCTGACCCGGAATTCTTCAATTACTTAATCGGGGCTGTTCACACAAACCCCATATCAACTAATCCTGGTTAGTAAATCGATAGTTGAATCAACGATTCGGTTGTTCCGAAAGCTTTCGCTTCTGACACTTGTGATGTCATCTATAGCATTAGGTAAATCAAGGCAGAACGTACAACGCAGGCGTACCTTGGTTGTGTCTAATCAAATAGTTGAATCTTGATGCCGAATTTTGCTACTTCAAATCACAACAAATTCCGGAGAGCGCCATGCGCGCTCCGGAACGAAACATTATTCAAGATTGGCGTGAGTCGCTCTCATGGCCTCTTCCGGGATACCCTTCTCATGAATGATGTGCGCAACGATGGCTTCCAGGAACA
>DIVE01000025.1:10978-24338 GCA_002423265.1 Methylophilaceae bacterium UBA6140 | reverse complement strand
TTGGTTGCGAGTCAGAGCCGGCGAGGAAACTGCTATGACAATGCTGTCGCAGAAAGCTTCTTTCAGCTACTGAAGCGTGAGCGCATCAAGCGCAGAATTTACATTGATCGTGAAGAGGCCCGGCGTGATGTGTTCGACTATATTGAGATGTTTTACAACTCGAGAAGGCAGCACGGTTACAACAACGGCCTTTCTCCGGTAAAGTTCGAGATGCAGTACTTCAGCAGGCTTGAAAGTGTCTAGTGCAGACGGGGCGATTCAGTTTCAAGCGCAAGCTCAACCAGAGGGGGCATCCAAGGGTTTCGCCGATTTTGTCTCGTGGGCTGCAACTGTTGCAGTATGCGACACTTCTCCGCTTCGTCCAGAATCCTGTTCCTGCCTTGTGGTGTCGGTGGTTTGCGAACTAGCCTCACAGGGTTCTCGATATTGATGCCCCATTCCCTGCGTCCGTGGTTGATGATGCTAGATATGTAGCTCAGTTCTCTTATTACTGTTCCTGCTGATACTTCTTTGAGCCGTTGGTCGCGGTAATCGCCCAGTACTTTCGGAGTCAGCGAAGTTAAAGCCGGCCTGCATATCGGACGCACTTTAATGGCGTTTAGACGGATAGTGTCCTCACTGCATCCTCTTAGTGAAGGTAGTACTTGCTTAATATACAGCTCAATCAGGTCAGCCAATGTGCTCTTCTGCGCCAGCGTGGTATCAATGTAGCTGCCACGGTCCATCTGACTTTCTATACTGCGTGACCACTGCACTGCATCTTGTTTTGTGGTGAAGGATTTTGCGATTGCATGTTGCCCAGTTCGTTGAACCCGCGCTTGCCACTTACCATTTCTGTTTCTAAACGTAGCCATTTCAGCCCCCTCAAAAAGGACCGAATCAGGACAAGCTCGTTTTTTATCTTTTCATCACATTGTCTTTTGTTAGTGCTTACTTCTCTGCTTTCCAATGGCCTGATTTACCGCCCTGCTTTTCCAGCAAGCGGATATGGTTGATGACCATGCCACGGTCTACGGCTTTGCACATGTCATAGATGGTCAGTAGCGCGACGCTGGCGGCAGTGAGCGCTTCCATTTCGACACCGGTACGACCGACGGTTTCGGCGGTGACGGTGCAGTGGACGGTGTTGGCGTTTTCATCGATGTCGAATTCAACCCCGACCCTGGTCAGCGCGATCGGGTGGCACAGGGGGATCAGCTCGGAAGTGCGTTTCGAGCCTTGAATCGCGGCGATTCTGGCGATGCCGAGCACGTCGCCTTTTTTTGCATGGCCCTGCATGATGAGGTCCAATGTGGCGGCCTGCATCCGGATGCTGCCGGCGGCGACGGCAATGCGGCGCGTTTCATTTTTTCCGCCGACGTCAACCATGTGGGCCCGGCCGCTGTTATCGAAATGTGTGAGCTGATTCATGACAGATCCCGCTTGCGGGACTCCTTAATTGCAAAGTGAACTGATGCATCAATACCGTTATCATACCAACGATGAAACTCATTTATGCCATGTTATTAAGCGCGTTTTTGCTGCCTGCAGCAAGCGCCAACGAGCTGCCCGACCTCGGCGATGTGTCGGCGACCGTGCTTTCGCCCTTGCAGGAGCAGATGATCGCCAACCAGATCATGCGCGACGTGATGCGCAGCAATCAGGTTTCGCGTGATGTTGAGATCAACGATTACATCCATAACCTCGGCTACCGGTTGGTCTCGCACGGGCCGGACAAGCGCCAGCAGTTCAATTTTTTCGTCGTGCAGGACAATACCATCAACGCTTTTGCCATGCCGGGCGGCGTCATCGGGGTGCATACCGGTCTGATTCTGGCGGCCAATAACGAGTCGGAACTGGCGGGTGTGCTGGGCCATGAAATCGGCCATGTGGTGCAGCGCCATCTGGCCCGCATGATGGCGCAACAGAAGCAGGATTATCTGCTCAATCTGGCGACCATGGGGCTTGCCCTGCTCGCCGCCCGTTCGAACCCGCAGCTTGGTAGCGGGGCGATGGCGGCAGCCTCTGCCGGTGCCGTGCAGAAGCAGCTGGATTACACGCGCGAGCATGAGCGCGAGGCTGATCGCGTCGGCTTGCAGATTCTCGACAGCGCCGGATTCGATACGCGCGGCATGCCGGAATTCTTCAACACCATGATGAAAAGTTCGCGTTTCGTCGATGGCAGTGCGCCTTCCTTTTTGCGCACTCACCCCTTGACCACCGAGCGGATTACCGATGTCAGGAATCGCGTCGATAGCATGCCATACCGGCAGGTGCCGGACAGCCAGGAATTCCAGTATGTGCGTGCCAAACTGCGCGCAGCGCATGGTTCGGCTTCGCAGGCCGTGACTTATTTTCAGGAAACCCTGCGCGAAGGCCGTTATACCAATGAGGCTGCCGAGCAGTACGGGCTGGCGCTGGCCATGATGCGTAACAACAATCTGGAAGGGACGGCTAGACAGGTGGAGTGGTTGCGCAAAAATGCAGCGCGCCATCCTTATGTCGAAACTCTGGCGGCCAACCTGCTGGTGGCCCGGCGCGATGTCGAAGGTGCAGGCAAGCAGTTCGCCCAGGCCTTGCAACAGTTCCCCAACCACCGCGCGCTGATTTATGGGTATGCCGAGCATTATCTGGCGCTGGGGCAGTCCGATATGGCGTTGCGGCTGATCAGCGATAAACAGCCGGCGTGGCCGGATGATCCGTATTTTTATGAGTTGAAGTCGCGTGCTTACACCATGCAGGGCAAGAACCTGCTCAGGCATCAGGCGCAGGGCGAGGCTTATTTCCGCAGGTATGATCTGCAGAGTGCGCTGGAACAGATGGATCTGGCGGCCAAGGCCAATGACGGCGATTTTTATCAGCAATCGATTGTCGAGGCGCGTTTGAATCAGCTGAAGCAGATGGCGCTGGAACCGAAAAAGGAGGGGTTATTCAATTGAGCGAGCAAGATTCGAGCAAGCAGCATCTGCCGCGTCGCGGCTTTCTGCAACTGACGCTGGGGGCTGTTGCGGCCTTGATGTGGATGCCGGTCAGTGCGCTGGCCGCGCTCTGGAACAAGGCGGCCTTCGAGGCCACTACGCAGCCGGAGGCGGCCAAGGGCCTGCAGGTGGCGGGCGAAACTCCGAGCAGCGAGATTGATATCATCGCGCCCGATTTCGCCGAGAGTGGCGCCGTGGTACAGGTGGAAGTCAAAAGCCGCATCGCCAATACCGAGGCGATTGCCATTCTGGTCGAGAAAAACCCGACGCCGCTGATCGCCAATTTCATCTTCAGCGGCGGTGCGGAGCCGGCTGTCGTGACCCGCATCAAGATGGCCGAAAGCTCGAATGTGCAGATCATCGTCAAGGCCGGTGACCGTTATTTCACGGCGGCCAAAATGGTCGAAGTGTCATTGAGCGGATGTTAGGGGATAAAGCATGAGAGACATGAAAATGCGCGCCCAGCTGAAAGCGGGCATTACCGAGGTGAAAGCCCTGATCAGCCACCCGATGGAAACCGGCCGCCGCAAGAATGCGTTGGATGAGACTGTGCCTGCTCATTTCATTCAGCTGGTGACGGCCACGCTGAATGGCAAGCCCGTGCTGGAAGCGCAATGGGGCACCGGTGTTTCCAAAAATCCGTATCTGACCTTTTACCTGCGCGATGCCAAGGTCGGCGACAAGGTTGCCATTACCTGGCACGACAACCGGGGCGAAAGCGGCTCCGGCGAGATTGCGGTGACGGCGGCCTGATGCAGACGGCCGCTTAAAGCAGATCGATCCCGAATCTTTTTACCAGCAGCGCAAACAGGCCGAAACTGCAGACGGTGACGACTACGCAACTCCCCAGCGTGGGCCAGAACCCGAGGCGCGGCAGCAGCCAGGGAAACAGCAGAAACATCGGCAGGGTCGGAATCACGTACCAGAAGGTATACCAGGCATGATTGGCGATTTTCTCGCCGGATTGCCCTTCGACATACAGCCAGATCAGGGCTAGCACCGTCACCAGCGGCAGTGCGGCAACGAAGCCGCCCAGTTTGTCGCTGCGTTTGGCGAGCTCGGAAACCAGCACAACCACGCCGGCAGTCAGCAGATATTTGGTCACGATCCAGCTCATGGTTTACTCCTTTGACATGCACCCGGCGACTGCTTCCGCCACCCGGATTCCATCCACCGCAGCCGACAGAATGCCGCCGGCGTAGCCTGCGCCCTCGCCGGTCGGGTAGAGGCCGCGGGTGTTGATGCTTTGCAGGTTGATATCGTCGCGTTTGATGCGGATCGGCGACGAAGTGCGGGTTTCCACGCCGGTCAATACGCCATCGGCCAGATCGAACCCCTTGATTTGTCTGGCGAAGGCGGGAATGGCCTCGCGGATCGCCGTGATTGCATATTCCGGTAATACGGTATTGAGGTTGGTCAGGTGCACGCCCGGAGTATAGGAAGGGGTGACTTCGCCCAGTTGTGTGGAAGCGCGGTTGGCAAGAAAATCGCCGATCAGCTGCCCCGGCGCGCTGTAATTGCTGCCGCCCAGCACATAGGCACGGGATTCCAGCTCGCGCTGAAAACGCATGCCGGCCAGCGGGTCGCCGGGGTAATCGGTTTCCGGCGTGATGCCGACGACGATGCCGGCGTTGGCGTTGCGTTCGTTGCGTGAATACTGGCTCATGCCGTTGGTGACAACGCGGCCTTCCTCCGAGGTTGCAGCGACGACCGTGCCGCCCGGGCACATGCAGAAGCTGTAGACCGAGCGTCCGTTGCTGGCGTGATGCACCAGTTTGTAATCGGCTGCACCGAGCTTGGTCAGCAGTTCTTCGCTGTAGCTCTTGCCATAGCGCGCGCGGTCGATCAGCGATTGCGGGTGCTCGATGCGGAAGCCGATGGAAAAAGGTTTCGCCTCAATGTAAATCCCCCGTTTGTGGATCATCTCGAAGGTGTCGCGCGCGCTGTGGCCGACCGCCAGCACCAGGTGTCGCGTCGGAATGCGCTCGCCGTTTTGCAGCAGCACCGCGCTGACTTCGCCGTGATCCAGTTCGATATCCTCCATTCGGCTCTGGAAGCGGATCTCGCCGCCAAGCTGAATGATGGTGTTGCGCATTTCTTCCACCATGCCGACCAGCCTGAAGGTCCCGATATGCGGATGACTGACGTAAAGAATTTCTTCCGGCGCACCGGCCTTGACGAATTCCTGCAGGACCTTGCGGCCGTAGTGTTTGGGGTCCTTGATCTGGCTGTAGAGCTTACCATCGGAAAAAGTGCCGGCGCCGCCTTCGCCGAATTGCACGTTGGATTCCGGGTTGAGCGTCGATTTGCGCCAGAGCCCCCAGGTGTCCTTGGTGCGCTCGCGCACGGCCTTGCCACGCTCCAGCACGATGGGCCGAAAGCCTGATTGGGCAAGAATCAGCGCGGCAAAGATGCCTGCAGGCCCGAAGCCGACGATGACCGGGCGCTCTTGCAGTGTCGACGGTGCCCCGGCAACAAACTTGTAACTGGTGTCGGGCGATGGATTGACGTGCGGATCCTTGCGGAATTTTTCCAGCAGTGTGGCTTCGTTCCTGACTTCCGCGTCGATGCTGTAAACATAGAGAATGGCATGTGATTTGCGTGCATCGACGCCGCGCTTGAAAATCTCGAAGCGCAGCAGATCGTTTTCCGCAATCCCCAGTTTTTTCAGGATGGCCGCCTTGATTTCGTCCGATTGGTGAACGAGCGATGGCGCTTTTTCGATTGGCAGTTTGATTTCGGTCAGTCTGATCATGCAGTCTTGGGCATTCAAATGTTCAAGGGAAGTTGCAGCAGTTTGCGCAACATGGGGACGGTGACCGGTTTCTTGGTCGTCAGCGACCATTCGTCGAGCGCGTCCAGGGTTGCCATCAGTGTAGGCAGATCGCGGCGCAGGTAGCGCAGGCAGTAATCCACCACTTCATCCGGCAGTTTCATGCCGCGCTCAGAGGCATGGGTGCGCAGGGCGCGGGCTTTTTCTTCGTCCGTCAGCGGATGCAGCTGATAGACCAGCCCCCAGGCCAGGCGCGTGGCGAGGTCGTCGCGTAATGCCATCTGCATCGGGGAGGCGAGACCGGCACTGACCAGAACACCGGCAGCGGGATTTTCGCGCAGGTGGTTAAACGTGTTGAATAGTTGAATCTGCGCTTCTTCCGTCAGCAAATGCACGTCATCGGCTGTCGTTAGCGGCAGATCGAGCCGGGCGGCCAGCATCGCACAGGATTTCAGCAGATGGGTCTTGCCGCAGCCTTCTGCGCCCCATAGATAGATAAAGCGCTGGTCGGATTGGCCGCTTGCCACGCGGCGAAGACTGTCCAGTGCTTCAGCGTTGCGGCCGATGACGAAGTTCTCCAGCGAAGGCGGCGGCGCCGGTTGAATATCCAACAGCAATTGTTTCATACGGCTTATTTCAGGTAGGTGTCGCTGGCAAGATAGCCTTGCCTCGCATGGCGCAGACCGACAGCGATGGCGGCGCCGACCGGCAGCGCCAGCAGGATGCCGGCAAAGCCGAAGAGCTGGCCGCCTGCAAGCAGTGTGAAAATGACCACGACCGGATGCAAGCCGATGCGATCGCCCACCAGCCACGGGGTGAGCACCATACCTTCGAGCAGTTGCGCGACGATGAACACCAGTAGCACCGGCACGATCTCGCCCAGGCTGGCGAACTGCAGGGCGGCTGCCATCAATGCCAGCAACAGGCCGACGGTGACGCCGACATAAGGAATGAAACCGAGCAAGCCTGCGATCAGGGCGACCGGTAACGCCATTTCAAGACCGATGGACATCAGCGCGACAGCGTAGAACAGCGTCATCATCAGCATGACCGAAAGCTGTCCGCGCAAGAATTCGGCGAGCACCTGATCGATTTCGCTGGCGACCAGCGCGGTTTTCTCGTACCAGCGGCGCGGAATCAGCCGGGCAATGCGATTCACCATGCCATGCCAGTCACGCAGCATATAGAACAGCACTACGGGAACCAGCAGCAGGTTGATGAACCAGCCGACAATGGCGAAGCCCCTGTTGCCAATTGCTGCCAGCAATTGTGTAGCAAAGTTACCGGCCGTTTGCCAGTGCTTGGTGAGCATGGATTGCAATTGCGCGATGTCGATCGAGAGCGGAACGCCGAAATATTGCATCAGCAAAGGCTCGATACGGTTTTTGAGCATGGCGGCAAAATCCGGCAAGCGTTGAATGATCAGCAATATTTCTTTTTGCAGCATGGGCACGATGAGCAGTAGCAGCAACAGTGTAAATCCGGCCAGTAGCAGCATGACCAGCAAGGTGGCGGTCGTGCGGCCGAAAATCAGGAAGCCGATGCGCCAGCGGCTGAATACATCCACCAGCGGTTTGAAGATGTAGGCCAGAATTGCGGCCATCAGAAATGGCCCCATGATCGGCAGCAATAAATAGAAAACAAGCAGAAACCCGGCTGCGAGCAGCATGATGCGGTAATCGGGTAATACGTTTTCTCGTTTCGTCGTCATATCGGGTAAAATTATGCCTTCAAACGGATGATTTATCTTGATGTTTTTTAGTGGAAAGTGAGAACGCAGTTGAATTCTAATTCTTCGAACGGTGATGCAGCAAAAACTTCGATCAGTTATCGCGATGCAGGTGTCGATATGGAAGCGGGCGATGCGCTGGTCGAGCAGATCAAACCGTTTGCAAAGCGCACCATGCGACCTGAGGTCATGGGCGGGATCGGCGGCTTCGGTTCGCTGTTCGAGATGCCGAAGAAATTCAAGAATCCGGTGCTGGTTTCCGGCACTGACGGCGTCGGCACCAAACTCAAGCTGGCTTTCCAGCTCGACAAGCACGATACCGTCGGTATCGATCTGGTGGCGATGAGCGTCAACGATATTCTGGTGCAGGGCGCGGAACCGCTGTTTTTCCTTGATTACTTCGCCTGCGGCAAGCTGGAAGTCAGCACTGCAGCACAGGTGATCAAGGGCATTGCCCAGGGTTGCGAACAGGCCGGCTGCGCGCTGGTCGGGGGCGAGACCGCCGAGATGCCCGGCATGTACCCCGTAGGTGAATACGACTTGGCCGGCTTCGCTGTCGGCGCGGTTGACCGTGATGCCATCATCGACGGTTCCACCATCGCCGCCGGTGATGTCGTGCTCGGGCTGGCTTCGAGCGGCGCGCACTCCAACGGCTATTCGCTGATCCGCAAGCTGATCGACAAATCCGGCATCGACATGAGTGCTGATTTTCATGGAAGGCCGTTCCGCGATGTCGTCATGGCGCCTACCCGCATCTATGTGAAGCCGCTGTTGAAGCTGCTTTCCGCAGTCAAGGTCAAGGGCATGGCGCATATCACCGGCGGCGGCATCACCGAAAACGTGCCGCGCGTGCTACCTGCAGGGCTGACCGCAGAGGTGAAGAAGGGCAGCTGGCAGATGCCGCCGCTGTTCGGCTGGCTGCAGGCGCAGGGTAACGTGACTGACGACGAAATGTACCGTACCTTCAATTGCGGTATCGGTATGGTCGTCATTGTCGCCGCTGAAGACGCGGAGGCAGCGCAAAAGCTGCTGGCGGCAGAAGGCGAGCAGGTTGCGGTGATCGGTACTATCCGGCCACAGTCTGCCGGAGAAGCACCTACCGTCGTAGTTTAGGTTGTGCTTTGCCTCTAGTTTGTGCCTCGGCGGCTGCCAACCGGCGGCCGCATTCGCGCGTTGGGCAGACTGGTCATTGAGAAAGGTCCATCATGCAGCACGTTTTTTCAAAAATCATCGCCGTGTTTTTGCTGGCGCTGAGCCAGTCGGTGGCGATTGCCGCACCCAAATCCGTTACCTTGAATTACGAGGCCAGCCGCAACGGCCAGCCGTTCGCCAATATCACGGAAACCTATAGCGAGCAGAACGGCAAATATCGTATTGAGAGTGTCACCAAAGGCATCGGTGTTTATGCATTGCTCGGCGAACGCAGGCTGACCAGCGAAGGCGAGGTCGGCAAGGGCGGTCTCAAACCGCTGCATTTCGAGCTGCATCAGGCCGGCAACCCGAAGCGTTCGCTTTATACGGATTTCGACTGGGCCGCCAAAACTCTCAACATGAAGGTCAAGGGCAAGCTGGTTACTGCCGAGTTATTGCCGGGTACCCAGGATATCAGCAGCCTGATTTACCAGTTCATGTTCGTGCAACCGCCGGCGGATGTATTCAAACTGCCGGTGACGACCGGCAAGAAAATCAAAATGTACGAGTACCATGTCGCAGGTCGCGATGTGCCAGTCAGTGTGCCGGCAGGCAGCTATAAGACCTTGCATCTGCGGGATGCGGGCGACAATGCCGACGAAGACAGCAAGGAGCTTTGGCTGGGCGGTGCGGCCAGCCATTTTCTGCCGGTCAGGCTGATCATGCGTGACGATAAGGGTGCCGTCATTGAACAGGTGCTGACCAGTCTGCATGCGAAGTAGATGGACTCCATTCGCTGATTATCCCACCCTGCTGCGCGCAGCTTTGGCGCTGGCGCTCTCCATTCTGCTCCATTTGCTACTGTTGGGGCAGCTCGATCTGAAATTTGCGTTTCTTGAACCTGAAAAGCAGGTGGTCGAAGTCAGGTTTTTGGCGCATGTCGAACAGCCGGTGTCTGCAACACCACCGGCAGTCAGGCCGCAGCCACAAGCTTCAGAACCGCAAGCGCCGGCGCCAAAACCGCAGCTGCCGCCTGAAAAAGCACAGCCGCAACCGGTGCCTGATAGTCCTGCCGTCATGGGGCAGGCTGCAGTGCCGGACCTGCCGCCGCCTGCAACAATGGAAACGGTTGACGCAGCGCCCAACACTGCGCCCGCCCAGACCGAGCTGCAGCCGGAAACCGAGGTTGCGCTGGTTGTGCCGGAAGAGCCGGCATTGCCGCCATTGACACTGATCGAGTCGGAGTTCGATATACTGCGCGGCGCCGAAGGTACGAGAATAGGTCAAACCAGCGTCCGTTACGCGCTTGCCGGCGATGGCAGTTACGTGCTCGAAAGCGTCAGTGAAGCCAAGGGGCTGGCGTCGATTTTCATTCCGGGCAAGCTGGTACAACGCAGCGAAGGCAAGCTGACCCGGGAGGGGTTGAAGCCATCGAGTTTTGTTTACCAGTACGGCCGCTCTGCCCGTGCCCAGCAGGCGAGTTTCGACTGGGATAATGGCAAGTTGACGCTGACCACCGGCAAAGGCGTGCAGACCTCGGTGCTGCCCGGCGACACGCAGGACCTGATGAGTTTCATGTACCAGTTCATGTTTGTGCCGCCGCTGCAGGAGATGATGCTTAACATCACCAATGGCAAACGTATCAAGGCTTATGCCTACAGTTTTGCCGGTGAGGAGGAATTGTCGACTAAAATAGGCAGTGTGCGCGTCATGCATCTGGAAAATACCAATGACGACGGCGACGAAAAGAATGAGCTTTGGCTAGCCGTGGATTACCGCTACCTGCCGGTAAAAATTCGTAAAACAGAAAAGGACGGCAGCGTGATCGAGCAAATCATCACCAGCATCAAGACCGACAACATGCAATGAACAAAATCGATTCCAACTTAATGCGCCTGACCGCGATGGCGCTGGCCGACGTGCTGAACAAACCGGGTCCGGCCGATGCCAAGCTCGGTGCATTCTTCCGCAACAACCGCGAACTGGGCAACAAGGAGCGCGCCTTTGTCGCCGAATCCGTTTACGGCGTTCTTCGGCGCAAGGCCTTGCTGGCGCACCTGGCGGACGGCGAAGACCCGCGCAAATTGCTGTTGGCCCTGTTTCTGCGGGTGCAGGGCTTGAGTATGCGCGACCTCGATGCCAGCCTGAACAAGCAGCAGAAGGAATGGGCGCAGGAAATCAAGGCCCGGTCGACCGCTGGCCTCGGCCTTGCGCAACAGGCCGACATGCCCGAGTGGCTGTGGCAGAAACTTGCCGCGCAGTACGGCGAAGATCAGGCGTTGACCATTGCCCGCAGCATGCACCAGTCTGCCAGTCTCGATCTGCGCGTCAATACCATCAAGGCCACGCGCGAAGACGTGATGAAAAGATTCGAGAGCGAATCGACAGAGGTTGCCGCCACCCCTTATGCGCCGACCGGTTTGCGTATGACGCAGAAAATGAACATCAGCCGCCATCCGTTATTTACCGACGGCAAGTTCGAAGTGCNNTCTGTGCCGGTGCAGGCGGCAAGACACTGGCGATGGGCGCGTTGATGCGCAACTCCGGCCGCTTGTATGCGTTTGATGTGTCCGAGAAACGGCTCACCAATCTGGGCCAGCGGCTCAAGCGCTCCGGGCTTTCCAATCTGCATAGCCAGCTGATTGCCAGCGAGCAGGATCCCAAGCTGAAAAGATTGCAAGGCAAGTTCGACCGTGTGCTGGTCGATGCGCCCTGTAGCGGTCTTGGCACGCTGCGGCGCAATCCGGATCTGAAATGGCGCCAGACAGAACAGGATATCGCCGAGCTGACCGCCAAGCAGACCTCCATTCTTGATCGCGCTGCGCGGCTGGTGAAAACCGGCGGGCGCCTGATTTACGCAACCTGCAGCCTGTTGGCGGATGAAAATGAACATATCGCCGAAGCATTTCTGGCGGCGCATGCCGATTTCAGTCTGGTGCCGGCCGGCGAAATTCTCGCCCAGCAGCACATCGCGCTGGATACCGGTAGTTATCTCAAACTCTTTCCTCATCTGCACCAGACCGATGGTTTTTTTGCTGCCGTGTTCGAAAGAAAGACACAAGCGCCGCTGGTGCCTGACGAGGATACGACGATAGCCCTTGCCCATGAGGCAGCCGGGCTTGCTCCGCCAGAACGGCCCGCTGATGCCAAACCTGCAACCGCCAAGGTTAAGGTGGTGAAGGCGCTGGCCAAGCCGCGTGTCAGAAAGGCTGCCAAACCGGCATGAGGCTGCCCGGCCTCAATATGCAGATTTTGCTCGGCGCTGCCCTCGGCGTGCTGATCGGTTTCTGGCTGCAATCTCTTGGCAGCGAAAGTGCGGCAGTTCAGCCCGTGCTTTATGCCAGCAATCTGATCGGCGGCATTTTCATTGATTTGCTGAAGATGATCCTGATTCCGCTGGTGTTTATGTCAATCGCGGTCGGCATTGCCAACCTGCAGGGCAGCGGCGACATGCATCGGGTATGGAAGCTCTCGCTGGCCTACTTCGTGCTGACCATGATGATCGCAGTGTTCATCGCCATGCTGTTCAGCAATATTTTCCGGCCCGGCGAAGGCATGCAGATCGCCATGTTTGCCGATGCCATGCAGGGCTTCCATAGCGAGCAGCTGACCCTGTCGCAGTTCTTCCAGCAGTTTATGCAACGGCTGTTCGTCAATCCGTTTGCGGCGATGGCGCAGGGCAATGTGCTGGCCGTGGTGATTTTTGCCTTGTTCGTCGGCATCGCGCTGGTGATGGGCGGTGAACGTTACCGGAATATCCACAAGCTGTTGCAGGAGCTGCTCGATCTCACCATGCGCGTTGTCGGCTGGATCATGGTGATCGCACCGATCGGCATTCTGGCTTTGCTGATCAAGTTGACGGCGACGCAGGATGTTGCCATGTTCGAGAGCCTGGGCAAGTTCGTCGGTGTCGTGCTTGGCACGACGCTGCTGCACGGCATCGTCGTGCTGCCGCTGGTGCTTTATCTGTTCACCGGGATGACGCCGTTGCGATTCTTCCGCGGCGGGCGCGAAGCCATCATCACTGCGCTCGCCACCAGCTCCAGTGCAGCCACCCTGCCGGTTACCATGCGCTGCGTGGAGAAGAATCTGGGGGTGAGAAGTGATGTGGCCGGCTTCGTTGCGCCGCTCGGTGCCACCATCAACATGGATGGTACTGCGCTTTATGAGGCCGCCGCCGCGCTCTTTATCGCCAATCTGGTCGGCATTGAGCTCAACCTGATTCAGCAGATGGTGGTGTTCCTGACCGCGATGATCGCTGCCATGGGCGCGCCGGGTATTCCCAGCGCCGGCATGGTGACCATGGTCATGGTGCTGCAGTCGGTGGGCTTGCCTGCGGAGGCGATCGCGATTCTGCTGCCGATAGACCGTGCGCTCGATACCTTCAGAACGGCGGTCAATGTCGAAGGCGACATGATCGGCAGCCTGGTGGTGGAAAAACTGGTGCCGCAGCGCCAGTGACCCCGGGTTCGCGCGGACTCTACTTCTCTTTTGCCAGCGCTGTTCTGAACGCTTCCAGCCGCTCCTGATAATCCTTGGCATCGCCGTAATCGAGAAAATGCGCGTAGCGTTCATGTGAGCCCAGTACCTTGCGCGCATGCTTGATCGGACAGAAGTACTGCTCGGTTCGGGCGACGATTTCACTGATATAGGCAATCATGCCGCTGCCGTAAGCGCAGTAGGTGCAATGAAATTTCTCGATGAAATTGAGGTAGCTGAGCTGCTGGCGGTCGAAGATGATGTAATCGCCGCGCCGCACCTTTTTGATGC
>DIVE01000025.1:8321-10948 GCA_002423265.1 Methylophilaceae bacterium UBA6140 | reverse complement strand
CAGCCATTGAAAGAAGCCGGTTTTCAGCTTGCGATGCGCCTCTTTCACCGATTTTTCAAATTCCACCCGTTTGCCCTTGATCTGGAAGAACATGGCCGAGGGCTGTTCGGCGAGCGCGCTGCGCAACTCGTCCTCAAGCGCTGAAATCTGCTCCAGCAGCTGCTCGACGCGATTGTCCATAACGATACTCCCGGTGATGTATGAAGGTCAGCTATCGGCCTTGATCCGATGTTGCAAACGCTCCTGACCGTGTGTGGCAAGAGAATAGACCGCAGGCACCACAATCAGTGTCAGCAGCGTAGAGGACACCATACCACCAATCACGGCAATCGCCAGCGGGCCGTTGGTTTCGGCGCCGGCGCCGAGTCCGAGCGCAGCCGGCAACAGCGCCAGAATGACCGTCAATGAAGTCATCAGCACCGGACGCAGGCGAATCGGGCAGGCCACACGTAGCGCGTTATCGATGCTGCTGCCCTTTTCCCGCATCTGGTTGGTGAGATCGACCAGCAGGATCGAGTTCTTGGCGACCAGGCCGATCAGCAGCACCATGCCGATCATGGAGAAGATGTTGAGCGAATTGCCGGTAATCAGCAGCGCGACTACGCCGCCGATCACGGCCAGCGGTTGCGCCACCATGACGATCAGCGGTTGCAGGAAGGAATTGAACTGGCTTGCCAGAACCATGTAGAGCAGCACCAATGCAAGCACAAAGACGAAGACCATGTTGCGGGTGGTCTTCTCCATTTCTTCTGCTTCGCCAGCGAGCCGGATGCTGTATCCGGGCGGCAGAACCTCCGCCGCCACACGGTTGACATTGGTCACAGCCTGATCGAGCGGAATGGTCGGACTGGCATACATGGTGGCGGCATATTGCAGATCGAAGCGGCCGATGACGGCGGCTCCCAGCGATTGCTTGAAGCTGACGATGGCGTCCAGCCTGACCATCTCGCCCGACATGCTCTTCAGATAGATTTTCTTCAGGTCGTCAGTCTGGGTCAGGCTGCCTTCCTTTGCCTTGATCCGGATGTTGTAGCGCTGGCCGTCGCCCGGCTCGTCGTTGAAGCTGGCGACGTCGATGCCGCCGCTGTAGAGGTTGATGGCGGTCGCCACATCGCGTGCCGTGATACCCATGCTGGCAGCGCGCACGCGATCCAGCGTCATCACCAGTTGCGGCAGGTCAAGCTCGATATCGACGTCGACCTTGCCCATGCCCGGCAGGCTGGAAAGCTGTTGTTGCATGACTTTTGCCAAAGTGCCGACCTGCTCCAGGTTCTGTCCGGAAAGATTGAACTGCAGTTTTTCCGAACGCTGTCCGCCGACGATGGCAACCGGTGCCGGAAATGCCCTTACGCCGGGAATCTGGTCGAGCTGCTCCTTGATGCGTTGCATCAGCTCCTGCTGGCTCAGTTTGCGGTCTTTTCTTTCCTGCAGACGGATGTTGGCATAGCCCTTGTTGACCTGACCCTGCGCACCGAAGCCAATGGTGGTGAAATAACTGGCGATTTCATTCGGGTGATAACCCGCCAGCACATCTTCGATCAGCTTGAGACGGGTTTCCGTGTACTCGATACTGGAACCCAGCGGTGTCTTGAACGAGATGACGAAACGGCCTTCATCCGATTGCGGCACGAACTCCTTGCTGACTTGCGCGAACAGGAAGCCGCTGGACAATACGATCAGGAGCGTGGCCGCGACCACCTTCCAACGGTGCGCCAATGCCCAGCTCAGGCTTTTTGCGTAATAGTGATCCATGTGCTGGAAGAAATTGTCCAGCAAGTGGTAAAGGCGGCCGTGACGTGCCTCGATCTTGAGGTAACGCGAACACAGCATGGGAGTAAGGGTCAGCGAGACGAACAACGACACCAGCACGCCGAAGGTGACGACTACGGCGAAAGATTCGAAGAACTGGCCGACGATGCCGTCCATGAAAATGACCGGCGCGAAAATACAGACCAGAGATAAGGTCGCTGCGACCACGGCAAAGGCGACTTCGCGGCTGCCACTGATGGCTGCAGCAACGGCAGCGGGGTCCGGCATGCCGGGTAGGCGAGGGATTTCTGCTGGCGCCTCTTCCCGATTGGCCGGCGGTCCGTTTGCCTGGTCGTGCTTGATCACCATTTTCATTTCGAGATGGCGATGAATATTCTCTAAGACCACAATAGCATCATCGACAACGACGCCAATCAGCAACAGCAACGCCAGCAGGGTCATGGTGTTGAAGGTGAAGCCGGAAAAGTACATGACGGCAACCGCGCCCAGCAGCGAGACCGGGATGGCAGTGGCGATGATCAGCGTGGAACGCAGCGAGCGCAGGAATATCCAGACAATCAGCGCTGCCAGCAGCGTACCTTCGATCAAATGCTCCTGTAATGCGCTGACGATTTCCTTGATGAAAATGGAGTCATCGGTCGAAACATCCAGCGTCATGCCGGGCGGCAGACTGGGGCGGATTTCCTCGTTCAGGCGTTTTTTCACGGTGTCGATGATGGCCACTGTATTGGCGTTGGAGACTTTGATAATGCCGATGCCGACCGTGGGTTCGCCGTTGTAGTGTGCGAGTTGACGCTGGTCTTCGAGACCGTCTTCAAGCTCGGCGATATCCTTCAGCCGGATCGGTGAGCCATCAC
>DIVE01000025.1:1578-8198 GCA_002423265.1 Methylophilaceae bacterium UBA6140 | reverse complement strand
CGGCCGCCGAGCCGGACTTCGCCTACGCCCTCGATGGTTTCCAGTTTCTTCTTGATGATGTTGAGGCCGTAGAGGTTGAGCTGTTGCTGAGTGCGGTCGCCACGCAAGCCCAGCCACATGATGGGCGAGGCGTTGGTCTCGACCTTGCGCAGGATGGGCGGTTCCACATCGTCCGGCAGGCGCCGCAGAATCTGGCTGACCTTGGATTGCACTTCGCTGTAGGCGACATCGATATCCTTGTCGAGCGCGAAGGTGATGGTAACAACTGACACTCCGGGCGAAGAGGAAGACTGGATATGTTCGATGCCGGGTGTGGTGTTGACGGCGGTTTCGATCACGCTGGTGACGCTGGCGTCGATGATGTCCGGATTGGCACCGACCAGATTGGTGGTGATCGACAACACTGGAAACTCGATGAAAGGGAAGCGGTCGACCCCGATACGCTGATAGCTGATCAGGCCCAGCAGTACCAGCAGGCCGGACAGCATCCATGCCAGCACATGGCGCTTGATGGAAATTTCAGGCAAGGTCATGATGCGGCGTTCGCTTCCGTCTGCGTTTCAGTATCGCCGGTTTTTCGCCCCTGTATGGTGACTGCTGCCTGGTCGGTCAGGAACGAGGCGCCGTCCACCGCGACCACTTCTCCTGCCGAAATGCCGGAAATGATTTCGACCTTACCTTCCTGCCGCAGACCGGCGCGCACTACTCTTTGCTCGGCCTTGTCGTCCTTGATCACATAGACCACGTCGCCCGCAGGCCGCAGGACGACGCTCTGTTCCGGCACCACGACGGCTTCGATTTCATCGAGGACGACGATACCGTTGACGCTGGCGCCCGCCTGCCAGCCGTCCTGGCCGATGACGTCTGCCATCACGTCTATTGCCCGGTTGCCTTCGCCGACCAGTGCTTTCATTTCGCGGACTTCGCTGCTTACTTCTTCGGCTGAGGTCGGCGTTGTCATGCGCACCTTGAGGCCGGGTTTGATTTTAGAGGCGACACGCTCGGGGAAGGGCAAATGCGCGCGCAGACGCTGGTTGCTGATGATCTGCATCAGCGGCGAGCCTATGCTGACGAAGTCTCCGGGCGACACGATCTGTTTTTCGATGATGCCGTCGACGGGCGCCACCACGCGGGTTTTGCTGCCGGTGTGTTCGATGCCGGCAAGACGTATGCGGGCTGCTTCGAGCTGATTCTTGAGCACGGATTTTTGGGTACTGACGTCATCCAGCGCATTTTTCGAGATGAAGTTCTTTTCAACCAGCGCCTGATTGCGTTCCAGCGTGCGTTGCTGGTTCTCCAGCAAGGCCTCGATGCGCGCCACTTCTGCCATTGCTTCGCGGCGTTGCAGAGCGAGATCGGTCGGGTCGAGCATTACCAGTACATCGCCTTTTTTCACCTGTTGCCCCGGCCTCGCTGCGACGCTTAATACTCTTGCGGCGACTTCTGCGGAGATGGTCGGGTCGATGAGCCCCTCCAGTGTGCCGATGGTTTCTTCGCGGATTTCCAGCCTGATGGTTTCCGCAGTGGCAACGCTGACCAGAGTGGTCATCGGCGGCGTTTCTTCCTTCTTTTCGGCCTTGCCGCAAGCCAGCAAGAGCGCGCAGCAGACAATCATCAAATAATGGACAGAACCGACTCTTGGCATGATGTGTGACTTTCTAAAGCTGTGAACCGTGGTTTTTCTGTTGGTTTTTAGCAGGGCGTGTTCAAACCCTGAATTCCGGTAATTCTTGACCAGTCAAAACAAGGCCCCGGATCCGTTTTGCGGCCAGGGGCGATGTCGGAGTGTCCGGCGACCTCTGTAATCGGGTAGGCCGATTTCAGCGCTTCGATCAAACATCTGAGCGCAACATACTGCGCCTCTTCAAAGGCGTCGTGGTCGCTGCCTTCCAGTTCAATTCCGACAGAAAAATCATTGCAGCGTTCACGCCCCTGCCAATTCGACTGGCCTGCATGCCATGCGCGCTTGAGGCAGGGGACAAATTGCAGCAGGCGGCCATCGCGGCGGATGAGGAAATGGGATGAGACTCTGAGCTGATGGATTTCTGCGTAGTAGGGATGCGCGCCCGGATCGAGCCGGTTGGTAAACAGGTCGATGATGCCGTTGCCGCCATATTCGCCCGGCGGCAGACTGATGTTGTGAATGACGATCAGGGAAATCGGAGTGTCGGGCCGCTCGTCGCAATTGGCCGAAGCGATGAATCGGGCTTCTTTGTGGATGCCGGCGCTGTCAATCATCATGCTCTTTACCCAGCCCCAGTTTCGACAAACGATAGCGCAGGGTCCTGAAGCTGACACCGAGCAATCTTGCTGCTTCCGTCTTGTTCTGTCCGGTTTTTTCCAGTGCATTGAGGATTGCGATTTTTTCGATACTCTCCAGATATTCGGGCAAGGGCAACTCGCCGTTGCCGTCAGGAATGAACGGCGGGTCCGCGGCTTGCATGTTTTCCAGCAACAAGTCCCCGGCTGAAATGGTATTGCCATCGCAGAGCGCCATGGCTCGTTCCAGTATGTTTTCCAGTTCACGCACGTTGCCCGGGAAAGCATACTGCTTGAGCAGGGAGAGCGCCTGCGGGGCGAGTGCAGGTTGCGGCATGTTCGAGGCGCGGCAAAGCCTTGCCATCAGCGTCTGGGCAAGTTGCGGGATATCCTCCGGCCTTTCGCGCAGCGGCGGCATTCTCAGTTCGATCACGTTGAGCCGGTAATAGAGATCCTGTCTGAACAGGCCGTTCTCCATCATTTCGCCAAGATTGCGGTGCGTGGCGCTGATGATGCGGACATCAGTGCCCTCTTCATGGCTGTCACCGACCATGCGCACCTTCTTTTCCTGAATTGCCCGCAATAGTTTGACCTGCATCAGGAGTGGCAGATCGGCCACTTCATCGAGAAACAGCGTGCCGCCTTTTGCCGCATGAAACAATCCGGGCTTGTCCTGGTTGGCGCCGGTAAACGCGCCTTTCTTGTAGCCGAAGAACTCGCTCTCCATGAGGTTCTCCGGGATGGCGCCGCAATTGATGGCGACGAATGGCGCTTCACGGCGCGAACTTTGCAGGTGGATCAGCCTTGCCGCCAACTCTTTGCCGCTGCCGGACTCACCGCTGATGTAGACCGGTGCCTGGCTTCTTGCCAGTTTTTCTATCATTTGCCGTACCTGGCTTATTGCCGCGGATATGCCGATCATGTCGAGGCCGCCGAGATCAGCGATCTCGGGGTCTGACAGTTTGAGTGCGGATTGCACCAGCGGACGCAACTGGCTCAGTGATATGGGTTTGCTCAGATAGTCGAAAGCACCGGCCTTCAAGGCCGAGACTGCATTTTCTGCGCTGCCATATGCGGTAATGACGGCGACCGGCAAGCCGGGATGAAACGTGTTGATGTGTCTCACCAGGTCCAGTCCGTCGCCATCGGGCATGCGCATGTCGGTCAGGCAAAGCGCATAGTCGCGTTGGCTCAGCATGTGCCTGGCATCAGTGACGTTGGCTGCCGTATAGGTCTCGACGCCCATGCGCTCAAGCGTCAGTACCAGTAACTCGCGGATATCTGTTTCGTCATCGACGATCAGGCAGGAGGGGTTGGTGGTCATTGTGTGGATTGCCTTTTCAAATGAATCACGAACATGCTGCCGGTATTGGATTTCCGGTACTGAATCCTCGCATCGTTGGCTTCGCACAGCTCACGGGCAATATACAGCCCGAGGCCGGTGCCGGTCGATTCGCTGGTGACAAAGGGCTCGAACAGGTGAGGGATGATGTCGTCCGATACGCCCGGGCCATCATCGCTGACTGCGATGTCGAGGCTATCGCCGGAGGGAGTCACCGACAAGGTCAGGCTGCCGGCAAGCTGCCGGCCGTGGCGCCAACCATTGCGGCATATGTTCCACAATATCTGGTTGAGGTGGCGACGGTCAAAGAGAACGCGTTCGGCATGGTCCGGCAGTTTGATGTTGAAACCTGCATCCGGGATTCTTTCTGTAAGACAGAATTGCATGTAAAAATCCTGCAGGAATTTTTCCAGCGTGATCAGCTCCTGCTGGGTGCGGTCGCGCCGGTTCAGTTCCAGCACATCCTTGACGATCTGGTCCAGTCGTGTGACGTTGTCGCCGATGATCTGCAGCATGCGGCGGATGGCAGGGTCTTTTGTGTCCTCCTCCTGCAGCAGCTGGCTGGCATGGCTGATGGCACTCAACGGGTTGCGGATTTCGTGGGCGATGTTGGCGGTCAGCCGGCCCAGTGCGACCAGCTTCATCTGCTGTGCCTGTAGCTGGAACTGGCTCCAGTCCTCGATGAAAATCACCGCGCCTTCCTGTCGCTGACTACCGATAGGCATCAGGCGCAGGCGCAGCTCGCGGTCGTTCAGTCTCAATTTGTGCGGGGCGCCGCTGATCTTGAGTGGCTCTTCGTTATCCATCCAGCGCTGCATAAGCTCGGCGACTTCAGGCGCATATTGTGTGAGCATGGCCGCGTCCGTCTGCACTGAGCCCAGCAGTTCATCGGCTTGTGCGTTGTGGTGCCTGATCTTGAAATCCTTGTCCACGACGAGAATGCCGTCCTGCATTTCTTCCGTGATGAGCTGATTGATCTGCGCCATGTTTTCCAGGTCTATGCCGCGCTGCGAAGCCAGCGCCTCACTTTGTATGGTGCGCCTGGAAAGGCTGTGGGCCAGCCATGCCGTGGCGAAGCAGCTCAGGCTCAGCATGACGGCATGCGTGTAATCGACGCTGTATTGTGTCCAGCTGATGAACTGGTAGGATTGTTCCAGCAACAGTGCGATGGTTGCTACTGCGGCATAGAACAGGGCGAGGCGACCATCGCTGAAGAAGCTGGCCGAGGTAATGGCCAGCACCAGCAACAGCCCCAGACCGCTTTCCAGTCCGCCGGCAGCGTAAATCAGCGTAACGATAAAACCGATATCGACGATCGCGATAAAGGTCAGCCGGCGATCCAGCAGGCTGATCTTGAGCCAGCTTAAGAGGCTCGCGATGAGGCTGAACACCAGATAGGAGAGTGCCAGTTTCAGATAGAGCTTGCCGTCGAAATGCGCTTGCCAGAGCTGTGCTTGCCAGAAGAAATAATAAGCTGTGAGTCCGCAGGCAATGGTCAGTCGATAGAGGTGCGAAAAACGCATCGAGCGCCAGTAGGCGCTCGGCATCAGGCGCAGAAGTGCCGATTCAGTTGTCGTTGACATCTTCGGGCGCGTCCATGTGCGCTTGGCAGCAGAAGTGGTGGCCGCGCGCCTTGAGACTGTCGCTTTCGGGAATATGTACGCCGCAATAGGCGCATTGCACCATGCTCTCGGTTGGCTGTCGCTCTTTGCCGGAAGCCCCTTCCTGCTGATCCATGCCTTTCCGGTAGCGTTTGAGAACGATAATGATCAGCCAGAGTGCAATTGCAATAAGAATCAGTTTGGCCATTGGGTGCAATCGGAATGTGTTGAAACGATTGTAGCTAAATCCCGGTCAGAGACAAAATACAAACCTGATATACTCGAAACCGATGGCCTGCATTACCCCTTGAAATCGAAGGCGGTTGTGAGGCCGGCCGATAAAAGTCGAACAACAACGATTCCTGATCAGACCTGAATGGCAAGCCCACAAGAACTTTCGGATTTTCTCGCCCAAGTCGAGCGTCGTGCATTCAAGCAGACGGCCTATGCCGTGCGCGATGATCATGCTGCGCTCGATATCGTGCAAGACGCCATGATGAAATTGTCCGAAAAATATCCCGACCGTCCGGTGACCGAGTATCCGATGCTGTTCCAGCGCATCCTGCAAAATACCATGAAGGATTACTGGCGCAGGCAGAAAGTGCGCAATCTGTGGACTACCTTGTTTTCATCATTCGGTAGCGGCAACGACGATGATGATACCGATCCGCTTGAAATTCTCGGCGGCGACCCCGACAATGATAGCGACCAGCCAGAGGCCAGGCTTCAACGCAGCCAGACACTTGCTATCATCGAAGCAGCCATCAAGAAGTTGCCTGCGCGTCAACGTGAGGCCTTCATTTTGCGTTACTGGGAGGATATGGATGTGGCCGAAACGGCGGCTTCCATGGGGTGTTCCCAAGGCAGCGTCAAGACACATTGTTCGCGTGCCGTACACACACTCGCCTCAACCCTGGAAAAATATGGTTTTTCCAAACAACGGCAGCAATGATTTGGTGCAGAATAATTTGACTCCTGTTGAGCAGCCATTGATCAATGGATGGCGATAGAGGAAATGGATCGATGAAAACCGAACACGAAACAGCCAAGGAAATAGTCAGTTTGTTGGATGACAGCACTGCGATACTCGATCGCGAGGTGCTTGATCGCCTGTACGCAGCCAGAATGAAGGCCGTCGGTAATCTGGCTGCGCAGAAGCAGGCCGCAAGCGCCAACGGCGCCGATGGCCTCGGCCATGTCTTGCGTTTATTCGGCAACTACATGCATCAGCACCGCTTGCTGATGCCAACTGTTATGATAGCCAGCGCGGCCTTGGTCGCATTCATTGTGACGCAGCAGATGGTGCAGCCCTCGATAGAACAGGGCGATGCTTTTTTACTGGGCGCTGAATTGCCGCCCGAAGCTTTTCTGGATAAAGGATTCGATACATGGATAGCGCGTACCTCGCAGCGATAGTA
>DIVE01000025.1:870-1420 GCA_002423265.1 Methylophilaceae bacterium UBA6140 | reverse complement strand
AAAGCCTGCCCGAAGCCAAGCGCGAGCAATTGCGCAAACAAAACCCGGATGACTACAACGACGATCTGGAAAACTAGGCTGACTTTTTTCCGTTACAGCATCTTCGGCCACTGAATTCTCCGCATGTCGACCCTTTTTACCTCACCTGGCTGGCTTCGCCGGCTGTCCTGCCTGGTATACGAACTGCTTTTGTTGCTGGCTGTTCTGTTGCTGGCTGCGCTGATATTCCTGCTGATTTTCGGTGATGCAACCGAGCCGCCCAGCCGCTATTTCTTTCAGGCTTATTTGTGGTTGTTGACTGGCGCCTATTTCATCTGGAACTGGACGCGCGGCGGGCAGACGTTGGCCATGCAGACCTGGCGCATCAGGCTTGTAGCGGGGGATGGCGGATGGTTGACGCCTGCACAGGCGTTGAAGCGATTTCTGGTTGCCAGCGTATTTCCGGGAGTGAGCTTTGTCTGGGCATTGTTCGATCGTGAAGGGCAGTACCTGCACGATCGTCTGTCAGGCACGCGACTGATATTGCTGGCGAAGAAAACTGCGAGGTAAT
>DIVE01000025.1:0-750 GCA_002423265.1 Methylophilaceae bacterium UBA6140 | reverse complement strand
GCGGGTAAATGATCTTCGCCGACAGGGCGATTTCGTGCCGCGAGGTTTTCTGCTTGTTTTCACTCAGGTGCGTGATGTAGGAATACAGGTTGCGCGCCGACATCTTTTCCGGCACTACCAGCAGCACATTGAGCAGCTCCGGCCTCACCAGCGATTGCCAGTTTGCTTCCGGGAAGTAGGCCGATTTCACTTTTTCTTCAGAAAACAAGGTCTGCCCGACTTCACTCAACAGCCAGCCATCTTCCTCGAAGCGGCCGACTTTCGCGTTGCTGATCGTGCGCAGATGAAAGTCCTTGTCGAATTCATAGATATGCACGTTGAGCAGCGTCGTATCCGGCAGCACTTCCTCGACATTGACGAAGCTGCGGCCGTCCTTGATCCACAAGCCGGAACGGAAATCCTGTGCGATGACCGAATCCGTAGCCTTGATGCGCATGCGCTGCGCGGTTTTTTCAGTATAGGGTGTCACGAATTCGCCGACGATAAACGTCAGGACGGCGAAAATGAAACCGATACGCACCAGCGACCAGGCGATGCTGGAAATGGAAATGCCGCTGACTCGCAGAATGATCAGCTCCGAATGGCGCGACAGCCGCCCGAGCGCGTACATGGTACCAACCAGTACCGCCACCGGAACCACCTGGTAGACGTGCCCCGGCGCACTTAGCAGTACGAATAGCAGCACGTTGCCGAGGCCGTAGCTACCCTTGCCGATGCTCTCCAGCTCCTGAATCAGGTCAAAGAAAGAGA
>DIVE01000080.1:4903-22913 GCA_002423265.1 Methylophilaceae bacterium UBA6140 | reverse complement strand
ACGCGCCAACCGCCGGAAAAATCCGACACCGGCCTGGCCATATCGGCATCGCTGAAACCGAGGCCATGCAGCAGTGCCGAAGCTCTTGCGCGCGCGGTATAACCGCCGATATCACCGAAACGGGCATGCAGTTCGCCCAGCCTCTCCCCCTCGTGATTCTGTTCGGCCAGCACCAGATCGCGCTCGATCCGCCGCAACTCCTCGTCACCATCGAGCACGAACTCGATAGCGGCATCGGCGATCGCCGGCGTCTCCTGTGCAACATGGGCGATCACCCAATGCGGCGGCAGCTCCAGATCGCCAGACTCCGGGTGCAGCTCCCCGCGCAGCATGGCAAACAGGCTGGATTTGCCTGCCCCATTGGCGCCGGTCAAGCCGACACGATGTCCCGGATGTAACTGAAACGAGGCATTGTCGATCAATACCTTGATGCCGCGCACGAGTTTGAGATTTTTGAACTGAAGCAATTTGGACTAACTGGGAAAAGCCGCACGGATGCGACGCGTTAACGAAAAAACGCTATTTTAGAACAAAGATGCAGCTTTACCCGAAAGTTTCTCGCCCAGGCTCGATAGCAGGCGGTATTGGGTTCAATAATGAAGTAAAATGCAAATGTATATAACGAGTTAGCACCCGCACCAACAAACAATGGTCAAAAAATCCCTGATCTGGACTTACAGAGCCGCACTTTCAGCGTTGTGGCTGACGATCATCGTGCTGACCTTGTCTATCCTGACGCTGCGTTATTTCGTCCTGCCGAATATCGACGGCTACAAGGAAGAAATCGCCCAGGCTGTCAGCAAGGCTGCCGGCAAAAAAGTCACAATCGGCCATGTCGAAGCGAGCTGGAACGGCATGAACCCGCATCTCAGTTTGCGTCAGGTCGCCATTTACGACGACGAAAACCGTATTGCGCTCAATCTGTACGAAGTCGAAACCAGCCTCTCCTGGCTCAGCATTCCCCTGTTCGAACCCAAACTCGCTTCTCTGCTGATTCAGGGGCCGGTGCTCTCCATCCGTCGCGAAACGGACGGCAGCCTGGTCGTCGCCGGCATCCGCATGGGCGGCGACTCCAGCCCGGAGCTGGCGAACTGGGTGCTACGGCAATCCAGAATCGACATCGTCGATGCCACCGTGCTCTGGCAGGACGATATGCGCAAAGCGCCGCAACTGATGCTGAGCGACCTGCAACTGACAATTGAAAACCCGGTCTGGGAAAGACTTCTGGACCGGCATCGCTTCGCCTTGCAAGCTACACCATCGGCTGCTTCATCGCAGCCGATAGACCTGCGCGGCAACCTTTACGGTGCAGATATCAGCAACCTCAAGGATTGGAGCGGCACCATTTACGGCCGTATGGACGGCACTGACATTGCTGCCTGGCGGCAGTGGCTGGATTACCCCTTCGACATTTCCAGCGGCTACGGCGCTGCCCGCTTCTGGTTCGAGTTCACCAACGGCAACGCCAAACAACTGACTTCCGACATCAACTTGCAGAAAGTGCGTGCACGTTTCTCCAAAACCAGCGCTGAAGCACAACTCAATTCGCTGACCGGACGGCTGATATGGACAAGCCATACCGACGGCCAGTCCATCAATCTGGAGCGCATCAAACTCTCGACGACAGATGGCCTCAAGCTGGAAAACGGCACCTTCGGCTTTCGCGAACGTCTGCAGAAGGGCAAGGAAACGGTTGAGGGCAGTGTCAAGCTGGACGAATTGAATCTGGCATCCATCAACGCCTTCAGCACACGCCTGCCATTACCGCAAAAGACATCTCAGCAACTGGCAAGCATGGCACCGGAGGGCGTGGTCAACAACCTGGAGATGCGCTGGAAGGGCAGCCGTGAAACCCTGGACGAATACGATATCCGCATGCAGTTCAAAAACCTCGGTATAGACGCACACAACGAAATCCCCGGGTTCACCAACCTCAGCGGCACGCTCAACGCCAACGATAAGCAAGGTACGCTCAATATCAATGCCCAACAGGCAACGTTGGATTTCAAGCGGGTGATGCGCTGGCCGATACCGGCAGAGAAACTGACCGGCATGGTGAAATGGACGCATCATGCACAAGGCACCGATGTGCGCATCACCAACCTCACCGTCAATAGCCAACATCTGTCGGGCACGGTGAACTCTCTCTACAAGCACAGCAAGACCGGTCCGGCTTCAATCGAACTGAACGGGCGCTTTGACCGCGGCGACGCCAAATATGCCCTCTTCTACTACCCGCAAATGCTTGGCACGGAGACGCTGCGCTGGCTGGACAGTTCGATCATCAGCGGCAAGGTGTCGGACATCCATGTCATCGTGCGCGGGCGCGTCGATCAGTTTCCCTACGTCAACCCCGATCAGGGTCTGTTCAAGGTCACCGCCAAACTCAAGGAAGGCGTGCTGGACTATGCCGAAGGCTGGCCCGCAATTCAGAACCTCAGCCTCGACATGCTGTTCCAGGGCTCGCGCATGGAGCTGAACGCCGATGGCGGACAGATACTCGGCAACCGGCTGACCAGCGTCAAGGCAGTCATCCCGGTGCTGGATGCCGATCAGCCCGTGCTTGAAATCAACGGCGAAACGCAGGGTTCGGTGACCGATGGCGTGCGCTTCGTCAACAACAGTCCGGTGCTGCAACTCACCGAGGGGTTTACCAACAACCTGCGCACCAGCGGTAACGGCAAGCTCAATCTGAACCTGAAGATTCCACTGGAAGACGTCGATGCGACCAAAGTCGCAGGCAGCTACCAGATCATCAACGCCAGCATGAGCAGCCCCTCGATTCCCGATCTCACGCGTATCAACGGCAATCTGGAATTCACCGAATCCAGCATCAGCGGCAAGAATATGGCCGCCTACGTCTATGACGGTCCGGCCCGGGTCGATATCAGCAGCGGCAAGAACCGTCTGGTCAAAGTCAGCGCCAGAGGCAACTTGAGCGACAGCGGCCTCAGAAAAATCATCGGCAATAGTGCAGGCAGATTGGCCAGCGGCAATGCCGATTGGTATGGCGACATCAGTATCCAGCCGCAACAGCTGGATGTAATCATCCGCTCCAACCTCGCCGGCATGGCGCTCGACCTGCCTGCACCAATCGGCAAGAGCGCACAGGAGAAAATGCCGCTGCGCATCGAGAAACGCCAGCAATCGGCAAGCCAGGACATCATCAGCATCAGCATGGCCAATCAGGTCGCAGCCAGAATCCTGCGCACCGAGACCAACGGCAGCTACAAGATCGACCGCGGCGAAATCGGCCTCAATGTCCAGCCGGAAATTCCCGCCGAACCCGGACTCGCGGTGCGCGGCAATTTCGAACAGCTCGATCTCGACCGCTGGCTGGCAGTACTGGAAAAGACCAAAGACAGTACTGGCGGTGCTTCCGGCCAATCGCTGCAAATCGACCGCATCGACATGTCGGTCAACACGCTGGATGTTTTCGGGCGCCGCATCAATGCGTTCAAGCTCGGTGCAAAACAGGCGGTAGATGGCTGGCAGATGCAGATTCAGAGCCGCGAAATGAACGGCGATGTGCGATGGGTCAGCAGCGAAAACGGCAAGATCGTCGCCAGGCTGAAGAACCTTACCGTACCCGGCAAGACGCCGCCTGCACTGACCGAGTGGGAGCCGTCGGCCGCCGACCGCAAAAAGCTCGAATATCCAGACCTCGATATCATTGCCGAATCGTTTGTTCTCGGGCAAAAGAACCTGGGCAGAATGGAGCTGCGGGCCAGCGAGAAAAATGATGACTGGCGCATCGACCAGTTACGCATCGTCAACGAGGACAGCACCTTGCAGGCCAATGGCGAGTGGCACAACTGGCTGCGCAACCCCAATACGCAAATGAACATCAACTGGGAGATCAGCGATGTCGGCAACACGCTGGGGCGTTACGGCCATCCGGGCATGATCAAGAACGGCAAGGCCGCACTGAGCGGCAAGCTGGGCTGGCCCGGCAGCCCGCATGAATTCAATATCGAACAGCTCTCCGGCAATTTCACGCTGGACGCGCGCAATGGCCAGATTCTCAAGATTCAGCCCGGCGTCGGCCGACTGTTCAGCGTGCTGACGCTGCAAAATCTGCCACGCCGCCTGACCCTGGATTTCAGGGATGTCTTGAGCAGCGGTTTTACCTTTGACAAAATCACATCGAATGCCAACATCAGTCAGGGTGTCATGCGCAGCGACAACTTCCTGATGGAGGGCCCCACCGCAAAAGTCGAAATCAAGGGTGAAACCGATCTCAAAAAAGAAACTCAACATCTATATGTCAAGGTAACGCCTTACATCAGCGACAGCCTTTCCCTGGCGGCGCTGGCCGGCGGACCGGCTGTCGCCGCAGCAGCCTTCATCGCACAGAAGCTGCTGAAAGACCCGCTGAACAAGATCGTCGCTGAGGAATACGAAATCACAGGCACCTGGGACAATCCGATAGACAGCAAACAGGACAAGCCCGGAGCCGAACCGGTGAGAACCATACCGGGACAATAAAAAGCAGCAACGAAAGCAAAAACACCAATCAAGCATGAAAGAAAACCATGGCGATCAAATCCAGGGCTAAACAGACCAGAACTTCCAAAACCAGAGCACTTCCGAGCATGACCAGAATCGCCGGCATCCAGATGGCTTCGGGGCCTAACGTATCAGCCAACCTGAGCGAAGCCGAGCGTCTGATCGAGATCGCCGTCAACCAGGGTGCAAAACTGGTCGCCTTGCCGGAATATTTCGCCATCATGGGCATGAAGGACACCGACAAGGTCGCCGCGCGCGAAAAGGAAGGCAGCGGCCCGATTCAGCGCTTTCTTTCCAAGACCGCAAAAAAACACCAGATCTGGATCATCGCCGGCTCCATCCCACTCGCTTGCAGCACGCCGGGCAAGGTTCGCAACAGCTGCCTCGTCTATGACGACAAGGGCAAGCAAGTGGCACGGTACGACAAGATTCACCTGTTCGGCCTCGATCTCGGCAACGAGCACTACCGTGAGGAAGACACCATCGAGCCTGGTGGCGAAGTGGTGACACTGGAAACCCCGTTCGGCAAGATCGGACTCTCCATCTGCTACGACCTGCGTTTCCCCGAACTTTACCGCGCCATGGGCGAGGTCGACATCATCGTCGTGCCTTCGGCCTTCACCGAAACTACCGGCAAAGCCCACTGGGAAACGTTGATACGCGCCCGCGCGATCGAGAACCTCGCTTACGTGCTGGCTCCGGCGCAGGGCGGCTACCATGCCTCCGGCCGCGAAACGCACGGCAACAGCATGATCGTCGATCCCTGGGGGGTGGTACTGGACCGCTTGCCGCGCGGCTCCGGCGTCGTCACCGCTTCGATCAACCCCAGCTATCAGGCCAGCCTGCGCAAGAGTTTGCCTGCGCTCAAGCATCGCAGTCTGGCCTAGACCAGCGGAATCATGATTTTGCGTATTACCTATCGAAATTTATATTGTTATAGTTTTTATAAATAGAACATTGAAGACCACTGATGAAACCTGAATCCATACCGACCAGCTCCAACCCGGAAAGCGGCTCGCACTTCGCCACCGCCAGCGACACGCTGCTGAAACCTTCCGGCCTCGACATCCCTGCCCTGCAAGGTGTGCTCGGCAGCATCATGTCGCACAAGGTCGATTATGCCGATCTCTATTTCCAGTACAGCCGCTCCGAGAGTTGGGGGCTGGAAGAAGGCCAGGTCAAATCCGGCAACTTCAGCATCGACCAGGGCGTAGGCGTGCGCGCCGTCAGCGGCGAGAAAACGGCCTTCGCCTACTCGGATGACATTCACCTGCCCGCACTGCAACAGGCGGCACAGGCCACGCGCGCCATCGCCGCACTCGGCAATGAAGTCGGCGGCAAAGCCGTGCAGTCCATCAGCGCGCCTCAGCTCTACATCCCGCAGGACCCGATCGCCTCGCTCAGCGCAGACGCTAAGGTCAGGCTGCTGGAAAAGCTGGAAACCTTCGCTCGCAAAGCCGATCCGCGCATCACGCAAGTCATGGCTTCTATCGCCGGCGAATATGAAGTCGTGCTGGTCGCGCGGCACGACGGTGTCATGGCGGCCGACATCCGGCCGCTGGTCAGACTTTCGATCCAGGTCATCGCCGAACACAATGGACGCCGCGAGCAAGGCTCTGCCGGTGGTGGCGGACGCTTCGATTACAGCTATTTCACCGATGAAGTGTTGCAGAATTACGCCGGCAAGGCCGTGCATCAGGCGCTGGTCAACCTCGATGCGCGCCCTGCGCCAGCAGGCAGCATGACCGTCGTGCTCGGCTCCGGCTGGCCCGGCATCCTGCTGCATGAGGCCATCGGCCACGGCCTCGAAGGCGATTTCAACCGCAAGGGCAGCTCCGCCTTCAGCAACGCCATCGGCCAGCAGGTCGCAGCGCGCGGCGTGACGGTGGTCGACGACGGCACCATCGCCGACAGACGCGGCTCGCTCAACATCGACGATGAAGGCAACCCGACGCAGCGCACGGTACTGATCGAAGACGGCATCCTGCGCGGCTACATCCAGGACAGCCTCAACGCCCGTCTCATGGGCATGCCGCTGACCGGCAACGCGCGGCGCGAATCCTACGCCCATATCCCGATGCCGCGCATGACCAATACCTACATGCTGAACGGCACCATGGCCCCTGAGGAAATCATCAAATCGGTGAAAAAAGGCCTCTATGCCGCCAACTTCGGCGGCGGCCAGGTCGACATCACCAGCGGCAAATTCGTCTTTTCGGCGGCAGAAGCCTGGATGATCGAAGACGGCAAGTTGACCTACCCGGTCAAGGGCGCCACGCTGATCGGCAACGGTCCCGATGTACTGAAGCGCGTCTCGATGATCGGCAACGACATGGCGCTCGATTCCGGCGTCGGCACCTGCGGCAAGGAAGGCCAGAGCGTACCGGTCGGCGTCGGTCAGCCGACGTTGCGGATTGATGGCCTCACGGTCGGCGGAACAGTTTAGGGAAGCGCAGACTCAATGACGCGGATGCATTGCCGCGTTGCGCGGTACAAATCCATCATTTCGAAGCGCCGGAGCGACGAAGCAATCCACAGGGTTTGTCTTTGCGAGGGCGCAGCCCGTGGCAATCCAGGGTTGGGGCGAACAGATTCATCGGCCGCTCATTTTTCAACGCTTCCATAAGAATTTCAGGTTAATATAAACTCCGGGGGTTACCGCTCCCCTTGCCGATCATTAAGTTCTACCAACGAAAGGAACCTAAATGGCTACACCAAAAGCAACAACCGCAGCACCAAAAACCGCTGCCGAAAAAAAACCTGCCGCTGCCAAAGCTACACCAGTCAAAAAAGCTGCCGCCAAGCCTGCTGCCGCTAAAAAGCCCGCTGCAAAAAAACCTGCCGCTGCCAAAGCAGCCAAGAGCAGAAAAATCGGCGGTGAAGAGCGTTACCGCATGGTCGAAGTCGCAGCCTATTTCCTTGCCGAGCGCAACGGATTCAAGGGCAGTCCGGTCGAATACTGGACTGCTGCCGAAATCCAGATCAGCAAGATGCTGAGCGACTAGCCCGACGCTGAACCGTCATCCGTGAACAGTGTCGCAAGCTGTTCAGGCAAGCAACTGCACCGCGAATAGCCGCTGCCGGATGGCAGCGGCTATAATCCGTTTACTCAATTTTCACGTCAGTAGTTCTCATGCAGTTTTCATTACCCATTCCGGCCAGCGGCGAAATGCAGCGTATCCAGAACATCATCGTCGGGGCCGATAGTCTCGCACTGGCCAATCTTGCGCTTGAGCTCGGAAAAAAACCGGCAAAAACCCCACTTGCCATCATCACCGCCAGCGCGTTCGAGGCGCAACGTCTGCTGGAAGAAATCCCCTGGTTTGCGCCCGATCTCAAGGTGCATCTGCTGCCGGACTGGGAAACGCTGCCCTATGACCACTTTTCGCCGCATCCCGACCTGATTTCCGAACGGCTGGCCACGCTCTACCAGATCAGCCAGAACAGTTGCGATGTCATCATTGTGCCGGCAGGCACTGCCCTCCTGCGCCTGCCCGCACAATCCTATCTCGCCGCCCACAGCTTCATGCTGAAAAAAGGCCAGAAGCTTGATCTCGAAGCACTGCGCACGCAATGTGCAGAAGCCGGCTACCATCATGTCAGCCAGGTCATGAGCCCGGGAGAATTCAGTGTACGCGGGGGTCTGGTCGACCTGTTCCCGATGGGCAGCGTGCTGCCTTATCGTCTGGATCTGTTCGACGATGAAATCGAAACCCTGCGCACCTTCGATGTCGATACCCAGCGCAGCCTTTATCCGGTGGGCGAAATCCGCCTGCTGCCGGCGCGCGAATTCCCGCTTGATGAAGCCGGCATCGCCCGCTTCCGTCAGAATTTCCGCGAAACGTTCGAGGGCGATCCTTCGCGCAGCCGCATCTACAAGGATGTCAGCAAGGGCGTCGCCAGCGGCGGTATCGAGTGGTATCTGCCGCTGTTCTTCGAACAAACCGCGACCCTGCTCGATTACCTGACCACGAACACACTGCTCTGCCTGCACGGCGACCTCGACGCGGCGGCGCAAAATTTCTGGCTCGAAGCCCAGTCGCGCTATCGCCAGCTGGCGCATGATCCCGAGCGCCCGATACTGAAACCGGAAAACCTGCTGATCAAGGCAGAGGATTTCTTCGCCGCAACCCACAGCTACGCCAGAATCGTCATGCAGCCGGCCAAACAGACCGGCCTGCCGGAACTGGATATCGAGCGGCGTGCGGATGATCCCTTGCACAAGCTCAAGGGCTTCATCAGCGGATTCAAAGGCCACGTGTTAATCGTTGCGGAGAGTCTGGGGCGCCGTGAAACCATGGCGCAGCTCTTTGCCGAACACGCTCTGGAATTCAGCATCTGTGAATCATGGAATGATTTTATAACCGGCAAAGAGAAAGTGATGCTGGGGGTTGGCTCTCTGCATGCTGGATTCAAGCTACCCCCAATGCAAAATGCAGCTGAGACAAGAAGCAACTACGCAGACAGTACAAGTAGTACGGCAAGTAGTCGCGGCACCGTATCAGCCGTATTCGGTTTCGGGGTCATCACCGAAGCCGAGCTCTACGCCACCACTGTGCGCCAGCAGCGCCGCCGCGAAAAGGAAAAGGCGCGTAGCACCGAAGGCATGCTGAAAGACCTTTCGGAACTGCGCGAGAACGATCCGGTGGTCCATGAACAACATGGCGTCGGCCGCTATCGCGGGCTGGTCAACCTGGATTTCGGCGAGGGCGAAACCGAGTTTCTATTGCTGGAATACGCCGGCGACGACAAACTTTATGTGCCGGTCTCGCAACTGTTCCTGATTTCGCGCTATTCCGGCGGGCCGCCGGAATCCGCACCCTTGCACCGCCTCGGCAGCGGTCACTGGGAAAAAGCCAAGAAAAAGGCGCTGAAACAGATCCGCGATACTGCCGCCGAACTGCTCAACCTTTACGCCCTGCGGGCGGCACGCAAGGGTCATGCTTTCAAACTCTCGCTGCACGATTACGAAACCTTCGCCGAAGGCTTTCCGTTCGAGGAAACCGCCGACCAGATTTCTGCGATCGAAGCCGTTATCGACGACATGCAATCCGGTCGCCCAATGGACCGACTGGTGTGCGGCGATGTCGGCTTCGGCAAGACTGAAGTCGCGCTGCGTGCCGCTTTCGTCGCAGTGATGGGCGGACGCCAGGTGGCCGTGCTGGTGCCGACCACGCTGCTGGCGGAGCAGCACTACAATAACTTCACCGACCGCTTTGCCGAGTGGCCGATCAGGATTGCCGAAATATCCCGCTTCCGCACTGCCAAGGAGCAAAAGGAAGCGCTGCAAGGCCTGGCCGATGGCAAGATCGACATTATCATCGGCACCCACCGGCTGATTCAGAAAGACGTTAAATTCAAGAACCTGGGCCTCGCCATTCTCGATGAAGAACACCGCTTCGGCGTGCGCCAGAAGGAACAGATGAAGGCCCTGCGCGCCGAGGTCGACGTGCTGACGCTGACGGCAACGCCGATTCCGCGCACCTTGTCGATGGCGATGGAAGGCCTGCGCGAATTCTCGGTGATATCGACGCCCCCGCAGAAGCGGCTGGCGATCAAGACTTTCCATACGGATTATTCCGAAGGCATCATCCGCGAAGCCGCCATGCGCGAATTCAAGCGCGGCGGGCAAGTGTATTTCCTGCATAACGAGGTGGACACCATCCAGAGCATGCGCGAAAAGCTGGAAAGAATCCTGCCGGAAGCGCGCATCGGCATCGCCCACGGCCAGCTACGCGAGCGCGAGCTGGAACACGTGATGCGCGACTTCTACCACCAGCGCTTCAACCTGCTGCTGTGCACCACCATCATCGAAACCGGCATCGACGTGCCGACTGCCAACACCATCATCATGAACAAGGCCGACATGTTCGGCCTCGCGCAGCTGCATCAGCTCAGAGGCCGCGTCGGCCGCTCGCACCACCAGGCCTACGCCTACCTGCTGACCGACCCGCACCGCAACATCACGGCGCAGGCGAAAAAACGGCTGGACGCGATCCAGCTGCTGGAAGACCTCGGCGCCGGCTTCCACCTCGCCATGCATGATCTGGAAATCCGCGGCGCGGGCGAACTGCTCGGCGACAGCCAGAGCGGCGAAATGCAGGAGATCGGTTTCAGCCTCTATTCCGACATGCTGAACCACGCCGTCAAGCAGCTCAAAGCAGGCAAGGAGCCGGACATCTCTGCCCCGCTCGGCGTCACCACCGAGATCAATCTGCATACCCCGGCGCTCTTGCCCAGCGACTACTGCCCCGACGTGCACGAACGGCTGGTACTCTACAAACGGCTCGCCAACTGCACCAACGACGACGAACTCGACACCCTGCAGGAAGAGCTGATCGACCGCTTCGGCCTGCTGCCGGAACAGGGCGAAGCACTGATGGCCTGCCATCGCCTGCGCGTCGCCGCCAAACCGATGGACATTCTCAAGATCGACGCCAGCGACAGTGCCATTCAGCTGCAATTCAACCCTCGCGCCGACCTCGACCCGACCAGACTCATCAACCTGCTGCAGCGCGACCGCCGCTGCCGCATGAACGGGCCGGACAAATTAAGAATCACGGTGCAGCTGCACGACATCCATCAGCGTGCAGATTTCGTCAAGGTTGTGCTGAAAGAACTGAGATAAAAAGAACTGAGATAACCAGAATTGAAATAAAAGACCGCCACATCGCCGGATCAGGCAGCGTGCTGCGCCAGGATGAAAGCCACCAGCGCCAGTGTCGCCACAGCCGTCAACACACAAAGCAGCGTCAGCCAGACCATACGCTTGCGGTTGGCTTCAATGCAATCAGGAAGCGCCAAACAAGCAACCCCGTCATTCCGGAGCCGCCAAAGGCGGAACCCGGAATCCAGTCACTCACTGAAACATCTGGATTCCGGATAACTGCTCCGCAGTTTCCGGAATGACTGCGGTGATTGCTTCAGGTTTTCACTGGACGATATCCATCAGCGTGCGGATTTCGTCAAGGTTGTGCTGAAAGAATTGAGTTAAAAAGAATTGAGATAACCAGAATTGAAATAAAAGACCGCCACATCGCCGGATCAAGCAGCGTGCTGCGCCAGGATGAAAGCCACCAGCGCCAGTGTCGCCACAGCCGTCAACACACAAAGCAGCGTCAGCCAGACCATGCGCTTGCGGTTGGCTTCAATGCGATTGACCAGCTGCGCGTTCTGGTCAGCCAGCGTCTTGATCAACCCGGAAGACACCACCATCTGCTGATGCAACTCACTGTTGGCTTTCTCCAGCACGGCGAGCCGTTGCTTCAGTCCCTGCATGGCAGCATCCTCATCCGATTCCGGCGACACATCCACCACCTCGCGCTCATCTGCTGAAGATTTCGTAGCTACCGTACTCCAGAACTTTTTCGCGCCCTCCACCACCTTCGGCGCATTGTCAATGACCTGTCCCCAAGGAACGGCTTTTAATACGGAAAACCAGCCGATAGCCATCAATATCCTTTAATCACTAAAAATTTTCGCTTCACAAAACACCACATGAACACCTTGCCAGCCGCGCTGTTACAGGGGTTTTTTTCAGATTATATTTTGCTTAACAATACGATAAATATTCCTAATCGCTTACATATTGCAAGCCTATCTGGAATGCATTAATTTTATCTCACAGAATACGAAAACAAACAGATAGACAACTTTACTGGAGGAAACACGCAATGACTTCACAAAACATCAAGGATTGGGGCATGTCTGGCAAGACCGCCCAAACCGGCAAACGCAGCACTTCCGCACAATGGATTCAGAGCTCGAACCCATACGCACGCTTACAGACTTTATCCGCTTTCAAAAGCTGGTATTTCCAGCAACAAAAAAACAGCCAATAACCGGTTTGCATGCTCTGCCAGCAATCATGGCAGAGCATGATTTTTTCAGAAAACCATCCCCTGTCACATACCAGACCACACAACTTTATAATCAACTGACACGCTTAACGCCAACCTGATTTCGGTTTTGCAGTTGGGGCAAGTAATGGTTGACTCTGTCATTGGTTGTTCTTTCCTTCTTTCTTGCCTCTTTCGCCAAGCAAACCGCCTGCCTCTCGCTCTTCCAGTTCCAGCCTTGGCGTTGCAGTCTTCAATCGCTTTTCTACTTCCTTGATGTGTTCGGCAGGTGAAATCTGCTCAGGCAGTGTACCGCCAATACGTTTGATCGCATCGCGTACTTCCTTGCCGACTTGCTCATGCGTCTGAATCGCTTGCGCCTGGTTATGTATTCGGTCTCGGGCTAATTTATCGCGGGTCTGGGTCATGCGAAACTGGTTGGCGGCAAGCTCCGTAGCATTCATCCTGTCCAGCAGGTTTTCCTTTTCAGGAATGGCTTTTCTGGATTTGATGGCGGCACTGCTTAAGCCACCATAAAGGCCTTTGTAGCCGGCATCATGNNGCCTTGAATTCTTCACTGGTTTGTTTGCGCAGTTCCAGACGTTCCAAGTCTGCGGCAGCTTCATCGCTCAGCTCCTGTCTGCGTGCCTGAATGGCGAAGTATTTTTGTGCTTGAGCGATTTCCGGCTTACGAGGATCGCCGTTCTGGGCGATAAGATAACAGGCGAAGCGGGAGAGCTGATAGTCTTCGATGACACGCTCACTTCCAGAACCGAGTTCGACCATTTTGCCGGCGCCGGCAAAATGGTTCTCAGGGTTGTTTCCAGATGATTCACATGATGTGATCGCCCGTTTGATTGCATCTTCAAACCTTCGCCATTGGCTGTAACCCAGCAGCGTTTGCAGGTCGCGCGCGCTCCAGTATTCAGCGCCGTGCTCATTGGTCTGCTTGAGTTGTTCAAGACCATCTTTCGATTTACCTACCTGGAATTTATCCATCAATGCTCCCCTTTGGCAGAAAGGATGCACTGGCAGGTCATCAGGTCAGGGGGCGGATACGTATTGTTATTTTGCATTTGTACGCCTCTTGTATGTTGAGATCGATGAATCGTACAGCCATGCTAATCGACCGCCATGCCGAAGGTCAAAAAAGTATTTATTGCAGTCTGACCAGCCGCCCCACGCTCAAAAAGAAGATCGCCGTGATCACCGGCAAGCCTTCCGCCTCGAACAGCCTTGAATAGTCTTGCAGTTGCGGGCGGTGGGTTTCTGCCTGACGGCTCAATTGTGCATCACTCAGTTCCGCTGAAAGCTGTGTCGATTTGTAGTCGATAATCCAGCGCACGCCGTCCTCGACGAAAGTCAGGTCGAGACGCTGGGTTCTGGCGTCATCTTCTTCCATCGTCGAGATCGGCAGTTCGGCACTGGCACCGGCTCTCGGCATCAACAGCCAGCGTCCGTCTTCGCTGGTCAGGGTGGTTTGCAGCATTTCAATGGTGCGTGTGGCAGCGGTTTCCAGCATCTCCGCCTTTATGCCCTGCCGTTGCAGCCACTTGAGCATGGCGGGTTTGAGGCTGGCGATGCGGGTGTGCGGCCATGCGGCCAGCCCTTGTTTGGCGATGAATTCCAGATAGCGGTGGGCGAGGATGCCGATCACGCGGTCGAGGCTCTCAACGGAATCACCGGCAGGCTCTTCTGCCTGTGTCTCGCTGCCACGGCGCACGGCGGCCATCTTTTGTTCGCGCCCGGCGAATACCGGCGGCAAGCCGGGCTCGGCCAGCCGCACCAGCCTGGGAACGAAATCGGCAAGCGCCGCGCCGGATTGTGCTTCCTGCGTGACGACTGACCCCGCCTCAGCGGCAGCGGCGAATTCGGCATGGACATGCGGCCACAGCAGTTCCAGAAAGCTGCCCTTTGGCGCCTTGAGTTCCCCCTTGTCGTTACGCCTGGCGGCACCGAGCAGGTGCAGGCAGCGCTCGGCGCGGGTTGCGGCCACGTAGAGCACACGGGCGTCTTCGTTCCCGGCACGCGTGCGCTCCAGATGTTTCAGGTAACTGTAGGGGCTGGGCGCCGCCGATTTGCTCTGGCCTCCGGGCGGCAGGGGCGCAGCGATGAGGTCGGTCCTGGCCGCATCATGCAGGGCATTTTCACGCGGCACCTCCTCCCACAACAGCAAGGGCTGGTCGTTACCGCCGATCTTGCGGTCCAGCCCCGGCAATATGACGCTATCGAATTCCAGCCCTTTGGATTTGTGGATAGTCATGAACTGCAGATGGTCGTCGGCTTCGGCATCTGGCGCGGCATAGAGCTTTTGCACCTCGATGGCGAGCTGTTCCGGCGTGAATTGGCCGCCGGCTTCGAGTTTGGCAATACGCTCGAAAAAGGCCTGTACGTCACGCACGTCGCCCGGCTCCCACAGGCAATCCGGCCCGCCCAGCATGAGCCAGACGCCGTGCACCCAGCGCGCCGTGCTCTGACGGCCGCGTTGGGCAAGCGCCTCGTCGAGGACGTTGCGCACATGCAGCAATCTGGCGCGGCCATTCTCGCTCATGTCATTGAGTCTGGACTCATCATGCATCAGGCTGAGGATGGTGCGGTTGCGGTGATGTCCGGCCAGTACATGCAAATCCGCCAGCGTCAGGCCGCACCAGGGCGCACGCAGAATGGCAAGCCAGTGCACGCGGTCGGCGCGGTGATGCAGGGCATTAGTGAGCGAGAGCAGGTCCTGCACGATCTGCCGGTTGGCCAGCTCTTCGATCTCCACCGCCTGAAAACTCAATCGAGGGTGATGGCGGCGGATGCGGCTCACCAGCGCATGCAAATGGTTTCTCGCCCGCACCAGCACTGCTATTTTCGCTTCCGGATTTTCTGCCCGGGTCTGTCGAATGATCTCGATGATCCTGTCCGCCTCGCGCTGACGCAGACCGTCCGCGCTTTCTGAAATTTCCGCTTCGTCTTCGTCGTCGGTATCGCTCTCCTGCACACCAGCAATCAGCGCATGCACCTTGACGCCGGCACCGGCTTCATCCGCCTTGGTGGCGGCGAAGGAGCGGTAGCATATGGCGCCCTGGATGTCGCTGTCCTGTTGCGGAAAGACTTTTTCGAAGGCGTGATTGATCCAGTCGATGACCGGCGGGCAGGAGCGGTTGTTGCGCCAGAGGCGGAGTTTGACCAGCTGCAGATCGCCGACGCCCTCTTCCGCCACACGCAGAAAGAGGCCGACGTTGGCCTTGCGGAAACGGTAAATGGATTGCATCGGGTCGCCGACCAGAAACAGCGTGCGGCCGTCGCCCGGCTGCCAGCCGCGCGTGATCCGCTGCAACAGCTTGATCTGGGTCGGGCTGGTATCCTGAAACTCGTCCACCAGCAGGTGCTGGATGCGGTAATCAAGCTTCAGGGCCAGATCGGTCGGGTTACCGGCGTCATCTTCCAGCGCCTTCAGCGCGCGTTGCGCGACTTCGACAAAATCGACCTCGCCGCTGGACTGGAACACCAGCCAGAGTTGCGCCGCTGCCAGTTTCAGCAAGCGGCCGAGCGTCGCAATAATCTGCCAGACCTCGTCTTCGTGCCTCGCATCGGGCAGCAACCGTAGCCCAGCCAGCGCCTGTTCGGCTCCCGGCAGCATGCGCAGTTCGTCGATGAATGCAGTCAGTTGTTCCTTGTATGGTTTGGCTTCCGGCGTAGCCGGCAAACCCTGATTCTTGTTCAGCGCCTTGCGCAGGCTACCCTTGTGGTCCTTGCCGGTCAGCAGCAGATCGCACACCGCGCGCCACATCGGCAGCGCCTCGGGTTTGAGCGCCAGCGGCGTTTCCCAGTCGCGCAGCAGTGCAATCGGCTCCTCGCACGGCAGGTTGCTCGCCGCATAGCGCGCCAGCGGCATCAAACGCTGCTGCATAGCGGACGTCAGCATGGCTGCCGCCACACGGATATCCTGCACAATCATGCGGCCCAGCGCATCTTCGGCGATCTGCGGCGTGGCATGGTCCTGCGTGTAATCCAGCCACTGGTCGCGTTTGGCCAGCATCTCGGCCAGCAACCGGTTGAGGCGATACGCGTCGTTGTCAAAATAGCGCAGCGCCTGCTGCACGATCTCACCGGTGCCTTCGCTCTCCAGCAGATCCAGCGTGCGGGTTGCGGCCTCTTCGTAATACGGCGTGGCGTCATCGCGCACACCGGGCTGCGCGCCGAAACGGCTCATCAGCGGCATTTGCCGCGCCAGATGGCTGCTGAACGAATCGATGGTGTAAATGCGCAGACGGGCGGGGTTTTCCAGCAACTGCCAGCCGCGCTCGCCGGCATGCCGCAACGCATTCAAGGCCAGCGCCCGCGTCTCCTGCTTGTGCGCCTTGTCCACCGGCACCGCGTCTACCGCATCCTGCAGGCTGTCGAGCACCCGTGCCCGCATTTCGGAGGCGGCCTTGTTGGTAAAGGTGATGGCGACGATCTCTTCCGGCTCGCTGACAGTCTGCAACAGGCGCAGAAAGCGCTGGGTCAACAGCTCGGTCTTGCCCGCCCCGGCCGGCGCTTCGATGATGAAAGACTCGTTGGCATCGAGCGCGCGCGCGCGGCTCTCGGCGTCTTCGCTCAACAGTGATTGGTGCGCGCCGTGATCCATCAGTCTGGCTCCCGCATCATGCCATCGATCAGTTCCGGACGCTCGAACTGCAACTGCCGTTCGGGCAGGCGCAACAAGGGCAGCACCTCGCAATAGGCCAGCTGTTTTTCGTCCTCAAAACGGATAGCCGCTTCGCCGGACTTCAATTCACGCGCGATGTTTTCGATACTGCTTTTCCAGTGCGCCAGCACCGATGGCCAGTCCGGAAAATCAGCCTCGGAAAATATCCTGCGGCCCTTGGTATCGCTCAGCGCCACGGCGCCCGGCACTACATCGGCATCGCGGCTGATGCCCATGAAACCGTTATCGTCGATTCTGACCTGCGCAAAACAGACCGCCGCCACGTCGTGTTCGGTCAGCACAAAAGCCGCATAGATCGGCAATTGCGGCTCGGTGATTCGCGCATCTGCCCAGTTGCGGTAATTGTTCTGGCGGCCGGTCTTGTAATCGAGCAGGACCAGACTGCCGTCATCCAGCGTATCGATGCGATCCAGCACCAGCCGGATGGAAATACCCTCGATCGTGATCCGTGCTTCCTGCTCGCGTGCAGTCACGGCAAAGTCCATGCTGCGCTGCATCTCCACCTCACGCAGCCAGGCCAGCGTCAGTTTGCGCAAGCGTTCGCGTTCGAGCGCAATGAACGGTTCAGGCAGGCTGGCGTCCCGTTCTTGATTGAATGCCGCCAGCGCCTGATTCGCCGCCTCAATGACCGCCGCTTCCAGCGACTCAGCCGGCATGGCCTGCACCTCGCTCAATCGGCGGTCGGCCCAGAAACGTTCCAGCACGCCATGCACCAGCGTGCCGCGCTCCATGGCGTCAAGCCCGTTGACCGGCGATTTCAGCGCCCGCGCGTGCAGCCGGTATTGATAGAACGCCCAGGCCGGGCAAATCGCCTGCGCCTTCAACAGACCGGTTCCGCCGGAAACGTGCTCGCCTTCCTGCACCGCCGGCGCCCGGCTGTCTTCAAGCAAATGCAGCTGGCTGGGCGCATCGGCCGCCAGCGTTTCCGCCAGCGTGGGAAACAGCGGGAAAGTCTCATCAGCGAGCG
>DIVE01000080.1:0-4839 GCA_002423265.1 Methylophilaceae bacterium UBA6140 | reverse complement strand
GCCCGGCGGCGGCTTCCAGCATGCCCAGCACCTGCAGTTGCGGCATATCCTGCGCCTCCGGCTGGAATATCTGTTCCTTGCATAACTGGCTCAGGCGCTTGATCGCATCCGCCGCATGAATAACGCCGGACAACTGATCGAGATCGGCCAGCGCCTTCAGTGTTTTTTCGAAAGACCGCAGCGCCTGATACTCATGACTGGAAAGGCTGCGCTCACCGGGCCAGCGGGCTTGCTGCAGAATCATCCTGAACGCGGCAGCCCATGCCGAGGGCAACTGCCGATTGGGCTGTGCATGACAATGCTTGAGCAATGCCTGCAAATCCTGATCGAGCCTGGCGACAGACAATGCTTTTTCGCCCGTCAGCACCTTGTGCACGAAATGCTGAAAACGCTGCGGGGTCAGCGACAGCGGCAGCCACTCGCGCATCAGCGCATCGAGCTGTGCGCGGGCATCGGCTTCGGCAAAAGCTGCCGACCAGTAAGGGTTATGCAACAAGGCCGAAATATCCGCTTGCGGCACGGCCTGTCGCTGCATGCCGAAACGCAGCAGACTGATGGCCGCAGCAACAACCGGCTGGCTATTGAGCGGCACGCCCAAAGAAAAATCGTAACTGCGCAAGCGCTGCGCCAGCAAAGGTGTCACATCCTCCGGATGCAGCGCTTCATCGAGCAATGCCGCCAGTTTCTCGCGCAACGCGCTCAGTTCAGGCACAACAACGGCGAGCCGTGCTGCCGGGTTACGCGCCAGTTGCTGCTGCACCCAGGCGACTGCGACACGGCATTCGGCATCCTGATCATTGAGCGCAACGCGACAGGCCTGACGGGGCGCCTCATGCGCCAGCGCATGCTGCTCGACAACACTGCCCTGCGCTCGCAAGGCATCGAACAGGCGCTGCTGCAAGGGGCTGATGCGATCGAATCCGGCCAGCGCGACACGCGGCGGCGGCGCTGCAAATCCGCGCTCCAGACACTGCAACTGCCAACTGAAATAGCGCACCGGCTCAAGCCAGCCGCCCTGCTTGCAGAGATTCTGAAACTTCTGCCGCCAGAGCAGAAACTGGCGGGTCTCCTCCGCCATGTCATCGCTGTCCAGGCTCAGGTTCCACTCGATCAGCAAGCGGTTGGCCTCCTGTGCTGCCGTCGCCAGGCCGGTCTTGTCGAACAGCGGCTCGGTATCAAGGTCTTTCAAACTGCTCTCTATCGCCTGCTCCCACAACAGCCGCTCCTGGGCATTGCTGAGCCTGCCGCGCGGCACCTCCTCCGGCGCGATACCGCCGCACAAAAAAGCTTCCTCCACCTGCTCGTCCAGCCAGTTACCCAGCGTAAACGCGGCCAAAGGCTGCCATTGCTGCTGTTCGGCAGCCAACTTGCGGGCGTGAAGATTGCGCAAACTGCGCGCAAGGCGGGCGGTGGAGCAGAGGATGAGGGATGGCGGGTTATTCACTGGATCATTTTACTGGTAAAAAGCAATAAGCCACAGAGGACACCGAGGGCACAGAGAAAACCGTCTAAATACAAGCTTGAGTGCCTGATTTACGCAGTGGGTTGGCGCGACGCCCTCGTTATCTACGCAAAATCCATCATCCATGTTTTTACTCTGTGATCTCTGTGTCCTCTGTGGCTCATAATCGTTTTGATGTTCAAGCACACATGACAGTGAGATAACATAGGCAACATGGAAGAAAAGAAACCCACCCCACCAAAAAACTACATCACCCCCGAGGGCTTCGCGGCGCTGGAGGCGGAGTTTCAGCACTTGCGCAAAGTGGAGCGGCCGGAGGTGGTGCGCACCGTGGCATGGGCGGCGAGCAATGGCGACCGCTCGGAGAACGGCGATTACATCTACGGCAAGAAGCGCTTGCGGCAGATCGATTCGCGTCTGCGCTTTCTGATGAAGCGCATGGATATCGCCGAGGTGGTCGATCCGGTCTTGCAGCAGAATCTGGAACGCGTCTATTTCGGTGCCTGGGTGACGCTTTACTCGCTCTCGCGTGAAAGTGAACATCGTTACCGCATCGTCGGCCAGGACGAGCTGGAGCCTTCCAAAGGCTACATCAGCTGGATCTCGCCGATGGCCAAAGTCCTGCTCGGCAAGCAGGCGGGCGATGTCGTACGTGTACAAACGCCCGCCGGAGAAGAAAGCTATGAGATCGTCGATGTGGAGTATGGCAGCGGCGACTGAACCACGCCATAGCCACGGCATANNAACAGCGGTGCTGTCAGCATGCCGCCAACCATGGGCGCCGCGATCCGGCTCATGGCTTCGGAACCGGTTCCGGTTCCGATCATGATCGGAATCAGGCCTGCCAGGATCACCGCCACCGTCATCGCCTTGGGCCGCACGCGCAGCACCGCACCGTCGATCAGGGCGGCACGCCAATCTTCTGCCGTGTTCAGTTTTCCGGCCGAGCGATAGCGCGCTATCGCCTCATCCAGATAGATCAGCATGACAATGCCGAACTCGGCCGCCAGACCTGCGAGTGCGATCATGCCGACACCGCTGGCAATGGAGAAATGATGCCCGAGCAGAAAGAGGAACCAGACGGCGCCGACCAGTGCGAACGGCAGCGTGCCGAGAATGATCAGGGCCGGCGCCATGCGTTTGAAGGTCATGAACAGGAGAATGAAAATAATGCCCAGTGTCATCGGCACCACCCAGCTCAGACGTTTTGCCGCACGCTCGAAATATTCGAACTGGCCCGACCAGTTGAGCGAGTAGCCTGCCGGTAACTGCAATTCCTCGTTCAGTCTGGCTTTGGCATCCTGCACGAAGCTGCCGAGATCACGGCCGTGAATGTCGACATAAACCCAGACGTTGGGCCGCGCATTCTCGCTCTTGATCATGGGCGGGCCGTCGGTGATCTCGATTGCCGCCACCGTACCCAGCGTCACGGTAGCACCGGCCTCGGTCACCATGGGCAAAGCCTTGAGTTTTTCCACCGAATCCCTGAGCTCACGCGGAAAGCGTAAATTGATAGGGAAACGCGCAAGACCGTCGACCTTCTCGGCGATATTGTCGCCACCGATTGCAACGGAAATCATGGTCTGCACATCCGCGATATTGAGGCCGTGGCGCGCGGCCTGCATACGATCGATGCGCACATCGATGTAGCGTCCGCCGGTCACCCGCTCGGCGATCACCGAACTGGTGCCGGGCACGGTTTTCATGATGCGCTCGACTTCCACCCCAAGTTTTTCCAGCGTGGCGAGATCAGGCCCGCCGATCTTGATGCCGACCGGACTCTTGATGCCGGTGGAAAGCATGTCGATGCGGTTGCGGATGGGTTGTACCCAGACATTCGCCATGCCGGGAATCTGCAAGCGGCTGTCCAGTTCCTCGATCAGCTTTTCCGGCGTCATGCCCGGCCGCCATTCGGATCGGTCCTTGAGCTGGATTGTCGTTTCCAGCATTTCCAGCGGCGCAGGGTCGGTGGCGGTTTCAGCACGACCGCTTTTGCCGAACACCGTTTTCACCTCAGGCACCGTCTTGATCAGGCGGTCGCTCAGCTGCAACAATTCGGCCGCCTTGGCAGCCGACAGCCCGGGCAGCGCGGTCGGCATGTAAAGCAGGTCGCCCTCGTCCATCGGCGGCATGAACTCGCTGCCGAGCCGGGATAACGGCCACAAGGTGACCAGCACCGCCAGCAGCGCGGCCAGCAAGGTGAGCTTGGGAAACCGCAACACAGCGCCGAGCAGGGGTTTATAGACGGCGATCAGCCAGCGGTTGAGCGGATTTTCCGTCTCCGCACGGATACGCCCGCGAATCAGCAGCGTCATCAGCACCGGCACCAGCGTCACCGAAAGCCCGGCCGCGGCCGCCATGGCATAAGTCTTGGTGAACGCCAGCGGCGCAAACAGCTTGCCTTCCTGCGCCTCCAGCGTGAAAACCGGAATGAACGACAGCGTGATGATCAGCAGAGAGAAGAACAGCGCCGGCCCGACTTCGCAGGCGGCATCGACAATCAGCGCCAAGCGCTTGGACGGTGCCGGTTCGCCGGAGTCGTGCATATAGGTCTCCAGCTTGCGGTGTGCATTCTCGATCATCACGATCGCCGCATCGACCATCGCGCCGATGGCGATGGCAATACCGCCGAGCGACATGATATTGGCGTTGATGCCCTGCTGCTGCATGACGATGAAGCTGACCAGCACGCCCAGCGGCAGGGCGATGATGGCCACCAGCGCCGAACGGAAATGCCACAGGAACAGCAGGCAGACCAGCGCAACCACGATGAATTCCTCGATCAGCTTGTGCGTCAGNNCCTTGATCGTATTCATGGCGTTCTCGCCGGAACGCAGAACAATGATGCCGCCGACCACTTCGCCTTCGCCATCGAGCTCGGCGATGCCGCGCCTGAGTTCAGGGCCGATCTGCACCCGGGCAATATCGGCAAGCAATATCGGCGTACCGCCGGGGCTGACGGCAACAGGGATTTGTCGAAAGTCCTCCAGCGTCTGCAGATAGCCGTGGGCGCGTACCATGTACTCGGCCTCGCCCATCTCGATCACCGCACCGCCGGTTTCCTGATTGGCGGCCTGTACCGCAGCGATCACTTTTGACAATGGCAGGCCATAATTACGCAACAAATCCGGATCCAGCTGTATCTGATACTGCTGCACCATGCCGCCCAAGGTCGCCACCTCGGCGACGCCCGGCACCGTTTTCAACTCGAATTTGAGAAACCAGTCCTGCAAGGCGCGCAATTCAGCGAGGTCATGTTTGCCGCTGCGATCCACCAGCGCGTATTCGTAAACCCAGCCCACCCCGGTCGCGTCCGGCCCCAGCTGCGGCACCACGCCGGCGGGCAAGCGCCCGGACAGCTGATTCAAATACTCCAG
>DIVE01000147.1:234-5567 GCA_002423265.1 Methylophilaceae bacterium UBA6140 | reverse complement strand
TGCTTGACGATCCCCTCGAAGCTGCGGTTGGGAAAGGCATCGACGTTGAATCTCGCTTTCTGTCCTTCCTTGATGTTGCCGATATCGGCTTCGGCAAAACTCGAGTTGATCTGCATCTTGGAAAGATCCTGCGCGATCCTGATCAGTTCCGGCGTCTGGAAGCTGGCGGCCACGGTCTGGCCGATATCCACCACGCGATCGATGACGACGCCGGAAACCGGTGAGCGGATGATGGAGTAATCCAGATTGGTCTGGTCGCGCCTGAGCTGGCCGCGTGCGGTTTCGAGCTGTGCACGGGCTGATTTAAGCGCCTGCACCGCCTGGTCGAGCTCTTGCCGGGAGACATATTCCTGTTCGTAGAGCGAGCGGATGCGCGCTTCATTGGCGGCAGCGAGATCGATCGAGGCCTGGATGTTCCTGATGTTGCCCATGGTTTGCGCGATCTGTGCGCTGAATAGCGCATCATCCAGTTCAAGCAGTACTTGGCCGGCTTCAACCTTGTCGTTGTAATCGACATAAAGCTTGCTGACACGTCCGGAAACCTGAGTGCCGACGCTGATGACGGTCACCGGGTTCAAGGTGCCGTTGGCGGAAACGCTCTGAGCCACATCGCCACGCACGATTTCCTGCTGCCGGTAGAGCGCTTCCGATTTCGCAGACTGGTTTTGCAAATAAAAATAGCCGCCGGTTGCCACGATCGCGGCGACGATCAGCAAGCTCAGAATTTTCTTTGTCATGCGTTGGTTTCCCCGGGGTTCATGCTGATTTTGCGGTCATGGTGTTCAATGCCGGTCATTGATTGCTCAGTGCTGAAACCGTGCCATCCGGCAAGGATTGAATCATGGCGTTATCGAGCGTGCCTATGGCTTGGGCCAGATTGGCCCTGGCCACGCTCCAATCGAGCTCGGCCTTGATTTTTTGTTGTCTGGCGCTGGCCAACGCGCTTTGCGCGTTCAGTGTGTCGAGAATGATGCTGACGCCGGCCTTGTAGCGGCCAAGCGCCACGCGTGAAGATTCCTCCGCACTTTGCACCAGCACTTCAGCCGCGCGTACCGATTGATTGGCCGTCATCAGACGCTGATATGCGCTCCAGACATCCAGCGATATTTGCAGTTTGAGACGGTCACGCTGTGCAGCCCGTGTTTCCGCCAGTGCTTCGGCACTGCGGATGCGGTAGCTGGGAGCATAGCCGTCGAACAGGGGGATACTGATGTTGAGGCCGATGGAACCTGTATTGCTGGATGAGAGATCGCTGCCGTTTTGCGAATTGTTTGAGACTGCTACCGAAACTGTCGGCTTGGCCGCCGCACGGCTTGCCGCGATGCCCGCTTCCGCCGCCTTCAATTGCGCCTCGCTGGCGATCAGGTCCGGACGGCGTTGCCGGGCTTGTTCGATCAGGCTGCCGATGTCCTGTTCCAGCGACTGATCAACATTCACAGGTGATCTTGGCACAAGTTTCAAGGTCTGGTTTGCATCCAGTCCCATGACGTTGGCCAGCGTGCCATAAGCGGTCTTCAGATTGCCTTCTGCGCTGATGCGGGTCAATGTGGCCTGCGCATAAGCGGTCTGCGCCTGCAGCTTGTCTGCAGGGGTTGCTACGCCAGCCTTGTAGCGGGCATCTGCTGCCTTGAAGCTTTCCTCGCTGGCGCGCTCCGATTCCTGTGCGGCTTCCAGCGAGGCAATGCCGGCCTGCACCTGGTAATAGGCGTCGATGGCGGACAGCAGCACATTCTGAATGACGCTGCTCTGGCTGGCGCTGGCTGCCAGCAGCAGCTGGCGTGCGTTTTCGAGGTTGGCGTCGCGGTTGCCGAAATCGTAAAGCAGGTAGGACGCAACCAGATTGTTCGAAAGGTTGGTGTATGGGTTATCTCGCACCGCCGATTGCGGGCTGGCAACATTGAGGCTGGTCGAAAGCGTATTGTTGAGCGAAGGCAGGTAGGCGGACTTTGCGATTCCCAGCAATGCGGCCTGCTGTCTGGCGCTGGCCCAGGCTTCCCGTGTCTGCGGGTTGTTACAGAGCGCCGAGCTGGCGACATCTGCCAGCGAAAGTGCAGTGCCGAAATCCGGTGGCGTGCATTCGTAACCGCGCACTTCATTCAGATAAGCCGCGGGGATTGCAGGCGGAACAAGCAACTCGGTCTGCAATGGGTCGCCGGCATCGTACCAGAGGCTTTTTTCGGCGTGTGCCAAAGATACCTGCATCAGCAAAGGGCTGAACAGACAGATGGCCGTGATGACTGAAGGATGTGGTTTAGGAATCAAAATCTCTCTTGGTTGTGTAATCTGTACATGACGTGCGACTTGTCATGCGCTAATACCCTCATATAGAGACATGCCGGCCTGATTGGTTCAGGCCGCGACATGCATGCAGCCATGCCGTGACGCCTGGCCCGCAAAATTCCCATAAGCGCCCGTAAAGGCTACCGGTACAACCGGTTTTCGCTCCGACGTCCGGCAAGCCTGCATTCGTGAGATTTCCCGCCTGCTTCAGAGCCGGCATGCTGAAATATTCGGCCTAAAGCCCTTGGCTCGCCAGGTAATCCTCGTAATTGCCGCGGTAATCGACAATGCCGTCTGGCTTGATTTCGAGAATGCGGGTGGCGATCGAGCTGACAAATTCACGGTCATGGCTGACAAAAAACAGTGTGCCTTTGTATTTATCCAGAGCAGTGTTCAAGGCCTCGATCGATTCCATGTCCATGTGGTTGGTCGGTTCGTCCATCAGCAATACATTGGTTTTTGCCAGCATCAGCTTGCCATATAGCATGCGGCCTTTTTCACCGCCGGAGAGCACTTTTACTGATTTTTTAGTGTCTTCGCCAGAGAACAAAAGTCGGCCCAGCATGCTGCGCACGACCTGATCGTCATCACCGGCCTGGGTGAAGCGTGTCATCCACTCAAACAAGGTTTCACCATTCTCGAACTCGTATTCGTGATCCTGCGCAAAATAACCGAGCTTGGCTTTTTCCGCCCATTTGACCTTGCCGTGATTCGGGGTCAGATCGCCGGCCAGACAGCGTAATAGCGTGGTTTTACCGACGCCGTTTTCACCGATGATGGCAACTTTTTCGCCGGCTTCCACCATCGTGCTGAAGTCGTTGAACAAAATACGATCGAAACCGTGACTGAGTTTTTCCACTTCGACAGCATTGCGATGCAGTTTTTCCCTGTCATCGAATTCAAAACGGATGAAGGGGTACTGACGGCTTGAAGGCTTGATATCTTCCACCTTGATCTTGTCGATCTGCCTGGCGCGGCTGGTTGCCTGTTTGGCTTTGGATGCGTTGGCCGAGAACCGGCGTACAAAGTCCTGCAAATCGGCAATCTGCTGTTTGGCCTTGGCATTGTCCTTGGCTTGTTGCGCACGTGCCTGTGTTGAGGCCTCCATGAAGTCATCGTAGTTGCCCGGATAGACGGTCAGTTTGCCGTAATCCATGTCGGCGGTATGCGTGCAGACCTGGTTCAGGAAGTGACGATCATGCGAGATGATGATCATCGTGCAATCGCGGTTGTTCAGCACATCTTCCAGCCAGCGGATGGTGTTGATGTCGAGGTTGTTGGTCGGCTCGTCCAGCAGCAGGATGTCCGGGTTGGCGAACAGCGCCTGTACCAGCAGCACACGCAGTTTCCAGCCCGGGGCGATGGCGCTCATCGGGCCGTTGTGCTGTTCGATCGGGATGCCTACGCCCAACAGCAGCTCGCCGGCACGGGATTCGGCGGTATAACCGTCATATTCGGCGAATACGCCTTCCAGCTCGGCGGCTCGCATGTAGTCGTCCTCGGTTGCTTCCGGATTCATGTAGATGGCGTTCTTCTCTACATTGGCGGCCCACATTTGCTCATGGCCCATCATGACGACATCCAGCACGCGCTCATCTTCATAGGCGAACTGATCCTGTTTCAGCCAGGCCATGCGCTCGTTGTTGTCCATGGTGACGTTGCCGGCGCTGGGTTCCAGCACTCCGGCCAGAATTTTCATGAAGGTGGATTTGCCGCAACCGTTGGCGCCGATGAGGCCGTAGCGGTTGCCTTCGCCGAACTTGACCGAAACATTCTCGAACAGCGGCTTGGCGCCGAATTGCATGGTGATGTTGTTGCTGATTAACAATGGATTTCCTTAATAAATGGCCGCAGACACACACAGATAAACACAGATACCCCGAGCCGGAACAATAAAATTGCCCGGGCATTTTTTGTTATATCTGCGTTCATCGGCGTTTATCTGCGGTTAAATTACTTTTGCTTTGTTTTTACTATTAGAAGCGATCATGGATCGCAAATAAATGGCCGCGGATTCACACGGATAAACACAGATACCCCGGGCCGGAACAATAAAGTTGCCCGGGCATTTTTTGTTATATCNNATCGGCGTTTATCTGCGGTTAAATTGCTTTTACTATCAGAAGCGATCGTGGATCACGACTTCTTCCAGCGCCAGTTGTCCGCCGCGCGGCCAGGCCTCCGTGATGCCTTTGCCGACGGCGACGAACATGGCCGGTGTATGGTCTTCCGGCAGGTTCAGCAGTTTGGCGACGGCATCAAAGTCAAAGCCATCCATCGGGCAGGTGTCGTAGCCCATTTCTTTCGCGGCCAGCATGATGGTCATCGCCGCCATGCCGCAGGAGCGCATCGCTTCGTCGCGCTGTACCTGTTCGCGGCCGCCGTAGTACTGACCGATGACGGGCACGAGAAAATCCTGCACCGGTTTCGGCGCATCTTTCCAGTAACGCTCCGGCTGTTTCTCCCAGGCCTTGAGATCGGCCGTCAGCACGATCAGTAGTGAGGCGTCGGTCACCTGTGCCTGATCCCAGCTGACCTTGCGGATCTCCTGCCGCAGGGCTGGATCCTGTACCAGCACAAAGCGCCAGTTCTGGATATTGAAAGCGGTAGGGGAGAGTATGGCCAGCGACAGCAGACGCTCGATTTCGGCATCGCTCATGCGATGCCCGGAGTCATAGGCCTTGATCGACCTTCTACTTTCAATCGCGGTTGAAACATTCATACAGATTCCTTTAATTGATCGCAATAATTTCTAGATTCATGTTGCCGGCCGGCCTGTGCCAGATGACGCTGTCGCCGACTTTGTGGCCCAACAGGGCTTTGGCCAGCGGCGAAACCCAGCTGACTTTTTGTGCGGCAATATCGGCTTCATCTTCGCCGACGATTGTGAAAGTGTGAAGAACGCCTTCTTCATCCTCCATTTGTACGGTTGCACCGAACAGCACCTTGTCTTTCGGCTGGCTTGCAGGGTCGACCAGGGCGGCCTGCTCCAGTCGGGCCTTGAAATAGCGCAGGTCGCGCTCGGCTACCCCAAGCTGCTGCTGTATTGAGGG
>DIVE01000147.1:0-217 GCA_002423265.1 Methylophilaceae bacterium UBA6140 | reverse complement strand
CGTTCCGGCAAGTCCGTTCCGGCGTGCTCGAGGTCATCCTCTTTGACGAAACCGCGGCTCATCTTCTCGGTGCTAATTTGATGAATGATTGAGGCAGATGCAGTGCAAGGCGCACGGCGCGCAATATCCGAGACAGTACATTGAAGTACGGCGAGGATGTGAGCACCGCGCAACGCAGCAATGCGCTGCCCCAGTCATTCATCATTCCCACTCAATA
>DIVE01000082.1:7542-14566 GCA_002423265.1 Methylophilaceae bacterium UBA6140 | reverse complement strand
ACGATGACCAGGGCGTGTTCACACTAAATTCACGTATGCATTGTTTCAGGAAAACGATGGATGCAAGACGCGGAGCGCAGTCAATGGTGATTCCATTGACAAGCTTCGCAACGCTGCAGACGCGTACCTCGCGCCAAGCCAATAGCCGAGCCTCCTGGCGCGAAGCGGGGGTGTGAGCCTGCCGGGGCTGTCGTGCTAAGGCAGTAACGACAGTTGGTTGCCGGCTGGTCACCGGCGCAGCTTGTCTGGCATCCCTGGCTTGTGCGGCGCCGCCGATGAATTCGGTGACTTCCAGCCCGAAACCGGCCATGCTGGGGATCTTGCGCGGCTCGGCCAGCAGACGCATTTTCACCACTCCCAGATCGCGTAGTATCTGCGCACCAATACCGTAATCCTTGAGCGTATGCTGATTGCTGACTTTCTGATGAGCTGATTTGATGGCATGGACGAGCTCCTCACTGTTTTCGTCACGCCGCAGCATGACAATGACCCCCGCACCGGCTGCGCTGATCTCACGCATGGCATCGGGCAAACTCCAGCTGTGGCTTTGCGAGCCGGCATCAAGCAGATCGAATACCGACAGGGGTTCGTGCACGCGCACCATGACTTCCTCGTGCGCACGTGGATCGCCCTTGACCAGCGCCAGATGGGTCTGATTATCGGTGGAATCGTTGAATGCAATCAGCTTGAATTCGCCCCAGGCGGTCTCCACCATGCGCTCGGCGACGCGGCTGACCAGCCGCTCGGTGCGGCTGCGATAGCTGATCAGATCAGCGATGGTACCGACTTTCAGATCGTGTTCTGCGGCGAACTGCAGCAGATCCGGCAGACGCGCCATTTCACCGTCGTCTTTCAATATCTCGCAGATCACGGCGGCCGGTTCCAGCCCGGCGAGACGCGCGATGTCGCAACCGGCTTCGGTATGGCCGGCGCGCGCCAGCACGCCGCCGTTCTGCGCCATCAGCGGGAACACATGGCCGGGGCTGACGATATCGCAAGGTCTGGCGTTGACACCGACCGCGGTCTGTATGGTATGGGCGCGGTCGGCGGTGGAAATGCCGGTGGTAACGCCGCTGGCCGCCTCGATCGAGGCGGTGAAATTGGTGCTCATCTTGGCGCCGTTGCGCTCGACCATGGGTGCCAGGTTGAGCTGCCTGCAACGCTGCTCGGTGAGCGTCAGGCAGATCAGGCCGCGCCCGTGGCGCGCCATGAAATTGATATGTTCAGCCGTGGCGAATTGCGCAGCGACGATCAGATCGCCCTCGTTTTCGCGGTCTTCTTCATCGACCAGCACGACCATTCTGCCGTTGCGGATATCCTCGATGATGTCCTCGATCGGGCTCACCGTGACCGGCTTGAGGGCGTTCCAGCCGAGGAACATGGGATTGATGTCGTTCATTTTCCGTGTATCACCGCAAATGCCGAGTGGTTATGGATGGACTCGAAGTTTTCACACTCCACCGTGTATTTGAGGATGCGCGCATCGCGGCTCAGATGGCCGGCAACGTCGCGCACCATGTCTTCGACGAACTTCGGATTGTCGTAAGCCTGCTCAGTGACGAACTTCTCGTCCGGTCTTTTCAGCAGACCGTAAAGCTGCGCCGAAGCCTGGCCTTCGACCAGGTCGATGATGTCCTCCACCCACATGGTCTCGGCGATCTGGGCGGTGACGGTGACGTGCGAGCGCTGGTTGTGGGCGCCGTATTGCGAAATCTTCTTGGAGCAAGGGCAAAGGCTGGTGACCGGCACCAGAATGCGCAGGCTGACGGCGGTCTCGCCGCTCGGCTTGATCTCGCCCTGCAGGGTGTATTCGTAATCCATCAGGCTCTTGACGCCAGATACCGGCGCTTCCTTGTTGACGAAATACGTGAAGCGCATGCTGACGCTGCCGGCACGGGCTTCCAGCTTTTCGATCATGGCATCGAGCAAACAGCGGAAACTCGCAACGGTGAGCGGTTCTTCCTGGCTGTTGAGAAGCTCGATGAAGCGCGACATGTGCGTACCCTTGACCGTGTGCGAAAGCGCGACCGACATGCTGATGGTGGCAACGCTGTGCTGCACGCCGCCGTCGCGCTGCACGATGGCAAGCGGGTGACGAATGTCGCGTATGCCGACCTGATCGATCGCCAGCTCGCGCAGGTCAGGCAGGTTCTGTACGTCTTCCATAAAGGCATCACGAATCAGGTTCATAGTCGGTATCTGTTCTATTCGTTATTAAAAAAAATGGGGCAGCAACGCCTTACTGCATCCACTGCCCCGTCAAATTCTGAACTTGGTCAGAAGGAGATGAGCGGTCTTCAGCCTTGCTGTTGTGCAGCACGTTCAATTTCCACTCGCTTACATCATGAACCGGCCTGACCGGTCTCACAATTGTCATTAAGACTTACTACCAAAGAGGTAAAAATGCTCACTGCGGATGGCTGTTGCGGAAAACCTCGGTGCGGTAACGGGCCCAGTAATAGGCATCCATCACCGACAGTGCGTAAATGAAAATACCGCCGGCCAGTTTGCCCACCATCGACACATGCGGCTCGGCCACATTGAAGGTGATGAGACCCAGCATGATCATGAAGCTGACCATCAGCAGGCCGCGCAATGGCGTGTTATTCAGTACCTGGCCCATACCCGGCAGCAGAATGGCGGTCAGCAGCACCCACTTCGGCGACAGCGGCGGCTTCAGCGGACCTGAGGGGGCCGGTGCAGATTTCTCGGGTTGTTTTTTCACGGCATCTTTTTTCATTGATTCAAGTTTCATCGATTCAAGCGTAGCTGTTTTCAAGCTCGACTCCTTTTCCGGTTTCTGCTGCAAGTTCGACAGTGCGACGCAGGTCGACCGCTTTCTTCAGCAGCGATTCGATCAGATCGCGTTCAAGCGGAATGGCGTCATAGACGGCATTGCGCATGATCAGATATTCCCCGCGGTTCGCCTGCTTGGCCATATAGGTCAGCCTCAGCAATTGCGGCGTCACCAGCAGTTCTTTCATACGGTCATCGGAGAACAGGCGCGGCACGAAAGGATTCAATGCTTCCAGATCGGCCGGCCGTTTCCGGTACTTGAGGATGGCATGTTGCGGCCAGCCTGTGGGGAGATGCAGATTGCCGTCCCACTGCCACGAAGGGCTGTAGAACTCGTTGTTGGCAGGCCGGACGATGAGGTCCAGACTGCCTTCGCTGGCCGCTTTGGCATGCACTGTCACCAGCAGCCACAAGGGCGGGAGCTTGCGCCAGGCCACGGTATCTTCAACGATACCGAGGCTGACGCGATAGCCGTCATATTCGCCTTGCAGGAGCGGCAAGCCGCCCCTGTCATGGCTGAATTTCGCCTGTTGCAGCAAGCCCTCGCATTCGTCGAATACCGAATCGCGCGACTGTGTCCGGTGCCAGGCATCGCGGCGGTAGCGCCGGTACATCAGCGCCACCATCACCAGCATCAACAATACAATCATCAGGTTCATGCAGGTTCCCCGACCCTAGTAGCCCTTGGGACGTGGCCAGGGCATGGTGAACTGGTCAGCGCGCTTGACGTATTGGTAACGTCTGAACACGAACCAGAGGGATGCCACGATGTAGAACGCCATGATCGACAGCAGCGAAGCGCCGTAGCCGAGGAAAGTGGCGAAATACGTGGCGCAGCACAGGACGAACAGAGTGATCGCAGGCAATGGGTGGAACGGATGGATATACCCGCGATGAATACTTTCCAGCGGCCACATCTTGCGGAACTTGACCATGTTGAAGGACATGAAGGTGTAACCCAGCAGACCGGACAGGATCGAGAACGTGATCACCTGATCCAGCAAACCGGTGAAGGCGAAGGAAATCGCGATCGGCACCAGGAACATGATGGAGCGGTATGGCGTGCGATAGCGCGGATGGATGGCGCCAAAGAACACCGGCATGTAGCGGTCACGGCCGAGAGAGAACCAGGCACGCGATGCGTCATTGATACAACCGTTGGCAGACGCAATCGCAGCGAACGCAGTCGCCATGAACAGCATCAGTTGCAGGTTGGTGTTACCCAGCAGACTGGCTGCATCGTACATCGGTGTGACTGCCTGACCCAGATATTGCCATGGCATCAGACCGGTCGCCACGAACCAGGTGATGGTCGCAGCTACCAGCAGTGTCATGATACCGCCCATGGTGCCGAGCGGAATCGAACGGCCGGCAGAACGCACTTCTTCGGCAGCCTGACAGGTACCTTCGATACCAAGGTAATACCACATGCCGAACTGCAAGGCAGCGACCACGCCGATCCAGCCATACGGCAGATCAGTCAGCAAGCCCTGATGCTGCAGAACATCGCCCTGACTGAGCGGATTGACCGCAATGAACAGCACGACCAGCGACATGAAGGCAAGGAAGGTGATCACCAGATTGATGGTCAGCGTCATGAACACGCCACGGTAGTTGAGCCATGCCAGAAAGGCTACGGTCAGCACCACGAACGGTCGCGTATCGAGATCGGCATAGCCCATCACTGCCGCCCCCGATTTCATCAGGTCGCCCACCACCAGCGCATCGGCCGCGCACAGCATGGTGTAGGCCATGACCAGATAAAGCCCGACGTTAAAGGCCATCAATGGCCCGATGATGTGCTTGGCCTGGGTATATTGCCCCCCCGCTGCCGCCACCGTCGAAGTCACTTCGGAGTCGATCATCGCCACACAGGTATACAACAGGCCGATCACCCAGCAGGCGATCAGCGAGGCATAAGCGCCGCCCTTACCCACGGTGAAGTTCCAGCCCATGAATTCACCCACCAGAACGATACCGACACCCAATGCCCAGATATGGAACGGGTTCAGAACCTTGAGCATGGAAATGCGCTGGCCGCTGCCAACGCCGATCTTTTCAGTCGCCATTATTTATTCTCCCCGTCCAGCTCGACGCCGTGCATCACTTCGTCTTCACCTTCACGCGAACTCATCAGAAACTCCTCGTCATACTGCGACGAGACCATGAAAGCATCTACCACCATCCACATCAGCATGATCGCCGAAAGGCCCCATGCGGCGTAGGTTAAAACATCCCAAAAGATCATTGTCCTTCTCCTCCTGAAAACCCCTGTTATTAATCGAATTTTTCTGCAATCACTTCACGGTACTGACGCTTGGAAACGGTCAGCATGAAAATGAAATAACCGGCAATCACAGCAATCGTGATCACCAGCATCAGGGGATCTATGGTGTAATCGAAACGGTCGTTGATCAGCACGGCAGCCTCTTCCGGGCCATAACCGAGCTTGATCCACTGCGCCTGCTGGACTGCGTTCTGCCCCAGAGACTCCCAGGTCGCGTTGGCGGCGGCCTGCACTGCAGCAGCCGCTGATTCGGCCTTTTCCTCAGCTTTCAGCAGCAACGGAATCATCAAGCTGGCGTATACCAGTACCAGAATGAAGAGGCTGTCGAAAATCTGACCGAAAATCCCCTGACTGGGGGGCGAGTAATGTTTTTTCATTTTGATCTCCCTATGTCCTGGCTTTGAGTTTNNCGGGTCATGGCGAACACGGAGGCCGTGTTGAACAGCAGCAAAAGCGCGCTGGCGATATAAAGCGTCAGACGGATATCGGGGTCTTGCACGATACCGAGGATGGCATACAACACGAACAGTACGATAGCCCAAAGAAAGGCAACATCGAACCAGGCCATGAAGCAATCGCGCAGATACATGTTGTGTATTCTGATCACGAGGTCTTTAGTCATTACATTCTCCTTCTCACTTTTTTATTGGGGGATGTTGCTGTGCCGACCGTAGTCAGGTGAAGGGAGATTGCAACTGGTAATCGAGCGGATGAACGGCAGCGTGCCGCAGCCTGGCGGCAGCCTGGTTCAGACAGAAAGAAACGCGAAGAAAAAGAAAAGGAGTAACGCCTTTTGGCATGAACTCATCTGACAAACCGATGCGAGTGGAGGCTCCATCTTGATTGTTACAAAACCTGTTCATAGCGTTACTCCCTTTTAAGAACCCGGCGGAGAGCCGGGAGGGTAAAGCGCAATACTCCGCCCGGATCCGGTCAGCGGATACGGGCGGAGGGTTAATAGGATCAGTACTTGCTTACTCCCGGTATCCAGGTAGTACCTGCCAGCGGCACCTTGGCCATGGCGGAAGCTTCGACGGTCAACGCCACCAGATCTTCGGGTTCCAGGTTGTGCAGGTGCGATTTGCCGCAAGCACGCGCGATGACTTGCGCTTCCATGGTCATGACCGAGATGTAGTTGGCGAGACGGCGGCCGGCCTGTACCGGATCGACACGCTTCATCAGCTCCGGATCCTGCGTGGTGATACCGGCAGGGTCACGGCCTTCGTGCCAATCGTCGTAGGCACCGGCAGTGGTGCCGAGCTTGTTGTACTCTTCTTCGAGGTGCGGGTCGTTGTCGCCCAGCGCCACCAGTGCTGCCGTACCGATGGCAACTGCATCGGCACCCAGTGCCAGCGCCTTCGCCACGTCAGCACCGTTACGGATGCCGCCGGAGACGATGAGCTGAACCTTGCGGTGCATACCCATGTCCTGCAGCGCCTGCACGGCAGGACGGATCGCAGCCAGAATCGGAATACCGATATGCTCAATAAAGACTTCCTGCGTTGCAGCAGTACCGCCCTGCATACCATCCAGCACGACAACATCGGCACCGGCTTTAATAGCAAGCGCGGTATCGAAATAAGGACGTGTCGCACCGATTTTCACGTAGATCGGTTTTTCCCAGTCGGTGATTTCGCGCAACTCGGCGATCTTGATCTCCAGATCGTCCGGGCCGGTCCAGTCAGGGTGACGGCAGGAAGAGCGCTGGTCGATGCCTTCAGGCAGACAACGCATCTTGGCGACGCGCTTGGTGATCTTCTGGCCCAGCAACATACCGCCGCCACCAGGTTTCGCACCTTGACCGACCACAACTTCAATCGCATCGGCCTTGCGCAGGTCGTCAGGGTTCATGCCGTAACGCGAAGGCAGATACTGGTATACCAGCGTGGTCGAATGACCGCGTTCTTCCGGTGTCATGCCGCCGTCACCGGTGGTGGTGCT
>DIVE01000082.1:6397-7497 GCA_002423265.1 Methylophilaceae bacterium UBA6140 | reverse complement strand
AGCGGATAACGGCTGACCGAAGCGCCGAGGAACAGCAGATCGTCAAAGTGCGGCAGATGGCGCTTGCTGCCACCGCCACGGATGTCGTAAATACCGGTCGCGGCTGCGCGGCGGATTTCGGACAAAGTGTACTTGTCAAACGTAGCTGAAATGCGTGGCTCCGTTTGCGGAGTTTTATGTGATTGGTCGCTCATGTTAGTAGGCTCCTGCATTGTCGACGTGGAAGTTGTAAAGAGTGCGGGCAGAGCCATAGAGCTTGAAGCTGTCTGGATCGACATCGCTGTGACCGGACCTGGCCAGCAGATCGACCAGAATCTTGCGCTCTTCGGGTCCCATGACCTTTTCTTCGCAATCCGCGCCCAGGCTCTTGACCTTGCCGCGAACGAAGATGCGGGCTTCGTAGATGGAGTCGCCCAGGCCTTCGCCGGCATCGCCCAGAATCACGAAGTTACCGGCTTGCGCCATGAAGGCGGAGAAGCTGCCGACAGAACCGCCGACCACGATATCCGCACCCTTGAGAGAAATCGCACAACGCAGACCGGCGTCACCGTCGATCACCAGCAGGCCGCCGTTGGCGGTAGCACCGGCAGCGTTGGAGGCAAAGCCCTTGACGTGCACATGGCCGGACATCATGTTCTCGGCGACACCGCTGCCGACACTGCCTTCCACCACGACCTTGGCCAACTGGTTCATGCCTGCGGCGTAGTAACCGGCGTGGCCCTTGATGGTGACCTCGACATCGGCCTTGATGCCAACGGCGATGTTGTGGGCGCCATTCGGGTTTTCAATGACGATGGACTTGCCGTTCAGGGTGCTGGCATCGCCATGCAGGAACTGGTTGACTTCGCGCAGCGGCTTCTTGTCCAGATCGAATTTTAGAGTTTCCATACATACATCTCCTTAGGGGAAGGTTCGAACACCTTCGCGTTTTTGATATCGGGCAGATGAGCCAGCGAACGGAATTCCGATGCGATTGCGACATAGTCATCATGCTCGGCGATGATCGCGGGCTTGCAGGCGAACGGGTCGCGTACCAGCGCCAGCTGGTCACGGGTGCCCATCAGCAGCGTGTAGAAGCCGTCCAGCTCTTCAAAACCGTG
>DIVE01000082.1:0-6339 GCA_002423265.1 Methylophilaceae bacterium UBA6140 | reverse complement strand
CCTGCGGTGAACGGGTGGGCGTGTGCCGGTGTAATCGCAGACTCGGTTGCCATGCGGGTATGGCCGACCAGGTGCGTGCCGCTGAAGTTCTTGAAGTCGTAGCGGGCAGCCACTTCAGCCGGTGTGCCGACATCCTTGTAGATGTCCATCAACTGGCCGACGGAGAGCAGATGCAGCTTCGGATAGTTTTCCAGCAGCCATACCTTGACCGTCGAAGGTTCCAGGGTGGTGGTCAGCACGGCATGGTTGGCCTTGGGCTCGATGTGGGCCTTGGTGCCGAGATGTTTCTCGAACTCGTGGCCGAGCTTGACCCAGTTGAAGTCCTCTTCACCGGAGTAGAGGCTGAATTTTCTTGCATCGTCCGCAACCGGGGCGGTAAACATCGCCAGGCCGGCGGAATCCGGGCCGCGTTCCGTCATGCCTATCAACATAGGCAGCATGAGTTCGCCGATATTGGCGCGCATTTTCTGGTTCTTCACCAGTAGTCCAACAATTCCACACATAATGATCTCCTGATAAGTGCTGCTAAAATTCTAGAAAAACTCGGCGTAACGTTCGATTTCCCACTCGGAAACGTGACGCTGGTATTCCACCCATTCCATCGATTTGAGGTTGATAAACTCTTCCGAGAGGCCGTTGCCCAGCGCGTCGCGCAGGACCTTGTCCTCTTCGAAAGCACGAATCGCTTCGTTCAGGTTCTGCGGCAGGATGCCGATGCCATGCTCTTTCAACTGAGCAGGTGAATAGTCATACAGGTTGTCGGCATTGCCCTTGCCCGGATCGAGCTCGCGCTCTACACCATCCATACCGGCGGCAATCATCGCTGCCGTCGTGAGGTAAGGATTGCAACCGCCGTCCGGCAAACGCAACTCAAGGCGGCCGTAAGGAATGCGTACCATGGTCGAACGGTTGTTGATGCCGTAGGAAATATAGGCCGGGGCCCAGGTGGCGCCGGTGAGGGAGCGGCCGACAACGAGACGCTTGTACGAGTTGACGGTCGGTGCTGCCAGTGCGGTCAGTGCCGGCGCGTGCGCCAGAATGCCGCCGAGGAAGTGGTAGGCCAGCTTGGACAGGCCATGGCCGGTCTTGTCGCTATCGTCGTGGAACAGGCTCTTCTTGCCGTCGCCGATCGACATGTGTATGTGCATGCCGTTACCCGGGCGATTGCTGAAAGGCTTGGGCATCAGCGAGCAGATCATGCCCATCTGATTGGCGATTTCGCTTGCTGCCATCTTGAACATGATGAAGTCATCGGCGCTCTTCAGACAGTCAGCATAGGTATAGTTGATCTCGAACTGCGCGTTCGCATCTTCGTGGTCGATCTGATAAACATCGAGTCCGGCAGCGATCAGCGCTTCCGTCAGCTTCTCCAGATAAGCCGACTGACGGGTAATACCCTTGTAGTCGTAGCATGGCTTTTGCAGCGTATCGGTCGGATCCACCGGATGAATCCTGCCGTGCTCATCCTTCTTCAGCAGTGAGAATTCTGGTTCGAGGCCGGTGTAGAGGGTCCAGCCACGCTTGCTCAAACGCTCGATCTGGCGCTTCAGTACGACGCGGGAGTCAAATTCATACGGCTTGCCATCGACATGGCCGTCGCAGATCAGGCGGGCATAGCCGGGCTGCCAGGGTATCAGCGAGAGCGTTGACAGTTCGCCGACCGCCATATAGTCGTGACCGCCGTTGGGAGAAATCCCCATGCCGCAAATGGCACCGCCTGCGAAACCTGCACCAGCCGTCAGAATGTCCTCAATATGTGCGGCCGGAACCGACTTGACCTTGGCCACACCGTGGATATCGACGAACTGCGCCAACACATACTTGACGTTGTTGTCCTTCAAGAACTTCTTTGCTTCAGCCAACGATTTCATCCGTATCTCCCTGAAAATAGTCTTAGAAAATTGTCTTATTTCTTGAAATGGCAGGAGAGGCCGACTGCGCCACCCCCGAGTTCTTGGGCGACTTCCGTCAACATGTCCCATAGATAGGGGCCATAGGTTCCATCGCACCAAATCCGGTATACCTGCTGCCCGTTCAGCGTCTGCCTCAGGAGCGTGGCCGAGATACCTGCGATCTGCGTCATTACCACCGCATTACCGGACAGGGCGCTATCGCGCAGGTCCAGCATGCAGAGCTCGGAAAGCAGGTCGAGCGCTTCGCTGCCGCTCAGGATAAAAGCGGCATCTGCACGCTGAACCTTGTAAACGCCGGGGACATCGGCCTGCTTGAAATCCTTGGCGAGACCCGGACAGGTATCGCCGCTGTACTGATCCTCGAGCAGAAACTCGCTGCCGCCCAGTCTCAGAATCATGGTGCCGGGTGCCGCTTCATCCCAGCTGTTGATCGCGGCCGGCGTATTCATGCCCTTGCCTGCCAGCCATGCGGCGGCTTGCGGGCCCTTGACCGAGAAGCGCTGAAAGCAGCTGACATCGGTGACGCCGAGCAACTGCTTGCGGGCGTTCTCAACATTGGCGCCCTCGAACTCGAGCGCGACTTCCATGCCATGCAGTTCGCCCATCTTCGGCTTCAAGGCTTGCTGGGCATACGCCACCGGCGTTTTCCTGATCATTGCTGTCTGAGGTGTTGTCATGTCCTGATTCCTTTAATCCGCATTGAAGAACGGTGTTTCAACCACGGTCGCCTTGACGATGGAACCGTTGTCCGTCCGGATATCGAACACCGAACCCGGCTTGTCTTTCGCAGGGTCTACATAAGCCAGGCCGATGATGCGTTTCGCTGCCGGGCTGGCGCTGATGCTGGTGACGCGGCCCTTGATCGCGGAGCCGTCAATCACGAGGTTACAATCCTGCGGCATTTCGCCGGAATACTCCTGAGGGAGTACGAACGGCACCAGTATCTTGGCCAGCTTCTTCTTGCTGATGATCTTGAGGCTGCGCTGACCGATGAAGAACGGCTTGTCCATGGCCAGGGCCGATTCGGCACCGACTTCGTATGGATTGGTGAGGCCGTCGGTATCGTAGCCGGGCATGTGATGGCCGATCTCCAGACGCAACAGGCGCTGGGTGTCGGTCCCGAACGGGCGGATACCGTGGCTGGCGCCGGCCTCAAGCAGGGCCTGCCAGAAGTTGAGTCCGTGCGCACTCGGCATATGGATTTCGTAAGCCAGATTGGCGACGAAACCGACCCGCACCAGACGCACCGGCACGCCAAGAACTTCAGTCTCGCAGGCCGCACCCATGGGGAATGCGGCATCGGACAGATCGATACTGACCAGCTTGCCGACGATCTCGCGTGCAGCCGGACCGGCGACGTTAATCAGGCCGTAGGCGCCGGTCACGTTGACCAGACCGACATTGAGCTGCCAGATCTGCAGCCAGCGCTGCATTTCGCGATATACCGCAGCCGCGTTCGAAGTGCTGATGGTGAGATAGAACAGTTCATCGGCCAGGCGGCTGGCGATACCGTCATCGACAATGACGCCGGATTCATCGAGCAGCAGCGCGTAACGTGTGGTGCCTACCTTCTGGTCGGCAAACTTGCCGGTATAGAAGCGCTCAAGGAACAGCGCGGCATCCGGCCCGCACACTTCGATCTTGCCCAGCGTGCCGCCGTCGATGATGCCTGCCGACTGGCGCACGGCCTGTGCTTCTTCCAGAACCAGCTGCTGTTTGCTCTTGCCCGGTTTCTGGTAATAGGCCGGACGCGACCAGGCGCCGACATCGACGAAGAACGCCCCTGCCGATTCATGCCAGGCATGGATCGAGGTCAGACGGTGCGAATGGAAGCTGCGGCCGCCCAGATGCCCGAACGGGGTCGGATGGAAGAACGGACGTGCGGTCGTGGTGCCGATTTTCTCGACCGGCAGATTACGGATTTTTGCCAGAATGCGAATCGCATTCATGTTGGAGTGCTTGCCCTGGCTCGGACCCATGCCGACCGTGGTGAAGCGCTTCATCAGCTCGATGTTGTCGAAACCCTCCTTGGCGGCATTGATGAAGTCCTTGATCTGGATATCTTCATCGAAGTCGACGAAATTCTTGCCCTTGGGGTGCTCGACGAACGGGTAGGGGTGGCTGGGTGACGGACCCTGATGCTTCTCGACCGTGACTTGAGGCGCACTCTTGCCGAGATAGCGCAGCACTTCGGCGGCGGCACGCATGCCGTCGTTGGCGCGTTGTTGCAGGCAGTAGACGCCGTTGACGCGGCCGGCGGCAAAAATGCCGGCAGGCAGACGATTCGGCACGAACTGCTGTATCTCGTTGCTGTAGCCCATGCCGATACCGGACTGATAGAGCAGCGCAGCGGCGGGCGCCCAGCCAGCGCTCATGGCGATGCCGTCGCATTCGATATTGACCGACTTGCCGGGATCGGCCTGACCGGTTGCTTCATCGAACGGACAGATGACCGCACCCTGCACGCCCAGCTTGTCGCGGGTAGGCACGGCCTCGTAGACGCAGCTCGCCGGGTAAATCTTCACACCCTTGCGCACCAGCTCGCCGACCAGGTCGTCGCGTTGGCCCTCAGCACGCATGTCGACCAATGCCGCCACCTTGGCGCCGGCATTCAGAAGATCGAGTGCTACACGGTAGCCTTGCGCATTGGCAGTGACGACCACACCCTTGTTGAAAGGCTTTACCGCATAACGGTTGATCAGACGCTGCGCAGCCGAACCGAGCATGACACCGGGCAGATCGTTGTTATGGAACACAGGCGGCTGCTCGAACACGCCGGTGGCGACGATGACGGCTTTGGCACGCACACGCGTAATACCGTTGGCAGTCACCACCGGTACCATATGGTCGGCGTAATAACCGGCGGCATAAGCGTCCAGATAGACATGAATATTGGCAGTCGCAGCAACCTTGGCTTGCAGCTCTTCCAGTATCTTTCTGGAGGCGTCGCTACCGGCGTAATCGTAGTTCAGGCTGCCGCCCAGGCTCCGGTTCTCATCCACCAGCACCACTTCCAGACCTTCGGAAGCAGCTGCCAGCGCAGCAGAAAGCCCTGACGGACCGGCGCCGATCACCAGCAGGTCGCAGTGCTGGTTCAGCTTGCGCTTGGTGATACGGGGATAATTGAAATTGACCACGCCCAGACCCGCCGCCTTGCGGATCACTTTTTCCCAGAACGGGAACAGGCTGGCAGGCTTGTGAAACGCCTTGTAGTAGAAGCCCACCGGCAGCAAGGGCGAGAGGGAATCGATGTACTTGTTCTTGTCCTTGATGACGCCGCCGTCGGTATTGACCGCATCAAGCTTCATGCCGTTGCTTAAAGCCACGACGTCGCCACGGATATTGGTATCGTTGCCGTCGGTCACCATGACGTTGACGTCATGGTTGGCAAAACTCAGCACGCCGCGTGCGCGGTGATACTTGAAGCTGCGNNGTGAAACGCACGGTCTTCTCGCGACTGATCCACTCACCTGCCTGTTTCGGCAATCTCATGCTCATATTGATTGCTCCGTACTCGTTGTCTGATTTTTATTGGTCTTGCCGGCGGCGGTCTGGCCCTTGCCGAACAAGTAGGTCTTCAATACTTCATCGGTCAGCGTGTTGCGCTCGGCAATAAACCAGGTGCCGCTCGGCCCGTGATACCACCACTCTTTCTTCACGCCTGGCGCGTTATCGCGGTAGTGCACGTAACCCGCCCACTCGTAGTCGTCGCTACCATCGGGATCCGGCATCTCGCGGTACTCGCCGCCGAAGAGGAATTCGCTTAATGGCCTGACGCCATTCATCGGACATTCAAGAAGTTTCATTTTCGTTTCGCCTCTGCTTTCGACGCCTCTTCAGCCTAATGGCCGACCGAAGCAGCGCCCTTTTCACCTGTTAATTCGTATTCTTCAAAACGCGACATGCGGAATGAATGAATCAATTCGTGCGGCCGGTCATTGGCCATGGTGTAAGCCATGGTCTTGCCGCTGATCGGCGTCGCCTTGAAGCCCCAGGTTCCCCAGCCCGCATCGAGGTAAAAACCTCTGATCGGCGTGTTGCCCATGATCGGTGCGAAGTCCGGCGTGATATCGGCCATGCCGGCCCACTGGCGGACGATCTTGACGTTGGAGAGGAAAGGGAACATGTCGACGATGTGCGATGTGAGCCCTTCGACAAAATCGAACGTGGAGCGGGTCGAATGCACTTCGTAAGGGTCGAGCGAAGAACCCATGACCAGCTCGCCGCGCGATGACTGGCTGACGTAAACATGCAGGCTGCCGGAAACAAGAATGGTGTCGAGCCACGGCTTCATCGGTTCGCTGACGCAAGCCTGCAGCGGATGAATCACGATAGGCGTTTGCAGGTTGACCATCTTGCACACGCGCGGTGTAAAACCGGCGACGGCCGACAGTACCTTGCCGGTAGCAATATAGCCGCGGCTGGT
>DIVE01000138.1 GCA_002423265.1 Methylophilaceae bacterium UBA6140 | reverse complement strand
CACCACCGTTGCTGGTGTCCATGGCCAAGGCGACCCCTGGATTCACCGTGTCATTGTTATAGTTCAAGTTGAAGGTAGTCACCGCGATCACCGAATGCTCTTTCAGATGCGATGAACCGATGTCCAGCAGCTTGTCTTCCACCTTGAAGCCGGGAATCCAGCTGTCGAATATCTGCACCGTCCAGAACGGTGAAGTCGATGTGCCAAAAATCGCCTTGCCACCGCGCCAGGGTTTGTCGAAGCCAATCATTAGCTTGGCTGTCGTTTTTTCCTTGATGGTGGGCAAGGCAGCGCCACCGGCAACACTTTCCGCGTTATAAGGCTTGTCCAGGGTAACAGCCAATTCGCTGCGTAGCACCATGTCAATGCCTGTGAGCGGATAGTTCAGCGATCCGCCGATAATGTCAATTTGCGGCAGGATGAATTCGCCAAAAGCGAAGCCCGGCGGCAATGGAGCACCAAGTGTGCTGAAGTCCGTAGCGTTCGAGCCAATCCCCCCCTTGTAGGGGGTAATACCCAATGCTGGCGCGCTGACGTTGAGCACCGGGTTGTCGCTCAACGTGTGATAATAAGCCAGCGAATAGCCCAGGTCGCCCGCAACACCTGTCCAGCGGCCACCATAGGATGCATCATCAGTATTGCCCTCTGAGTGGTGGTAGTTGTATGGAAGCATAGCCAACGTATTGACACCCTTGCTGCCCTGAGCTGCCCAACGTCCGCCAAACAAATCCAGCGTATTGCCCATCTGGCTGTCACGATCCCAGCCTGGGCGGTAGAGTAGTTGCAAGGAGCCATTGGCTTCCGGCACATCAATGATCAGATTAGCCATGATCAGGGGCTTGCGCCATTCTTCATCTTCCGGCTCGAACAACGAGCGCCAGCTCAAATCACGCGGATTCACCAGGTCCAGCGCTTGCAGCAGGTCGGTCTCGCCCCACACGACCTGTTGCTTACCAAAGCGCAGCCTGACCCGATCTGAAAACGGGATATCCAGATAGGCCTCGCGAATACCTTCGCGATTGCTGTTGTAATTATCCATCAGGTCGCCTGTCTGGAGCGGGTTAGCGTCCAGCCGCTTCAGGTAGGTGGTGCGGGATTCCTTGTTCAAACGTCCCACCAGAGTCAGTTGCATGTCGTAGGGCAACAGGTTTTTGCCGCTGACATACTGCATTTCAACGGTCGTGCGCAGCATAGACAGCTCGCCCTGCCCTTCCATTGTCTGGGTTCCAGTAAATGGATTTGCCAGATCCGGATGGTCATACAGGTTCCATGACGCATGCTCGCGGATAAAACCGCTAATCGTGCCGAATTCCACATCACCGATCTTGATGGCTGGCAGCGCCATCGCGTTTTGCTGCAATGAGGCGGCCAGCAGTACTGCGGCTGCGCCCACATATGGTTTGATCATTCCCTTGCGTTGTTTCATAACTTCCCCCTTTTGATTACATTCCAAACTTTTCATGAAATTAACATGCCCATCAATTGAGCCCAAATCCGGTGGACATTACATGCTGTCACACAGCTATTCTAGAGCAAACCCGGTTGTTTTTATTTTGCCCATAAGCAAAATATACAGGGACTCTAGCCTGTGTAATCGGCCTGCTGTTGTGACGGCAGGCCGATTTACTTTTGGCACCAGCCTTTAAATGTCACCAGGGTGGTACAGAAACAGGCGGCGCATTTCGCTTTCGTTAGACGGGATCGGTGAGCTGGCTATCCACAAATCGCCTGATTTCTTGTCAATAGCGATATTGCGCATGTGCAGATCCTTGATGCCAACAGGATACTCGGTGAACTTTCCGCTGCTCAGGTCGTATTTGAACAGGCTGTCGTTATTCACCGTGGCAATCCACAAGGCATTCCGGCGCGTATCCAGGCTGATGGCATAAGGTGCGCTACTGAGATCAGGCAGGTCAATGCGCTTGATTTCCTTCAGCTTTTTGCCATCAATCACCGAGATCTGCCCCGACCCAATCAATGTCAGGTAAATGATGTCTTTGCTGTCCACTACCATACGGTGAGGGCCGGCATAGTCAGGATACTTGATCGAAAAATCCACCTTGCGGGTATCGGTGTTAAAGCGCCCCAAGACACCATAGTACTGGGCAAACCAGAAGTTCTTGTCGGAGGTCATGCCGCCGCCATAAGCACCAATATGGAATGGGGTTTCACCCTCCTGGAGGGGCAAATCGTAGATGGGGGAAACTTCCCCAGTAGCACGGTTGAACCCTATGGTTTTATTATGGGTAATGATGGTCATCCAGTTCATGTTGTTCTTGTCGAAGTCCATGAGGTAGTTGGCACCCTGCGAAAAATCGTGCGCCGCCATGCCTTTGGGGAAACCACCATAGATACGCCAGGTTCCAGTTTTTGGGTTGAACATGGAGGCCATTTCACCAGTGCCGCCTAGCAGGGTCGTCCAGATATTGCCTTCACCATCCATCACCATCGTGTGTGGCGCGGGCGCCCCCGGACTCGGCACGTCATACCATGTGTAAGCGCCGGTTTTAGGATCCAGCTTGCCAATGCGGTTACGCGAAATATCATCCACCCAGTATTCGCCATTCACTGCGCCCGTTTCCCGTACGAATGACTTTTCGTCATATGGATATTCGCGGATCACGGTCTTTTTCGTCACGCCAAGCGGCACATTGGCAAACTTCGCCTTGTTCGCGGCGTCAAACTTATCGAAACTGGTCGGCATGTATTTCGCTAGCCAGGGGGCGACAATGTCTTCATCTTTCTTATCGATGAAGCTATTTTCCGGCTTGGCGGCTTCAGCCAGCTGCTCCGGGGTCATGGCTGGCGAATGCTCAGATTGCAATGCGCCATAAATTGCGCTACGCATCGCGCCGACCATCGCACGCCAGACTTGCTCGCGCTGGGCTTCATCTTGACCGGCGAGCCCCTCGGCAAGCCTTTTCGTGCGCTCATTAGGCATCTGGTGGCACTGGGTACAAGTAATAACCGTGCGGCTTTTCCCGGCGGACTCTGGAGCCGCTGATAGCCAAGCCGATGCCGGAACCTGAGCGGCGATGTTGGCCGTGGGCTTCAGGATAAAATCGACTTGGGCGACACCCTTGCTGATTTTTGGCACCACCACAGCTAATGCCTTGGCCTGCGGCTGGGCCTGCTCGTAGCCCAACTTGAAGGTTTCGACATACATGGAGTTGACGCCGACATTCTTGCCCAGGTCAGGTACTGCGTATTCGCCCTTGGCATCGGTAAAGACCTTGGTAATCAAAGCAGCAGCGCTGGCGCTGGTGACTTTGATCATGACGCCGGCAACTGGCTGGCCGTTATCTTGCTTGACCGTACCGGCAAGGCCTAGCGCATGTGCAGCACCAACTGAAAAGCAGGCTATCGCTACCGCACTTTTTATCTTAAATCCCAACATTAAAATCTCCTTTATACAACAAACAAATTACCTGATAGATGTGGCAAAGCCTAGTCTCAAGCCCACCTGGCTGAGAGTTGCCGGCGACTCGGCCGAATTCTTCATTACAACCTGCACAAACCGCATACCACATCGCCACACTTCGATTACATCCAGACCTTGAGACGGGTTGGATCAAACCCTCTGATACCTGACCGCTTGAAGAGTTCAACAGCAGTTGTTACCTCCATAAAACTGAAAGCAAGATCCATCAGGTTGCTCTCTTTTTCAGGCATTTCGCCAAGCTTGTAGTTATCCAGATGGATGATCAGTGCATCCATGCGCGGGAGCATCGTATTATATAAATCCGTCAGTTCCTCGAACGTGCTGTTAAGTCGCGTGGAATGGCGTGCGGCTTCGGTTGGCAGTATCCATTTATCCGTAAAGCGCACAAGATCATCGAATCCGGCTGGAAGTGGCTTTGGCATCTTTTACTTCTCCTCTAGTCTATTTATAAAAAAACTTATGCGGCATTAACCCATTGCTCAACCACCCAATACTGATGGCGCATGGTGATCCCAAACTGGCCAGGCTGAATGGTCTTCAGGACACCTGAATCGAGCCCTTCCTGAACACCTTCCATGGTCAATAAATCTTCGTACGACACATCGCGCAAAAGTATTTTTGCATACTCCTGCGACAGCTTTTGGCTTGGTGTGCTGACGTGAAGCTGGTAACTATTAATCTCCCCGACAGTTTCGTTTTCGCTGACCGGATGAAAATTATAAGTCAAAAACCATCCCATGCCGACATCAATGAAGAGACTGGGGAAAACATACATTGAGATCAAACCACCAGTTTTCATCCTTGCTGGGATTGTTGGCCGGTGATTGCTCGATTGTTCCGGCTGGCGTAATTGCTGCTCCGTATTTCCAGGCAATGGCTTCCAGTTGCTTGCCCCAGCCACCAAGGAACTCAACCAGCGATGTGGCTGGTTTTTCCTGCGCATTGATAAAGATAAAGCCGCGCCACATCTCAGTAGCGATCGGTTTCAAGCCGTATTGGGCACGGTCCAGTCCTGGAAATTGCTCCTCGCTGGGCACGGTCTTCAGGCCACCGTCCAGACCAAAGGCCCAGCCATGAAAAGCGCAGACAAAAGCCGAGCGTGCGTTGCCCGATCCGCTGGCAACGGAATTACCCCGATGGGTACAGACATTGTAGAAACCACGTACCACACCATCACGGCCATGTACCAGCAGAATCGAGGCATCAAGAAAATCCAGTTCGCGCACTGCGTAATCACCCGGATTGGGGATATGCGCGCCAACCCGCCCGACATTGATCCACGCGTATTTAAAAATTTTCTCTTGCTCTTTTTTGTAGTATTCCGGCGAAATATAAGGTTCAACCGGAATCGGCCCGCTTCCCATATCCGGAATCCGGGTCATGACTCTCATTTCATGTGTACTGGCTGGTGCATTCATGGCTGTCTCCTTGATCGGCAACGACGTGTTAAAAAACTCCGGCCGCCTTGCTCTTCTTTATGCGCTTAGGAGCATCATTCTTGTCATCTGCACAAGAGAAAATCACTGGGGTTCCTTGTCCCTTATCCCCTATCCATTTGGTCCGCCCGGTATATTGCATAGCTTGGCCATGGCTTCGGCAAATATTTTGGTGGTATCTGGATCTGGCTGACCCAGGCCGCCCGATGCCGTCCAACCGCCATCCACCGGCAAATTCGCACCAGTGATATAGCTCGCTTCGTCGGAACACAGGAATACCGCAGCCTGGGCGATGTCTTCACTCTGTCCAGCGCGACGGATGAGTGCAGATTTCAGAAAAAGCTCCAATCCATTGGGCTGTTGCAACAGGGGGCGCGTCGCCGGCGTATCGATCAGCCCGGGGGACACCGTGTTGACACGGATATTGTACGGGGAGAGTTCCACGGCCAGATTGACCCCCATGCGGATAACCGCCGCTTTGGAGATGTTATGCACGAAGTTGCCCGGGATATTGCCCGGCATCGCCGCACCAACCATGCCGGCGACCGAGCCGGTGTTCAGGATCACGCCGCGCCCTTTGCGCTTGAATACCGGCAGGGCATGCTTGATGGCCAGAAACAGGATGGTGACTTCATTGGCGATGTTGAAATCCCAGTCTTCCCGGGTCAGGGACTCGATGCTGCCGCCACGCACCCCCGAGGCGTTGTTGTAGAGAATATCGAAGTCGCCATAGCTTTTGACAGCGAAGTCGATCCAGGCCTTGACCTGCTCTTCGTCATTCAGGTGCAAGGGCTGCATTGACACCATCTCGCCACCGGCGCGGCGCACCATTTCCACTGTCTCCGCCGCCAGGTCCGTCTTCAGGTCGCAACCAACGACTTTGGCGCCTTCGCGGGCAAAGGCCAGCGCCGCAGCGCGTCCTTGTCCATCCGCCGTTCCGGTAATCAATGCGATCTTGCCTTGTAATCTGCCCATGAAACCACTCCTCCTGTGTCCTTGTGTTTTTATGCTGGCGAGGTACTATGGCTCGCCAGCTTCCAAAAAACTACTGTTGCAGCTTATGCCTGATAGGGGGTGACTACCCGATCATCCATGTCCATGTCTTCAAAGCCCCAGACATTGGGCTCATCAGGCGCATGAAACAACTCCAGCGCCGGGGCTATTGCCATGAAGGCCTTGGCCAGCTTCACCAGATGCAACTCTTGGGGAGCAAGTTGCTTTTCGTCGGGTGGAAAATCCAGCAAATAGGTCATGATGTTATCCATTTGCGGGCCAACATCATCATAGAAGGCCTGCAACTCAGGCATACTGCTATTGACCCGGGCGCGCACGCGCTCCTTGGTTGTCGGCAAGGCAAAATTCAGATGGCCGGCAAGGCCGGAAAACTGCTGCGGTAATAATCCGTTTGTCGCACTATTCATTTTGAATAACCTTCCTTATTTATTAAGGGTATCGGCACTTGGCCCATTACCAGCCGCTACCAACTTGCTCGGCAAGCGTTTTGTATGCGGAGCGGACCATGGTTTCCATCTCGCCAAGGATCTGATGATCCTTGGTCCTGGCATTCAGGTTGCTTTGCACCCAGTTCAGGTTTTGCAAATCTTCACGCACGACGTCACGCAGATAGTTGCGGTTGTATTCGACCGCCACCTCTTCAGCGGCATTTCGCGGCGCCCGCATGTAGATTTCAAATTCCCAGCGCGTGCGGTCATGGCTCAGCGGCCAATAGTTTTGTGACACGAAGAAACCTTGCAGCGCCTGAAAGTTGGCCATCGGGAAAACGATCAGGATATCGCTTAGCCAGTCCGCGCGTTTTTTCGGGTTGATCTGCGGCGGCGTTTCTACTTTTTTAGTGCGGTCGCCCGCCAGGGTTTGACCACCACTGAACTTGCCCACCAGTTGTTCAGAAAGCGCCGGCGTATGCAGCTCGACACTGGAGGTAACCGAGATGGTGCGATGCGGGCCAAATTCGCGGAAGGCATCGATATTGCCATTGGGGAATTCGCGGCTGGTGACTACATTGCTGGCCGAAGCAGCATGTACGGTGGAGAAATGGTAGGACTCAACAAAAGCGTCCAGAAACACCTTCCAGTTTGCATTCACGACCGAGGTCAGCTTGCCAACCCGGGTAAACTGAGTGAAAAATCCGCTGTAGCCGTTGTAGATTTCCTCGCCCAGATATTCGCGCAACGTCTTCGCGGGCTTGGGATCGACATTGACGAAAATGAAACCTTCCCATGAATCGCAAGCCACTTCGGCGAGCCCATTGTCGGCTTTTGACAGGCCGGGGAACAGATGCTCATCGGGGATCGCTATCAGTTTTCCATCCAGGCCATAGGCCCAGCTGTGGAAGCGGCATTTGAAGCCGTTTGTATTGCCTTCCGGCACATAGGCGATCCGGTTGTTGCGGTGTGAGCAATTGTTGTGGAACGCTCGAATACGCTTGTCACGGCCGCGCACAACAATGACCGAGGTATCACAAGACTCAATCTCTTTGACGAAATAATCGCCCACATTGGGCAGCAACTCTTCGTTGCCGACCCGTAACCAGGATTTTTTGAAAACACGCTCTTTTTCAAGCTGATGGTATTCCGCCGTATAAAAGTCCTTCGTCGGCATCAGGCCATTGCCACGTTCAGCAGTCAAACTACGGCTTTCCGGTGCGTTCATGAACATCTCCTTAAAAGTTTTATTTTTTATAAAATCCGGCAAGGGTGAGCGCTCGCCACTGGCTATAACCAACATGACTCCTATTTTTACTGTTGCTTTGCAACGACCGTGTTTATCACGGATTATTTTTTCATTCAGTGTACTTGGCTTTGCAGATAAGTCAAGATTGGCGCAATCTGCCGCTGGCTATCGCTGAGCAGCAACCGCAAGATGCCACTTTCACCAGCATCACGCCAACACCGGCAGCCCTGCCTCGCCATTCACTGTCTCGCCATTCACTGTCTCGCCATTCACTGTCTCGCCATTCATTTTGATGCGCTTTTCAGCGATTAAAAACAATACCTTACGCCACTGCCAGCAACTGCCGCAAGACGAAAGGCAAAATGCCGCCATGCTGGTAGTAATCGACTTCAACCGGCGTATCGATGCGCAGACGTAATGTTGCCTGGCTCGTTGTCCCATCTGTCCGGCGGATGACCAGGGTCACTTCCTGTTGTGGCCGGATGCTGTCCAGCCCATCCAGATCGAACAGTTCGCTGCCTGTTATTCCCAGCGAGGCAGTGGAATCCGCACCCAAAAACTGTAATGGCAAGACGCCCATGCCCACGAGGTTGCCACGATGGATGCGCTCGAAGCTGCGGGCGATGACGGCCTTGACGCCGAGCAGTTGCGTACCCTTGGCCGCCCAGTCACGGGATGAACCGGTGCCATATTCCTCACCACCAAAAATGATGGTCGGCACACCATCCGCCATGTAGCGCGTGGCGGCGTCGAAAATGGAAGTTTGTTCGCCGGAGGGTTGATGCAGCGTCTGGCCGCCTTCCACTCGTGAGCCATCGGCCCTGGGCGGCAGCATCAGGTTCTTGATGCGCACATTGGCAAA
>DIVE01000044.1 GCA_002423265.1 Methylophilaceae bacterium UBA6140 | reverse complement strand
TCGGGAAACGGATTGAAGGGAATCAGGTTGAATTTGCAGGGCACATCGCCCACCGTTTGCAATAACTGCCTGGCGTGCTCGACCGAATCATTGACGCCATCCAGCATGACATACTCGAAAGTAACGAAGTCGCGTGGTGCCTTCACCAGGTAACGCTGACAGGCCGCCATCAATTCTTTCAGCGGATATTTCTTGTTGATCGGCACGATCTCATCACGCAGGGCATCGTTTGGTGCGTGCAGGGAAACGGCCAGCGCAACCGGGCAATCCTCTTTCAGCCTGTCCATCGCCGGCACCAGACCGGATGTGGACAAGGTCACACGGCGGCGACTGAGGCCATAGGCCGAATCATCCAGCATGATCTGCATAGCGGTGACGACATTGTCGTAATTGGCCAGCGGCTCGCCCATGCCCATCATGACAACATTACTGATAATGCGCTCGCCGGGCGGCAGCATATCGTAGCCATCAGCCTGACGCAGTGAGCGATTGGCAAGCCAGAGCTGACCGATGATTTCCGAGACCTTGAGATTGCGATTGAAACCCTGACGGCCAGTCGAACAGAAGGTACATTCGAGCGCGCAACCCACCTGGGACGACACGCACAAGGTCCCGCGATCATCTTCCGGGATAAACACGGTTTCCACGCCATTGCCGGTGCCGGTGCCGACCAGCCACTTGCGCGTGCCATCGTCAGAAACCTGTTCCATCTGCACCTCGGGCGGCGTGATCGTTGCCTCTGCGGCAAGTTTCTCACGCAGCGATTTGGCGATGTCCGTCATCTGCGCGAAATCGTTCACGCCGAAGTGATGCATCCAGCGCATCAGCTGTTTGGCGCGAAAAGGCTTTTCACCGATACCCTGAAAGTATTCGGCGAGCTGTGCCTGATTGAAATCGAGCAGATTGACGGCCATTAGGGCGTGTTCAAACCAGGACTTATTTACCGAAGAAATAAGCGATTTCGATTGCCGCATTTTCAGCGGAGTCGCTGCCGTGCACGGCGTTGGCATCGATGCTTTCGGCAAAGTCGGCACGGATCGTACCAGCAGCCGCTTCCTTCGGATTGGTGGCACCCATCAGTTCGCGGTTCTTGGCAACGGCATTTTCGCCTTCAAGCACCTGAATCATGACCGGGCCGGAAATCATGAACTTGACCAGGTCATTGAAGAAAGGACGCTCTTTATGCACAGCGTAAAAACCTTCAGCATCAGCCTGGGATAATTGCGCCATCCTGGCAGCAACGATTTTCAAACCATTGGTCTCGAAACGTGAATAGATCTTGCCGATAACGTTCTTGGCAACTGCGTCTGGTTTGATGATGGATAAAGTACGTTCTACAGCCATGTTAACTCCGATAAGTTGATAAAACAGATGAAAAAATCAAGACGAATTCAGGATGCAACAGTTGAATCTGCAAAGACCGTTAAAATACCATTTTAACGGTCTAAAATAAACCTCAAACGCAGAATTCAAGGGAATCAGAAAGCCGGCACTGACTGTCTTTGCCGCCGCGCTTCGTAAAGACAGATACCGCTCGCTACCGAAACGTTCAGGCTCTCGACCGAGCCGAACATCGGAATACTGACCAGCGCATCACAAGTCTCTGTAGTCAGACGGCGCAAACCGCCACCTTCGGCTCCCAGCACCAGTGCCAGCGGGCCTTTCAAATCCATGGTCAAGAGCGTGTGCTCCGCCTCCGCCGCCGCACCCACCAGCATCACGCCAGCCTCCTGCAGTTCGCGCATGGTACGCGCCAGATTGGTCACCGCAATAAAAGGAACCGTCTCCGCCGCCCCAGAAGCCACCTTGCGTACCGTGGCATTAAGCCCTGCCGCCCTGTCCTTGGGCGCGATCACGGCATGTACGCCCATGGCATCGGCCACGCGCAAACAGGCGCCGAGGTTGTGCGGGTCTTCCACACCGTCCAGAATCAGAAAAAGCGGCGGCTCCTTGAGATCGGATTCGAGAATGTCGTGGATATCCCTGTAGGGAATGGGCGTGTCGATCACGCGGGCAATCACGCCCTGATGGCGGCCATGCACGCCGGCAAGCCCGTCCAGACGCGAGCGTTCCACCTGCATCAGGCGCACACCGGCGCTTTCCGCCATGGACAGCAAATCCTTCATGCGCGCATCGACACGATCGCGGTCTATCAATATTTCCTGCACGCTGGCGGCATGCTGACGCAATCGGCTCAATACGGCATGAAAGCCGAACAAAATACGGGTGTCACTCATCTGGATTTGGTGCCTCGTTTAGCAGGTTTTGCGGATTTCGCCGGCTTGGCAGCGCTTTTCTTTGCCGGCTTCGCTCCGGATGCAGACCCGGTCGCAGCACGGGCTTTGACAACGGGTTTTGATGGTCGAAGATCGGGTGCCGGCAACCGGTCTTCGGGCGCTACCAGCACAAAGTCTATTTTACTGGTTTCCAGATCAACCCGGCTGACTTTTACGCGCAACCGGTCACCCAAACGGTAACGCACACCGCTACGCTCACCCGCCATCTCATGTCGTGCCTTGTCATAATTGAAATAATCGTTGCCCAGCTCGGTGACATGCAACAGACCTTCGATGTAGATATTATCGAGCGCCACGAACAGACCGAAGCTGGTAACGCCAGCCACCGTGCCATCGAACTCCTCGCCGATCTTGTCCTGCATGAAATAACATTTGAGCCACGCCTGTACATCGCGTGTCGCATCATCTGCGCGCCGCTCGGTGACAGAACAGTGCATGCCCAGCTCCTGCCAGTTGCCGGCACTGTATTTGCGGCCTTCAAGCACCGCCTTGATAGCGCGATGTATCAGCAGATCGGGATAACGCCGGATGGGTGAAGTGAAATGCGTGTAGGACTCGTAGGCCAGACCGAAATGGCCGATGTTATCGGGACTGTAGACCGCTTGCTGCATGGAACGCAAAAGTACCGTCTGCAACAGCATCTCATCGGGCCGGCCCTTGAACTGGGCCAGCAATTTTCCGTAATCCTTGGCATGCGGACTATCGCCGCCGCCAACGCCGAAGCCGAATTCGCCCATGAAGGTGCGCAATGCCTCCAGCTTCTCGGGCGTCGGGCCTTCGTGAATGCGATAGAGCGCAGGATGCTCGTGCGACTTGAGAAAATCCGAGGCGCAAACGTTGGCCGCCAGCATGCATTCCTCAATCAGCCTGTGCGCCTCGTTGCGGCTGACCGCCTCGATACGCTCGATCTTGCCATTGTCGTTGAAAACCATCATAGTTTCAGAGCTCTCGAACTCGATGGCGCCGCGTTTTTCACGCGCTTTGACCATGATCTGGTAGAGCGCGTAGAGATGCTGCACATTCGGCATCAACCAGGCGTATTCCCTGGCAGTTTCTCCCTGCGGGTTAACGATCATGTCGTAGACCTTGGTATACGTCATGCGCGCCTTGGAGCGCATGACCGAAGGATAGAACTGGTAACGCTTGACGTTGCCCAAGCCGTCCACCTGCATGTCGCACACCATGCAAAGCCGCTCGACATCCGGGTTGAGCGAACAAAGCCCGTTGGAAAGCGCTTCCGGCAACATTGGAATGACCCGGCGCGGAAAATAGACCGAATTGCCGCGTTCATAGGCATCCTTGTCCAGCGCGTCGCCGGGTTTGACGTAAAAACTGACGTCGGCAATCGCCACCACCAGCCGCCAGCCCTTGCCCTGCGGCTCGCAATACACCGCATCATCGAAGTCGCGCGCCGTCTCGCTGTCTATCGTGATCAAGGGCATATCGCGCAGATCGACACGTCCCTTCCAGTCTTTCACCTGCACCTCGCGCGGATAGCCCTCGGCCTGTTTCACGGCCTCTCTGGAAAATTCGTAGGGCAATTGGTGCTTGCGCAGGGCAATCTCGATCTCCATGCCGGAGTCCGCGTAATTGCCGAGAATTTCCACCACCTTGCCCATGGGCTTGGCATG
>DIVE01000010.1 GCA_002423265.1 Methylophilaceae bacterium UBA6140 | reverse complement strand
GACCGGCCAGCATGGTGATATGCAGACCTGAAATGCTCATCAGGTGATTGGTGCCGGTTTTCAGAAAAACCTGCCAGTCATCCTGCGTGATGCCGCTTTCGTCGCCGATCGCCAGCGCCCGCAGGATACCGCCATAAGGTTTGTCCTGCAGCACATGCTGCATGCGGTCGCGAATACGCTCACGCAGCATTTCGACCATATGGCCGGGACGATAGACCGTTGCCGTCAACAAACGGTTTTCGGTGTGCTTTTTCACATAACCGCTGGCGCGTATGCCGTGCTCCAGCGACCAGGCTTCAAAATCAAACCCATATGGATTCAGCGTACTGTGCGGTCGCTTGACGCGAACCGTCAACCGCCAACGCTGACCGGCCCGGTAATCAGGCGCAGGCGCAGCGCCCTGCCCGTCAAACTCCCGCTGGTAGTGGGAAAGCAGAATATGACGCGGGATGTGTGCCTCATCGTCAAGCACGCGCTCGACATCGAACTCGAAACGCTGCCCGTATTCATGGCGCTGCGGCATGCTGGAGATCACACCGATCACCTGCACATCGCGCCGCTCCCACTCCAACGGCAATTGGTCGGCGAGCCGGCTGTGCGCAGAAACTGCAGCCCAGCAAAACCCGAGCATGAATGCGATAAACGCCAGACCGGGCCGATAACAAATCCTGAATGCCGGAGCACCAGCACTTTTTCCGAGCATGGTGAGCACCACGACTGGCAAAAACAAAAGCGCCCACCAGGGATCAGGCAATGCAGGCAACTGCTGCAACACCCAGGCACCGAAAACGAAAATCAGCGCAAGCAGTGTCACACTATTCAGGACTACATTTGAATGGGTGAGAGATGGCCGTCCTGCAGGCGGTACTGCCGACGCATTTTTGCCGCCAGCTCCAGATCGTGCGTCACCACGACCAGCCCGGTTCCACGGTCACGATTAAGATCAAGCAGCAGATCGAATACGGCATTCGCAGTATGACGATCGAGATTGCCGGTCGGCTCGTCGGCCAACACGCATTGCGGATCGGTCACCAATGCGCGCGCCACGGCCGCACGTTGGCGCTCGCCGCCGGAAAGTTCGCCCGGCATGTGCTCGAGCCGGTGCGAGAGGCCGACACCGGTCAATACAGCTTCCGCTTGCCGCATCGCTTCGGTTCGCTCGATACGCCTGATCAGCAGGGGCATCGCCACGTTTTCCAGCGCAGTGAACTCCGGCAGCAAATGATGGAACTGGTAGACGAAGCCCAGCGCCTGGTTGCGCAGGCGACCGCGCCGCGCTTCATCCAGCTCGGCCAGATCATGTCCGAGGATGCGCACATCACCAGAACTCGGCACATCAAGGCCACCGAGCAAATGCAGCAAGGTGCTCTTGCCGGAGCCTGAAGCACCGACGATCGCCACCTGTTCGCCAGCGCCGATCTCGATGCTGATATCGTCGAGCACTTCGACATCAAGACCAGGGTAGGTTTTATGCAAGCCCCGGCAGGCCAGAATCGGTGTATTCGTCAAAGGATTACTCATAGCGGAGCGCCTCGGCAGGGTTCATTTTTGCCGCCTTCCAGCTCGGGTAAAGCGTCGCCAGCAAACTCAGCACAAAGGACAGGAGCACGATCATGCCGACATCCGACCACAAGAGTTGCGATGGCAAATCACTGATGTAATAGACATCCTTGGCGAGAAACTGAATATTGAACATGCGCTCGATGGCCGGCACGATGACATCGATATTAAGGGCAACGACGATACCCGCCGCAGCCCCGATGACCGTGCCGATCGCGCCGATCAGCGCACCCTGGACGATGAATATCTGCATGATGCTGCGCGGGCTGGCGCCGAAAGTGCGCATGATGGCGATATCGGCACGCTTATCGGTCACCGCCATCACCAGCGTGGAGACGATATTGAAGGCCGCAACGGCGACAATCAGCGTCAATATGATAAACATCACGCGTTTTTCCATCTGCACGGCACGAAAGAAATTGGCATGCTGCTGCGTCCAGTCGCTGACGTAATAGCGGCCGAAATCACTGAGCTGATCTGTCAGCTGGCGCGAAACCAGCGGTGCGCGAAACAGGTCATCCAACTTGAGCCGCAGGCCGCTGACCTTGTCGGCCATGCGGTAAAGCACGGCAGCGTCTTCCATATGAATCAACGCAAGTCCGGCATCGTATTCATACATACCGATCTGAAACAGGCCCACGACCCTGAACTGCTTGATGCGCGGCACGATGCCGGTCGGCGTGAACTGCCCCTGCGGCGCCAGCAGAACGACCTTGTCGCCGATCAGGACGCCTAGAGACTGCGCCAGCTCGGCGCCGAGCACGATACCGAATTCGCCCGCACGCAAATCGCTCAATTGACCGGCGCGCATGTGGGCACCGATTTCAGCCACCTGATCTTCCTCGGTCGGCAGGACGCCGCGCACGATCGCGCCCTGCACGGCCTGCCCGTAGGACAGCATACCCTGCGCCATGATATAGGGCGCCGCCGCCTGCACATGCGGCTGATCCTTGACGCGGCCGGCTATAAACTGCCAGTCGCTCAACTGGTTATCCGGCCCGGTAATCTGCAGATGCGAGGCAACGCCGAGGATGCGTGTGCGCAGTTCCTGCTGAAAGCCGTTCATGACCGAGAGCACGACGATCAGCGCAGCCACGCCCAGGGCGATGCCGACCATGCTGGTCATGGAAATGAATGAGATGAAATGATTGCGACGCTTGGCGCGCGTGTAGCGCAGCCCGACGAACAGCTCGTAGGGAAGGGAATTTAAAAATGACATGGGCGGATTCTAGCAGGTAAATCGCAAGGCCTGTGCTCAAGGACGCTGGTACAGAGCTTCCGCCAGTTGCAGCACGCTCATTGCATAAAAGGTGCTGCGGTTGTAACGGGTAATGACATAAAAGTTTTCAAACCCGAGCCAGAACTCCGGAGGCTGTTCGGGAGTTTCCAGCGGAATCACGGCAAAGCTGAGTGTGTGATCCAGCGGCGCCGGCGTGCTGAAGCCGACCTGCCTGATGTCGTCGCGGGTCATGACCGGCTGAATGCTCTGAAGCCACTCAGCGGGCACGGTGCCGTCAAACATCACCTGACTGGCAACCGGAGCGCCGGTCTTCCAGCCGTGCACCGAGAGATAATGCGCCACGCTGCCGATCGCATCGACCACGCTGTTACGCAGATCGACCTTGCCATCGCCGTCAAAATCGACCGCCAGCTTGCGCACGTTGGTCGGCATGAACTGCGGCAGACCGATGGCACCCGCATAGGAACCGAGCACCGTGAAATAATCCAGCCCCTGCTCTCTGGCCAGCAGCAAATACTGCTCAAGCTCGCCGCGGAAGTATTCGGCGCGTCGCGGATAATCGAAAGCCAGCGTCGTCAGCGCGTCGATGACCCGATAGCGGCCGGTGTTCTGTCCATAAATGGTCTCGACACCGATGATGGCTGCCACGATATGCTCCGGAACACCATATTGCGCATGGGCGCGCTTGAGATCTGCCGCATATTCCTGCATGAATCCGAGGCCGCGCTCAATGCGTCGCTGATTGACGAAGCTTGCCCGGTAGCGCTCCCAGGAACGCACCCCGGGGCTGCTCGGCGGCTCCATCGCCTTGACGACGGAAGCCTGGAATTCAACCCCGGCGAAAACCTCATGCAACTCATCCGCAGCAAACCCGTGCTTGCGCGACATCTCGGCGACGAAAGCCTGCACATCGTCGCGCTGGTGATATGGCGGACGGCTCCCGGCAACAGCACCGGCATGTGCAACCGGCGCAAGCACGCATGTGATGATCAGCAACAGAAAGAGTTTGCAGCGTGTCCGGACTGCCGTTGGTCGGATAAACAGGATGTTTTGATGCCTGGCCATATCTTTGCGAACCGCCTTTTTTCTGAAGCCTGTCAAGTGCTGACCAACGAATCCATGAATTCGTTTCATCAAATCGATTCACATCCTCAATTCGTCAGGGTTACCTGCTAAAATTACACTATGTTTACAGGAATCATACAAGCCGTAGGGCAAATCAGAAGCGTCACGCCAATGGAGGCGGACGCCAGACTCATTATTGAAACCGGCGCGCTGGATTTATCCGATGTCGCGATTGGTGACAGCATCGCCGTCAATGGCGTTTGCCTGACAGCCGTCAGTCTCGGCAGCGATCATTTCGAGGCACATGTTTCGAAGGAAACGCTGTCCTGCACGGTCGGTCTCGACACCACGCGCAGCGTCAACCTGGAAAAGGCCTTGCGCTATTCTGACCGTCTTGGCGGCCACCTGGTCAGCGGCCATGTCGACGGCGTCGGTCAGGTTGTGAAATTCGAGCCGACCGGAGACTGCTGGCATCTCGCAGTACGGGCACCGCATCAGCTTTGGCGCTATATCGCCCTCAAAGGCTCGATCGCCATCGACGGCGTCAGCCTCACGGTCAACCATGTTGAAAAAGACACTTTCAGCGTAAACCTGATTCCGCACAC
>DIVE01000110.1:7753-13635 GCA_002423265.1 Methylophilaceae bacterium UBA6140 | reverse complement strand
GCGGCATGAAATCGCCCCAGAATCCGGCATGCGCCACGTCATGCTGCAATATCTGCATCGCAAAACGGCCATTCTCGATCTGTGAATTCATTTTTGCCATTTCGCTGTTGGTGCGGCTGATATTGATGAACAAGGTCACCAATGCCGCCAGAATCAGCAAGCCCAGCGTCATCGCGATCATCAGCTCGACCATGCTGAAGCCTGCCTGTTGAACGCTGACTGATGGAGGAGCTTTTGTGACCGAAAAATGCCGTTCGCGCGTCATCATGATCTAGCCCAGGGTGGCGATTCGCACAATGGTGGTCACGGCTCTGCGGCAGAGGTCGTCCTTGCAGGCCGCATTCTCGCTGATCGTGTCGTATTCGCCTTGCCCGCAGCTGACGCTGGCCGGCGGCGCGGAGAGCGGCACCAGGCCCTGCCATGCCACGGTCACCATGTACTCGTGATCGGCGATATTTTCCACACAGCCGCGCCCGCCTATCATGGCGCCGACATTGCTGCCGCCGGAAACCTCCGCTGCGCCTTTCAGCGCCATGCACCACTGATTGAAATCAGCTTCCTGCCGCGTTTCTCCGGCTGCGGGGCAATCCTCTCCGGCACCCAGCGGCGCTGCCGTCTGATAACTTTCAGCCTCGTTGCGGTTGGTGCTGATCTTGTTGGCCATATCGTTCAGCAGCACCAAAGCCTGCGCCCGCTGATAGGCCTCCATTTCTGAAACCTGCAGTCGCGACTGCAGGCCGGCCAGACCGAGCAAGCCGATAGTCAGTATGACGATGCTGACCAGCACTTCAACCATGGTCGCACCGCGTTGTTGATCGACAGGGAACGAATGCTGCATGATTACCATTTTCCGGCCGGCGTTTTGACGCCGGTGCTGTCCAGTGTCAGATCGCCATCGGCAAGTTGCGGGCCTTTTGCGCTGAAAGTAATGGTAAAGAGCGGTGGCGCCGCATCATTGTCGATCTCGATCGCGTAGCTGTATCGGCTGCTGATCTCGCCCGGCAGCGCATAGCCGCTCGCCTCCAGCTTTGCCTTGTCCGCATAGCCACGATCAGCGATCAGAAACTGCTGCTGACGGTTGGTAATATTCATCATCTCCGACTGCGCCGCCGCACGGTTGCTTCTGATGATGTATTCCTTATAGCTCGGCAATGCAACGGTCGCCAGTATGCCGACCACCAGCACGGTGATCATCAACTCGACCAGTGTGAAACCCCTGATAGATTGAAGCTGCGCTTTTCTCATTGACCATGATCCTTTTTATGGGATTTTATTATGCGCGAGAGACAGCCATTGAATCCAATGCTGGCTGATAACCGGCAGCCTGTGGCCGACAAGCGGTCATACGCTATGTTAAACTGCAGTTTTTTGGAATCAAGAACATCATGCGGCTGATTTCATTCTGTTTGTTGATCTGTCTGGGGCTGGCAGCGTGCGGGACCAAAGGCGCGCTCTATATTCCCGAGCAGCAATACCCGCAGGACCCTCCCAAGAGCGATGCGCAAGGCAGCAAATAGCCAGTGGCTGTTGACGCACTGATTCATGACAACACAACTATTCCAGATCTGACGTGAACCCATTTACCTTGAAAACAGGCCCCGCCGGCGCCGAACTCCATGCCGAGAATGTGCTGCTGACGAAGATTGCCGCCGAATACGGCACGCCTTGCTACGTATATTCCAGAGCCGCGCTCGAATCCGCCTTCAAACGCTTTGATGCCGGCTTTGCGGCGGTGGACCGCCTCGTCTGCTTTGCTGTCAAGGCCAACCCCAGTCTGGCGATTCTGAATCTTTTCGCGAGGCTTGGCGCCGGTTTCGATATCGTTTCCGGCGGTGAACTGGCGCGTGTACTCGCGGCCGGGGGCGATCCCGGCAAGATCGTGTTTTCAGGCGTAGGCAAGACCGCTACAGAAATGCAGGCTGCACTCGAGGCCGGAATTTTCTGCTTCAACGTCGAATCCGCAGCCGAACTTGACCGCCTCAACAGCGTCGCCGGTGCAATGGGCAAGGTCGCACCGGTTTCGCTGCGGGTAAACCCGAATGTCGATGCCAAGACCCACCCGTATATTTCCACCGGCCTCAAGAACAACAAGTTCGGCGTTGCCTATGAAGACGCTTTCAGCCTCTACCAGCGCGCGGCAGCCATGCCCAACATTGCGGTGCATGGCGTTGACTGCCATATCGGTTCACAGTTGACCGAGCTCTCGCCATTTCTCGATGCATTCGACCGCGTACTGGCGTTGGTCGACCAGCTTGAACAAGCCGGCATTCATATCCGCCATATTGATGCGGGCGGCGGCATCGGCATTTGCTACACCGACGAAACGCCACCGGATTTCAGCGAGTATGCTGCCGCCATGCTGCGGAAACTCGGCAGCCGCAAGGTCAAACTGGTATTCGAGCCGGGCCGGGCGCTGGTCGGCAATGCCGGTCTGCTACTGACACGGGTGGAATACCTGAAGCACACGGAAGCGAAGAACTTCGCCATCGTCGATGCCGCCATGAACGACCTCATGCGTCCGGCTCTTTACGACGCCTATCACGACATCCTGCCGGTCGACTGTGCGTGCACGGTGAAACGCAAGTCTACGAAATCGTCGGCCCGGTCTGCGAGAGCGGCGATTTTCTCGGCCATGACCGCCCGCTTGCGCTACAACAGGGCGACCTGCTGGCCATCATGTCGGCCGGTGCCTATGGCATGAGCATGAGCTCCAACTACAACACGCGTCCGCGCGCCGCCGAAGTCATGGTGGACGGCGACTGCCACAGTCTTATCCGCCAGCGCGAAACGATAGCGCAGCTGTACGCGCTGGAATCCGTGTTGAAGGACTGACAGTCCAGCCACAGAGCGCACAGCGTTCACGGCGAAAACAATAGCAAACAAAAAAAGCCCGGCAACAAACGGGCCTGCTGGCTGCCTGAAGTTTCATTTCAAGCGGGTGCACCAATAAAAAAGGAGGCCTGAGCCTCCTTTTTTATTGCCTTTTTACTGTATCAGTCAAATACGACCGTCTTGTTGGCATAGACCAGAATACGGTTTTCGATGTGCCAGCGCACCGCGCGCGAGAGCACCACGCGCTCCAGATCGCGGCCTTTCTGGATGAGATCTTCCACCTGCTCGCGATGGGAAATGCGGGCGATGTCCTGCTCGATGATCGGGCCCTCATCGAGCACTTCCGTGACGTAATGGCTGGTGGCGCCAATCAGCTTCACCCCACGCTCAAAGGCCCGGTGGTAGGGCCGCGCGCCGATAAAGGCGGGCAGAAACGAGTGATGGATATTGATGATGCGCTGCGGGTAACGCTGTACGAATTCAGGTGAGAGAATCTGCATGTAGCGCGCCAGCACGATGAGATCGATCTGGTGCTGGTCGAACAGGGCGAATTGCCTGGCTTCCGCCTCGGCCTTGGTCTCCTTGCTGACTTCAATCAGATGAAACGGAATGCCGTAAAAGGCCGCCAGCTTTTCCGTATGGCGATGGTTGCTGATGATCAGCGGTATTTCGCAGTTCAGTTCGCCGCTCTGGTGACGATGCAGCAGGTCGGCCAGACAGTGGTCGTACTGGGATACCATAATGGCGACTCGCGGACGTTTCTGCGTCGACTTCAATTGCCAGTTCATCTCGAACCGGCTGGCAATGGGAGCGAAATGTCCGGCAAAATCATCCAGTCCCAGCGAAGCGCCTTGCAGATCCCACTCTACCCGCATCAGAAAAAGATTGTTCTCGCTGTCCTGGTGCTGGTCTGCATGCAGAATGTTGGCGTCATGCCGGTATAGAAAATCGGCAATGGCGGCAACCAGGCCTTTTCGGTCCGGGCAGGTGATGAGCAATGTGGCGGTATTTTTCATGTTCAGTACAGGCGTCAACAGTCTGATTTTATGGATCAGCCGATTATACCAACAATGCCCGCATCGAGGCTCCGATTCACTGCCGCATAGTGTATGGGACCTGCAGATTGTGGTATCTTTTGGGCTATTCATTCATCCGTGACACCAACCATGTCAGCGCGCAACACGTGAAAAAACACTGGCCGTATTTTCTGATCGTTTTCCTGATTCCTGTTATCACCATTCTGTGGTGGTGGGGCTTGTTCTCGTCGGCCAGCGTCGAGACCGCAGAACGCGGCGATTACACCTATGCCTATCTGGAAGCCGAAGGTGCTTATTCCAAACTCGTCTCCAGGCAGGATGAGGTCCTGTTCCATCTGAAGCAGCAAGGCATCGCAGCCGGGGCACAGATCACGCTGATTCTCTCCGACCCGCGAACCACGCCCCATGAAGCACTGAAAGCGCGTACCGGCTTCCTCATCAGCAACGATGCCATGCCCGCCGCACCGCTCAAAATCGACACCATACCGCTCAGAAAAGTCGTCGTCGCCGAGATCAAGGCACATCCGCTGTTTGCCTATGGCAAAGCGTATTCCGCCTTGATCGAATACTCGGAAAACCATCACACGACGCTGCATCTGCCGACGCTGGAGATCGTCGAATCCAGTGTGTTGCGTGTCGAAATGCCGCTGGAGGAAGCCATGCAGTCCGCCATGTCGGGAGCGGGCGCATGAATTTTCTCGCCTTGCTTGCAGCGCTGGTGCTGACCTACTACCGGCCGCACCGTCAGCTGGACCTGCTACAGCGGCTTTATCAACCTTATGCGCAGTGGCTGGAACGCAACCTCAACGATGGCAAAAAGCTGCATGGCATGCTCGCCTGGACGGCAGGCGCACTGCTGCCGGCATTGCTGACCGGTATCCTCTATTTCGTCCTGTTGACCATCAACTTTCTGCTTGGCCTGCTGTTTTCTGTCGCCGTGCTCTACCTTGTATTGCGTTTCAGCCAGTTCGAGCGTCGCGCCGAGCAGATTGTGGCAGCACTGCGCGACCAGAATATCGACCTCGCCCGCGAACTGTTCACCAATTGGGAAGGCACCGATGCGGACAGCTACACACACGCCCAGCTCTGCCGCGTCAGCATCGAAACGGCCTTGAAACGTTCGCACTACGGGCTGTTCGGCCCTGTTCTCTGGTTTGCCCTGCTGGGCCCCGCCGGCGCCGTGCTCTACCGTCTGAGCTACCTGCTCAAGCTTGAATGGCAAACGCTCGAGAGCAATACCTTCAACCAGTTCGCAACGCGGGTGTTCGAGTGGATCGATTGGCTGCCGGCACGAGTGACTGCCATCAGTTTTGCCATCGTCGGCGATTTCGAGGATGCGATCTATTGCTGGCGCACACAGGCTGCGGCATGGCCGGAAAAAGCACTTGGCATCATACTAGCCAGCGGTAGTGGTGCGCTCGGCGTCAAGCTGGGCGAACCGTTGCCGCACAAAGGCATCATCGTTTTCCGCCCGGAGCTGGGCCTTGGCGACGAAGCGGATGCAGATTGCCTGCAAAGCGCTATCGGCCTCGTCTGGCGCGTGCTGTTCCTGATGGTGGGTTTGCTCATGCTGCTGACATTCGCGCATTGGCTGGGTAACTGATCAGGATTTATGCAAATGACCAAGAAAGACACCATGGATATTCTGCTCGCCAACCCGCGCGGCTTTTGCGCCGGCGTAGACCGCGCGATCATCATCGTTGAACAGGCACTGGAAAAATTCGGCGCGCCGATCTATGTGCGGCACGAAGTGGTGCACAATAAATTCGTTGTCGACGAGCTCAAACGCAAGGGCGCGATTTTCATCGAAGACCTCGATGAAGTTCCCGCCGGTAACACGCTGATTTTCAGCGCGCACGGTGTCTCCAAAGCGATTCGCACCGAAGCCGAAAATCGCGGCTTGCGCGTATTTGATGCCACCTGCCCATTGGTCACCAAAGTGCATATCGAAGTCGCCAAGATGCATGCTTCCGGCCGCGAAATCGTCATGATCGGTCACAAGGGCCATCCTGA
>DIVE01000110.1:0-7737 GCA_002423265.1 Methylophilaceae bacterium UBA6140 | reverse complement strand
ATCGACGATGCCGCCATGATCGTGGATGCATTGAAACGCAAGTTCCCGCTGATTCAAGGGCCGAAGAGCGACAGCATCTGTTACGCCACGCAAAACCGGCAGGACGCGGTAAAAATCATGGCCAGAGACTGCGATCTGGTGATCGTGGTCGGTTCGCCCAACAGTTCAAACTCCAACCGCCTGCGCGAAGTCGCACAAAATCAAGGTGTCGAGGCTTACATGGTCGACAATGCCAGCCATTTGCAGGCAGCCTGGCTGGTCGGCAAGAAGCGCATCGGCATCTCTGCCGGCGCCTCGGCACCGGAAGTACTGGTACAGGAAGTAATCGCCAGGCTGAAATCGCTCGGCGATGCAGAAGTGAGAGAGCTGCAGGGTGTGGTGGAAAACGTCGTTTTTCAGTTGCCGAAAAATCTTACGGCAGCCTGATGCAGGACTCTGACAAATAATCCTGACAAACAAAAGCGTCATTCCCGTAGCGACGGAAATGACGCGATATCCTGCCGCGTTTATTTCTTCAGCTTATCCAGACTGAAGGGGGTATCCGGATTCAGTGCCAGCATCACCAGACCGCCGGCGATCCCCATGTAGAGGAACATGACTTCCGGCTGCATGCGGCCCAGCACAAAAGCCAGAAAGAGCGCAAAAGCCGCAAGAAAAAATGCCACGAATCTTGTGCCATAGCCCAGCACCAGCGCAGCGCCGCCGACCAATTGAATGAAGATGATGACCGGTGCAAAAATGCCGGGTAATCCCAGATGGCCGAGCAAGGCCTGATAGGCCGCATAACCGTCAGGTTGATTGATGATCGAAGATAACCGGATGATGACCGGGCCAAGAAAAATCGTACCGAGAAATATGCGGGAAACCGCTGCCAAATAATTATTCATTTGTTACCTTTATCCATTGCATCAACAAGATGCTGCATAATGCCTTTAAGTCACTGTGGCCGCAAGCCTGCAACAAGGAGAACAACATGAAATCCTGGCCTTACCTGCTGATTTTTCTCGCCACCTTTCTGGCTGCCTGCTCGCCGAGCGACCCTGCGATACCGAAAATTGCCGAGGAGCCACGCGAGGTGATGAAGAATGCAGAGGGCGTCAGCATCGTGATCGAACAATCGGCAGAACGGACGCGAACAGAAATCGAGGCGCAGACCGAATAAAAGCGGCAGTAGTCTTCAGCCTGGCAGAACAACTGGGGGGGAAACCAGGCCAACAGTCAGACCAAAACACTGTCCGGCCCAAAACCTTCAAATAAAGACTTCAGATAAAGAAAAGCCCGCTTTCGCGGGCTTTTCTTTGCTGCTTGCGATTGAACGTAGCTTGGGAAAACCTGAATCAAGTAAACCTCGCCATTCGGGGTAACTGCGAAGCAGTTATCCGGCATCCAGACATTCAGCAAGCTGCCGGATTCCGGGTTTCGCCTCTGGCGGCCCCGGAATGAAAGTGAGGGACTTGTTCGGTACTTTCCTTATTCGCCAGTTTCTGCAGCTTCAGGTTTTTCTTCCGCGACCGGAGGATCGATCAGCGCCTTCATGCTCAATCGCACGCGGCCTTTTTCATCAGCCTCAACCACTTTGACACGAACAGCCTGGCCTTCCTTCAGGAAGTCGGAAACTGCGTTCACGCGTTGGTGCGCGATTTGCGAAATATGCAGCAGGCCGTCCTTGCCCGGCAACAACGATACGATGGCGCCGAAATCCAGCAGCTTGGTGACGACACCGTCGTAACTCTGGCCGATTTCAACTTCGGCAGTAATCGCTTCGATACGGCGCTTGGCTTCTTCACCGGCTTCTGCATTCACGCAACCGATCTTGATGGTACCGTCGTCCTCGATATCAATCGTCGCTCCGGTTTCTTCGGTCAGTGCACGGATCACCGCGCCGCCCTTGCCGATCACGTCGCGGATTTTTTCCGGATTGATCTTCATGGTAATGATGCGGGGAGCAAATGCCGAAAGCTCGTGGCTGATACCGCCGGTCGCTTCCTTCATGATACCGAGAATGTGCATACGGCCTTCTTTCGCCTGCGAAAGCGCGACCTGCATGATTTCCTTGGTAATGCCGGTAATCTTGATATCCATCTGCAAGGCAGTAACGCCTTCTTCGGTACCAGCCACCTTGAAGTCCATATCGCCGAGGTGATCTTCGTCACCCAGAATATCTGTCAGCACAGCGACGCGGTTGCCTTCCTTGATCAGGCCCATGGCAACGCCTGCGACCGGTGCCTTGATCGGCACACCTGCGTCCATCAGCGCCAGAGAACCGCCACAGACGGATGCCATGGAGCTGGAGCCGTTGGATTCCATGATCTCGGAAACCAGACGGAAGGTATAACCGAACTCTTCCTGGCTTGGCAACACGGCGACCAGCGCACGCTTGGCCAAACGCCCATGACCGATTTCACGGCGCTTTGGCGTGCCGACACGGCCGGTTTCACCGGTGGAGAACGGCGGGAAGTTGTAATGCAGCATGAAACGATCTTTATACTCGCCCTGCAACGCATCGATGATTTGCTCGTCACGGCCGGTGCCCAGGGTAGCAACCACCAACGCCTGGGTTTCACCGCGGGTGAACAACGCGGAGCCGTGGGTACGCGGCAGAACGCCAGTGCGGATACGGATCGGGCGCACGGTACGGGTATCACGGCCATCAATACGGGGCTCACCATTCAGAATCTGGCTACGCACGGTCTTGGCTTCAAGATTGAAGAACTCGGTCTTGATCTTGTTCGCTTCTTCGGTCGAAGTTTCTTCGGTAATCAGTTCAGAAAACACACGGTTTCTGATTTCGTCCAGCTTGCCAGAGCGCTCGCCCTTGGCCTTGATCTTGAAAGCTTCGTTGATGTCAGCGGCAGCCATTGCAGTCATCTTTTCAATCAATGCGGTATCGGTAACCGGCGGCTCCCAATCCCATGGCTCTTTGGCGACTTCGGCAGCCAATTCATTGATGGCTTTGATGACCGCCTGCATTTGTTCGTGGCCGAACACGACGGAACCGAGCATGACATCTTCCGGCAGTTCCTTTGCTTCGGATTCCACCATCATCACAGCAGTCTCGGTAGCCGCTACGACCAGGTCCAGCTCGGAATCTTTGAGCTGGCTGGCAGTCGGGTTCAATACGTATTCACCATTGAGATAACCAACACGCGCTGCACCCAGCGGGCCATAGAACGGAATGCCGGAAATTGCCAAAGCGGCGGAAGCACCGATGATGGCCGGGATATCGGAATCGATCTCGCTATCCGATGACAGGACAGTCGCAACGATTTGCACTTCATTATAAAAAGCTTCCGGAAACAACGGACGCAATGGGCGGTCGATCAGGCGGCAAGTCAGAATCTCTTTTTCTGACGGACGGCCTTCACGCTTGAAAAAGCCGCCTGGAATCTTGCCGGCGGCATAGGTTTTTTCCTGATAATCAACCGTCAGCGGAAAGAAGTCCTGACCTGCCTTGACGGAGCGGTTACCGACAACGGTGACCAGAACAACGGTATCACCATAACTTACCATTACTGCGCCATCGGCCTGACGAGCAATCTCGCCGGTTTCCAGGGTGAGCTGATGCGCACCGTACTGTATGGTCTTTTTTACGATATTGAACATTTTCTATCCTCTTCTCTTCTATCTACACAATTCACTCTTGCTGCTCTAGAGTGTTCTCATAACCAAGTATTTTACAAAATACCGTCCAACGAAAAAGCCGAAAGCATCGCTCAACTTGATGTTGATGCGATGCTTTCGGCTTTATATCAATTCACAAAGATAGTAACTGGCTTGTGAATGTAAATTATTTACGCAGACCCAAACGCTCGATCAGGGCACGATAACGGTCAGCATTCTTGCGCTTGAGGTAATCAAGCAGCTTGCGACGCTGACTGACCATGGCCAGCAAGCCACGGCGAGAGTGGTGATCCTTGGCGTTGATCTTGAAGTGTTCTGTCAGAGTGCTGATACGGCTTGTCAGCAAAGCCACTTGAACTTCCGGGGAACCGGTGTCATTTGCTGCCTGTTGATAATCGGCCACAATCTTGGCTTTTTCTGCTGTCGTAATGGACATGTTTTCTCCTGGATATTCTTTACCTTCAGTAACCGCGCATTCTAACCTTAAAAGTGCTGGCTTATCAAGTAACTATTGATTAAATATTCAAGCAAGCGCGCGAAACCGCATTAATCGCGCATCGCCAGAAGGCGTTTCGGTGCGACCTTGCCATCAGCATCCAGCTCACCCAGCCCAAGAAAGCGGCCGCTTTCTTGATAGATGCGGAACAGCCCATTGATTTTAACGCCGGATTTCCAGACACTTTGCCCCTGTAACAGGTAGTAGGCACTATCGTCATCCAATTCAACCGATGGCAGATCCTGCACGGATGACTCGGCCGGCAAAAGCGCTTCATCCCTTTCGTCCAGGCTCATGGCTTCCAGCTGTTCGAGGGTATAGGCATTTTGCAGGCTGAAATGCGCCGTTGTCAGTCTGCGCAATCCGGCGAGATGGGCGCCGCAACCAAGTGCTTGTCCGATATCTTCTGCCAGCGTGCGGATATACGTGCCTTTGCTGCAGACCACATCGATCTCTGCGCGGTTTGAAGCTTGATCGAAGTTGTTCAACTTGATGTCGAATATGGTGATCAGGCGTGCGAGCCGCGCTACCTCCTGACCGTCGCGTGCGTATTCATAAAGCGCCTTGCCCTGATGCTTGAGCGCCGAATACATGGGCGGCACTTGCTCTATCGGGCCGACAAACTTGCTGAGCGTTTCTTGCAGCAACGCAGGACTGACGTTGACTTGCGCGCGGGTCAGAACTTCACCTTCCGCATCGCCTGTTGTAGTCGTGCTGCCGAGTTGTATCAGCGCACGGTAGCTTTTGTCGGCATCCAGCAAAAAATGCGAGAACTTGGTAGCTTCGCCCAGACAGACCGGCAACAGGCCAGTCGCCAATGGATCAAGGCTGCCGGTATGGCCGGCCTTGGCGGCCTGATAAAGTCGTTTGACCTGTTGCAGCGCCTGGTTCGATGAATACCCCAGGGGCTTGTCCAGTAGCAGCACGCCATCAATGGCACGCTTGATGCGTTTGAATTGCATTTGAAATACCGTTAATGACGGTTATTTGGCAGATTTGTTTTTTGAATCAGAAGTTTTCTGATCCTGCTGCGGAGCGAGCGCTTCGTCTATCAGCTTCGACAGGCGCATGCCGCGATCAATCGAAGCGTCATAGATGAAATGCAACTGCGGCACGGTGCGCAACAACATGCGCTTGCCGAGCTGGCTGCGGAGAAAACCTGCGGATTTCTCCAGCCCTTTCTGCAGCTCTGCGGTTCCAGCCTTGGCGCTGTAATAAATCTTCGCATGTGCCATGTCGCCGCTGACTTCGACTTCGGTGATAGTCACCATGCCGACACGCGGATCCTTCACCTCGAATTGCAGTAGATCAGCGATTTCTCGCTGGATCTGTTCGGCAACACGGTCGCTTCTGGAAAACTCTTTAGCCATCTGCAGGATGCTTTACAGTGTTCTTGCCACTTCGACGACTTCAAATACTTCGAGGGTATCGCCGACTTCAATATCGTTGAAGTTCTTGAGCGACAGGCCGCATTCGAAATTGGCCTTGACCTCTTTCACGTCATCCTTGAAGCGCTTGAGCGAATCGAGCTCGCCTTCGTGGACCACGACATTGTCGCGCAGCACACGTACTCGGGAGCCACGCTTGACCATCCCATCCAGCACATAACAGCCTGCCACCGCGCCCACCTTGGAGATACGATAGACTTCGCGAATCTCGACGAGGCCGATCACATTTTCCTTCTGCTCCGGCGCCAACATACCACCCAATGCTGCCCTGACTTCATCCACCGCTTGATAGATAATGTTGTAGTAACGCACATCCACCCCGAGGTTTTCGATCAACTTGCGCGCGCCTGCGTCTGCACGTACGTTGAAGCCGATCAGCACCGCCTTGGAAGCGGATGCCAGATTGACGTCGGATTCGCTGATGGCGCCAACGCCGGTATGAATAATGTTGACCTTGACTTCGTCCGTAGAAAGCTTCTGCAGAGAGGTCGCCAACGCTTCATAAGAGCCCTGCACATCGGATTTGATAATCATCGGCAAGGTTTTCACTTCGCCATCGGCCATCTGCTCGAACATGTTTTCAAGCTTTGCCGCCTGCTGTTTGGCCAGCTTGACATCACGGAACTTGCCTTGGCGGAACAAGGCAATTTCACGCGCCTTGCGCTCGTCATTGAGCACGATCATCTCTTCACCGGCATTAGGCACGTCGGAAAGACCAAGAATCTCGACCGGAATCGACGGGCCGGCTTCCTTGATTTCCTGACCGCTCTCATCCAGCATTGCACGTACGCGACCAAAGGCGCTGCCGGCCAGCAACATGTCGCCGCGTTTCAACGTACCGGCCTGTACCAGCACTGTAGTAACCGGACCGCGCCCCTTGTCCAGACGGCCTTCGATGACAAGACCCCTGGCAGGGATGTTCTTTGCAGCTCTCAGCTCCAGTACTTCTGCCTGCAACAGCACGGCTTCAAGCAAACCGTCGATACCCTGACCGGTCTTGGCCGAGACTTCGACAAACATCGTATCGCCGCCGTACTCTTCAGGAATCACCTCCTGCGCAACCAGCTCCTGCTTGACGCGCTCGGGGTTTGCGCCCTGCACATCGATCTTGTTGATGGCTACGACCAGCGGCACGCCACCGGCCTTGGCGTGGTGAATAGCCTCGATCGTTTGCGGCATGACGCCGTCATCGGCAGCCACGACCAGAATCACGACATCGGTCGCTTTGGCACCGCGTGCGCGCATCGCCGTAAAGGCTTCGTGACCCGGCGTATCGAGAAAAGTCACCATGCCGCGTGGGGTTTCCACATGGTAGGCGCCAATGTGCTGGGTAATGCCGCCCGCTTCGCCGGAAGCAACGCGAGTGCGGCGCATGTAATCGAGCAGGGAGGTTTTACCGTGGTCGACGTGACCCATGACAGTCACAACCGGAGGACGGGTTTCAAGCACGGCTTCTGCATGTTCGGCATCTTCGAGGAAAGTTTCCGGATCGTTCGGCGCAGCCGCCTTGGAGATATGTCCCATTTCCTCAACAACGATAATCGCGGTTTCCTGATCGAGCACCTGATTGATGGTCACCATCATGCCCATTTTCATCAGGGTCTTGATCACCTCACTCGCCTTGACCGCCATCTTGTGCGCCAGATCGGCCACGGAAATGGTCTCCGGTACCGTCACCTCATGAATCACAGGCTCTGTCGGCGCGTTGAATGCATGGGGGCCTTCATCGCCGTCCTTGTGAGATTTGGACTTACCTTTATGTCCACGCCATGCCTGATTCAGTGCGGCATCACCGCGCGTCTTGATGCCACGCTTCTTGTTCTGGGTATCCGCCCAGTCCTTGTTTTTGCTGGATTTCTTTGCAGCCTTGTCTGCATCCTTGGCGCCTTCCTTGACGACAGGTTTGTGCAAAGTACCCTCTGACAACTTGGTTGCTTTTTCAGCGGCGGCCGCAGCTTCTGCAGCTTTCCTCGCCTCTTCTTCCTGTCTCTTCTGAATCAGCGCCTGCTTCTTTTGCAGCTCTTCGGTCTGCAACGCTACCAGGTTGGCATGACGCCTGGCTTCCTGCTCGCGCATAGCAATCTGCTCCGGCGTCAGTACGGTTTTTCTCAGTGTGCGCGACTCGGTCGCAACAGCTGGCGCTTCGACTGCCGGGGCAGGCTCGGGAACAGG
>DIVE01000029.1:33411-38814 GCA_002423265.1 Methylophilaceae bacterium UBA6140 | reverse complement strand
CAATAGCTGCGGATCGCACGCCGCCCAATCTCGAACCGTTGCCGGAGGTGCCGCCACCGCCGATGGGCCTTGATCTCGACGGTGTCGACGAACCTGAAGTCACCATCATCAAGCGCGAGGGCGAGACGGTTGAGGAATACCGCATCAACGGCGAGCTCTACATGCTGAAGATCACCCCCGCGCATGGCGTGCCTTACTATCTGCAAAAAGAAGACAGGAATGGCGGCTGGTCGAGATTTGATGGGCCGGGCGAGCCGGTAATCATTCCGAAATGGGTCATCTTTCGCTTTTAACGGGTTCACACTAACAAGGTAGGTGGGCGCATCGTCCTCGCATGATGTTGCCCGCTTTTGATTTATGTCTGTTTTTACTACCGTCACCGAAGCGCAGCTAGGAATCTGGCTGGCCGATTATCCGCTCGGCGAATTGCTCGAACTGAAGGGCATCGCTTCCGGCATCACCAACACCAATTATTTCGTCACTACAACCACAGGCCGTTACGTGCTCACCCTGTTCGAGAAAAATGCGGCAGACGAATTGCCTTATTTTCTCGATCTGATGAGTTATCTGGCCGAGCATGATATTCCTTGCCCTGCACCGATCAGAACGCATGACGGCAAGAATCTTGGGTTTCTGAACGGCAAACCTGCGGCGCTGGTGAGTTGCCTGCCCGGCAGATCGATCGAGCAGCCTTCAGTCTTGCATTGTGGCGAAATCGGCAAAGTGCTGGCCCAAATGCATATTGCCGGTGCATCGTTCGGTAAAACCATGAGCAACCCGCGCGGCCGTGAATGGCGATTGCATACCGCCGAAGCGGTCATGCCCATGCTGGATGGGGAATCTGCCGCACTGCTGAAAAGCGAACTGCAGTTTCAGACGCGGAACGCGCTGCCTGTGTTGCCTGAGGGCGTCATTCATGCAGACCTGTTTCGCGATAACGTCCTGTTCGATGGCGACAAGCTGGGCGGTCTGATCGATTTCTACTATGCCTGCAACGATGCGTTGTTATACGACCTGGCAATCGCCGTCAACGACTGGTGCATAGAGGCTGACGGCTGTCTGGACGAAACGCGGTTGGCTGCGTTGCTGGCAGGCTATGAAGCCATACGCGCGCTGACGGCGGCGGAAAAATCGGCATGGCCGGTCATGTTGCGGATCGCCGCCCTGCGTTTCTGGCTATCGCGTTTGTATGACATGCATTTCCCGCAGGAGGGGGAGCTGATTCATGCCAAGGACCCGCAGCATTTTCAGCGTATCCTGCAATGTCACGCAGCGCACACATCTCTGGAGATGAACTGATGAGCACGATGCCGCAAGGTCAGGAAAAAGCCATGGGGCCGTTCAAGACCGGTCTCGACTGGGTATATCGCAGCATCATGCTGTTCCGCCAGAGCCCGCCCAAGTGGCTGCTTTACGCCCTGCTCTATGTGATTCTGTTCATCATGCTGCCTTCGATTCCCGGCATGCCGGTGCTGATCAGCCTGATTGTCATCCTGTTCTGGCCGACCTTGCTGGCGCTGTTCATCGGCGTCTACCGGGAAGAGGATTGGGGGCGTGAGGCAGATCCGCGCAAACTGGTGGAGGAAATCAGGCCCAACTTCGTCCGGTTGATTTCGCTTGGAGGCATTTTTCTCGCTTACGGCATTTTGACCGGCTTTCTGGTCAAGGACGAAATGACGGCATTCGCCGCTCTGGTGGAGCAAAAAGCCGACCCGGAAATGCTGATCGGGCTGGCCATGCCGCTGATGCTCAAGATGTTGCTGTTGCTGACGCCGATGATACTGGCTTCGTGGTTCTCGCCCATGCTGGTGGCCTACCATGGATATTCGGTTCTTGACGCCATCAAGCACAGTCTCTGGCAATGCTGGAGAAACATGATCGCCATTACCGTTTCGCTGACCTTGCTTGGGGCCGGTATCTCGGCGCTGATGCTGGTGGCTGGTGTGCTGGTGGGGCTGATCACCGCCTTGTCTGGCGTGGTCGGGGCCGTGCTCATGAGTCTGGTGGTGCTCGGCAGTCTGTTGATCATCACCTATTTTCTGCTGGCGATTCAGTACTACAGTTACCGTCACGTTTACTACCATCCGGCAGCTGTACTTTCAGAAGATTTAGGCGAAAAAGCCGATTAACGTCCGCTCTGGATTTTTTCCAGCTTGGCGTATTCCAGCGCCAGCCACTTCATGCCTTCCTTGCCGAAGTTCACTTGTATGCGCAGATCGTTGCTGTTGCCTTCGTAGCTGACGACGACACCCTGACCGAATTTGGCGTGGGCGACCGATTGGCCGATTTTCCACGGCATCGCGTTCTTTTGCGGCGAAGATGGCGCAGACTGAAGGTTCTGATCTGCGAGTTTGCCGGCGCTGACTGTCGCATTCAGGCGTTTCAGCAGCGCTTCCGGAATCTCGTCCAGAAAACGTGACGGAATGCCATAGCGCACCTGCCCGTGCAGCATGCGGCTTTGCGCGTAACTCAGGTAAAGCCGCTGCCGGGCGCGGGTCACGGCGACATACATCAGCCGCCGCTCCTCCTCCAGCCCGCTCGCTTCGTAAGCGCTCTGTTCGTGCGGGAACAAGCCCTCCTCCAGCCCGCTGATGAACACGGTCTTGAATTCCAGCCCCTTGGCCGCATGCACCGTCATCAGCTGCAACGCATCGCGGCCGATATCGGCCTGATGCTCACCGGCCTCAAGACTGGCGTGGCTGAGAAACTGGGTCAGCAGAGATTGCGTTTCGCCGTTTTCGTCGACCTGCATGCCGATGTCCTGATTGGTGAATGCCACTGCGGCGTTAATCAGTTCGTCCAGGTTGGCAATGCGGTCTTCGCCTTCTTTTTCGCCCAGATAGAATTGCCGCATGCCGGACAGCGTGCTTGCCAGCTCCGCCAGTTCTGCCAGCGTCAGGCCGATGGACTCTTCCTGCATCTGTTTGACCAGCGCCACGAAGGCCGGAATACCCTTCCCCCTTCCCCCTTCTCCCTTCCCGGCAGCCGTCATGGCTGCCTGCCACAAACTGCAATTCTGTTGTCTGGCAGTTTCCTGTAGTTGCTCAAGGCTGCGTGCGCCGATACCGCGTGCCGGAAAATTGATCACGCGCAGCAGCGCGGTGTCGTCCTCCGGGTTGGCGATCAGGCGCAGATAGGCCAACGCGTGCTTGATTTCGGCGCGTTCGAAGAAGCGCAGACCGCCATAGACGCGATAAGGCAGCCCGGCGGAGAACAGTGCATGTTCCAATACTCGCGACTGGGCGTTGGAGCGGTAGAGCATGGCGATCTGGTTCAGTTCCATGCCATCGGCATGCAGACCCTTGATCTCGTCGACGATGAAGTTGGCCTCGTCGATATCGTTATAGGCCTGATAGACACGGATCGGCTCGCCCTTGCCGGCGGCGGTCCACAGGTTCTTGCCGAGCCGGTTGCGGTTGTGTGTGATGATGGCGTTGGCGGCATCGAGGATATTGCTGTGGGAGCGGTAATTCTGTTCCAGCTTGACGATGTTCTGTACGTGGAAATCCTGCTCGAAATCTCGCATGTTGCCGACCCGCGCGCCACGGAAGGCATAAATCGACTGGTCATCGTCGCCAACGGCGAAGATGCAGTTCTGCTCGCCGGCTTTTTCCTGCCCCGCCAGCAGTTTCAGCCACTGATATTGCAGGCGGTTGGTGTCCTGGAACTCGTCCACCAGAATGTATTTGAAGCGGCTTTGGTAGTGTTGGCGAATACCGGCCTCACGGCCCAGCAGCTCGTAGCAGCGCAGCAACAGCTCGGCGAAATCGGCGACGCCCTCGCGCTGGCACTGTTTGTCATATTCCTCGTAGATCTCGCGCATGCGTTGCGAATGGCTGTCGTATGCCTCGACGCTGTGCGCGCGCAGCCCTTCTTCCTTGCAGCTGTTGATGTAGCCCATGACCTGCTTGGGCGGGAATTTCTCATCGTCGACATTGATGGCTTTCATCAGGCGCTTGATGCTGGAGAGCTGATCGGCGGAATCGAGAATCTGGAAAGTGGCCGGCAAACCGGCTTCGCGGTAGTGGGCGCGCAACAGGCGGTTGCAGAGTCCGTGAAAGGTGCCGACCCACATGCCGCGCGTATTGATCGGCAACATGGCGGAAAGCCTTGTCAGCATTTCCTTTGCTGCCTTGTTGGTGAAGGTCACGGCCAGAAGGCCCTGCGGCGAGACCTGTCCGGTCTGGATCAGCCAGGCGATACGGGTGGTGAGGACACGGGTTTTGCCGCTACCGGCACCGGCAAGAATCAGCGCGGACTGGTGGGGCAGGGTGACGGCTTCAAGCTGTTTGTCGTTGAGGCCGGAAAGCAGGGAGTCGGAGCTGATGTGCGTATTCATGCGCGGTATTATCGCATGCTAATCGCGTTGAATTTTGTGCTGACGAATTTTGAACTTAGGTGATAAGGGTCGGTCACATGAATAGACAGATTATTCTGTCTCCCGCTTCTCCTCCCTGAGCGGGTAGCCTTTACGATGAGGCGTTTTGTACCCCGATTTATCCCCTTTAGTCGGGGTTTTTTTTGCCTGTCGATCGCGTTCGCGAGAATCAGACTCGGGTTGGTGGATGCAGTATAAGCTTAAAAAATCGATCAAGTAAATATTCCTCCTGATTTTTATTTTGTGCATGGCGCCTTGCATGCGCGTAAAAAAGCAAAGCCCCGTTTTTCAACGGGGCTTTGTATTGTTGCACTGGCAGGCGGTTATATCAGCTTTGCCTGCCTTTGGATGGACGGCAAGATTACATCATGCCGCCCATGCCCCCCATGCCGCCCATGTCGCCACCCATGGCAGGTGCGTCATCCTTCGGCAGTTCGGCAATCATGCACTCAGTGGTCAGCATCAGGCCGGCCACGGAAGCTGCGTGTTGCAGTGCGGTGCGTGTCACCTTGGTTGGGTCCAGTACGCCCATTTCCACCATGTCGCCATAGGTTTCGTTGGCGGCGTTGTAGCCGTAGTTGCCGGAACCGGCTTCAACGTTGTTGACGACTACAGATGGCTCGTCACCGGCGTTGGCGACGATCTGACGCAATGGTTCTTCAACCGCGCGCAGCACGATCTTGATGCCGGCGTCCTGGTCATGGTTATCGCCCTTGGCCTTGGCAATCGCGGCGCGTGCACGAATCAGTGCAACACCGCCACCGGCGACGATGCCTTCTTCAACCGCAGCACGGGTTGCATGCAGCGCATCTTCAACGCGGGCTTTCTTTTCCTTCATTTCGATTTCGGTGGTGGCACCGACCTTGATCACGGCAACGCCGCCTGCCAGCTTGGCAACGCGTTCCTGCAGTTTTTCGCGGTCGTAATCGCTGGTGGATTCTTCCGCCTGCTTCTTGATCTGGTCGATACGGGTCTTGATGTTGGACTCGTTGCCGGCACCGTCGATGATGATGGTGTTTTCCTTG
>DIVE01000029.1:27938-33393 GCA_002423265.1 Methylophilaceae bacterium UBA6140 | reverse complement strand
GCATGGCCTTGCGACGGTCACCGAAGCCAGGTGCCTTGACCGCACAGGTCTTCAGGATGCCACGGATATTGTTCACAACCAGAGTCGCCAGCGCTTCGCCGTCGATGTCTTCAGCGATGATCAGCAGCGGCCGGCCGGCCTTGGCGACTTGCTCCAGTGCAGGCAGCAGGTCACGGATGTTGGAGATCTTCTTGTCGTAGAGCAGGACGAACGGGTTGTCCAGCAGCGCGATCTGGCGATCAGGATTATTGATGAAGTAGGGCGACAGGTAACCGCGGTCGAATTGCATGCCTTCGACGACATCCAGCTCGTTTTGCAGACCGGAACCGTCTTCAACGGTGATCACGCCTTCCTTGCCCACCTTGTCCATGGCGTCAGCGATGATCTGGCCGATGGAGGCGTCGGAGTTGGCGGAGATGGAGCCAACCTGAGCGATTTCCTTGCTGGTGGTGCAGGGCTTGGACATGGTCTTCAGTTCGGCAACGGCAGCTTCAACCGCCTTGTCGATACCGCGCTTGAGGTCCATCGGGTTCATGCCGGCAGCCACCGACTTCATGCCTTCGCGGATGATGGCTTGAGCCAGCACGGTCGCAGTGGTAGTGCCGTCACCGGCGATATCGGAAGTCTTGGAAGCCACTTCCTTGACCATTTGCGCACCCATGTTCTCGAACTTGTCCTTCAGTTCGATTTCTTTCGCAACCGAAACGCCATCCTTGGTGATGGTCGGGGCGCCGAAAGAACGCTCCAGAACTACGTTGCGGCCTTTGGGGCCCAGAGTGACCTTTACTGCATCAGCGAGAATGTTCACGCCGTTTACCATTCTGTGGCGAACTTCGTCGCCGAATCTTACGTCTTTAGCAGCCATTATTTGTTTCTCCTAGAACTTTAGAAATGTTTAAAAGCAAGTATTTGGCTTTCAGGCGAGGCGCGCTGTTTTTGAGGAACGGCGCATACTGTGTTGTATGCAAGCACCGCAGAAAATTGCGCAACGCTGCATCAAAGCCAAAGGCGCCGCTTTCAGCCTTCAATCACGCCCATCAGGTCTTCTTCGCGCATGACCAGCAGTTCCTCACCATCAACCTTGACGGATTGGCCTGCGTATTTGCCGAACAGCACCTTGTCACCGACCTTGACGTCAAGTGGAATCAGCTTGCCGGCGTCATCCTTCTTGCCAGCGCCGACAGCGATGACTTCGCCTTGATCAGGCTTCTCGGTGGCGGTGTCCGGGATGACGATGCCGGAAGCGGTAGTACGGACTTCTTCCAGTCTTTTGACGATCACGCGATCGTGTAAAGGACGAATCTTCATGAAATGCTCTCCTTGTAATGAATTCGAAATGATTGCTACAACAAATGATCGTTGGGTATGACTAGACAGGCATTATTAGCACTCATGTCTATAGAGTGCTAATAATAAGGGCGGGGCGTGATTATTTCAAGTGGCGTTTTTGCGTGAAGCGCTTAACAGCTTGAAGTTGAACATTTGTTGGATGCGATTCTATCCTTGATCTGTCCAAGCAGGGATCTGGCGTCTGCGTGCTGCTGGTTGAGCGCAATGGTTTTTTCCAGGTTCGGCAGCGCGCTTTCCGGGCGGTCCTGACGATGCTGCGCCAGCGCCAGCAGGTACCAGGCTTCGGCGCTATCGGGTTGCGCCGCCAGCCAGGACTGGCAGATCGTTTCCAGTGCGGCCCAGTCTTCGGTTTGTTCCGGCTGCAAGGCGCGCATGAAGAACGGTCGCTGTTCTTCCGGTGCGTCCCAGAACGGCGCCTCTTTCTGGGTAGTGATGGCGGTTTCCGGCTGCCCGATGAGATTTTTCACCCAGTCGACCGGAATGTTGTAGTAATAGGCATTCCTACCCGGACTTTTCATCGTCACAAGACCGANNGTGGCGCGGATGATGTGAGCCCCATCCATCGGGTAGAGTGCAGTGACTTCGCCGTAGGTAGCCAGCGGTTTTTTGGCATTGTTGGGAAAGCTGATGGTGAAGACCGGCTGCGCATAGTTCAGCGATTTGGTGCTGCCGAGCTTGACTGCCGGCAGGTCCAGCCCCTGCATTTTGAGCAGACAGAGATCATGTTTCCAGTCAGCCTTCAGCGCGACCGGCGCATGGCCCTCGCCGAACTTGCTGACGCGAACGCCGCGCGCGTTGGCCACTACATGGCAGTTGGTGGCGACATGATCCTTGGCGACAACGACGCCGGAGCCGACGCCGTGATGTCCCTGCTCGTTGATGACGTGAATCTTGACCACCGATGACTTGAGTTCGTAGACCATGCCGTCAGGCGGCAGAGCCTGTGCGGGAATCTGATAAAAGAGCGCCAGCAGTAAGAGCGAAAACCGTTTCATGATCATGTGCCTTCAATCAATCGCAAGAGGTTGGAAAATCTTCCGGAACGCATCTTATGACCGGCTTTTTCTGAAAAGATTTAATTTTTTCGTTCACCCATCGCTGTGGATACCGCGGTCTTCGGCAGGCATTGCCAGGCAACATTTATCTGGCTGGATTGCCGATTGAAACCTAAAATAGCCGGTAACATCATAACCGTGTGACAGGAATAAAGGAGCATGTGATGAATCAGGAGATCAGGAATGCGACGATTCAGCAGATCAATATTGCCTTTCACCCGGTTGAAGACCGTTTGTTGCTGAAAATCGGCTTTGCCGGCGATGCGGAGATCGCCATCTGGCTCACAAGGCGGGTGGTCAAGGGGCTCTGGCAGCTGCTGCAGGGCGATGACCTGGCTTTGCACGCGCCGATGCCGGCGGGGGGTGGGGCTGCAACTCCGGCTCCATCATCCGGCGCTGTATTCAACACCACATCGGGCATAAGCAAAAAGCTGGATTTCGATTCCGAATACAAGCCGCGTACCCTGGTCAACGAAGGCGGCATTCTGTTGGCAAAGGACAGCCATATCCTCAGAAGCGCCAATCAGCAGGCAAGCCTGGAGTTTTTGTGCAGCAACGGCCAGACCATCAAGCTCGGGTTGACGCCGGATCTGGTGCAGGCTTTCATCAGCATGCTGATGATGGTGAGCAAGGAGACGGCCTGGGAGCTGCCACAGACCATGCATGCGCCGCTGATGACCGCGATCCAGACCAGCACCGTTCTGCATTAGGCACACTCTGCACGCGATAGCGATAAATTCAAATAATGGAAAACAAGGATCTACTGGAAAGAAGTTTGCGCTCGGTGTGGCACCCCTGCACCCAGATGAAGCACCACGAGCGCATGCCGCTGGTGCCGATTCGCCGCGGGCAGGGCGTTTGGCTCTACGACATGAACGACAAGCGCTATCTGGATGCGGTCAGTTCCTGGTGGGTCAACCTGTTCGGCCACAATCATCCGCACATCAAGAACGCCATCAAGCGCCAGCTCGATGCGCTGGAGCACGTCATTCTGGCAGGCTTCACGCACGAGCCAGTGGTCGAGCTCTCTGAGCGGTTGGCCGCGCTGACCGGGCTGGGGCATGCCTTTTATGCTTCTGACGGCGCCTCCGCAACCGAGATTGCGCTGAAGATGAGTTTTCATTATTGGCGCAACAGCGGTAAACCGGAAAAGACCCGTTTTCTCAGTCTACAGAACGGTTATCACGGCGAGACATTGGGCGCGCTTTCGGTGACTGACGTCGCCATTTTCAAGGACACTTATGCGCCACTGCTGCTGCATAGCGAGCAGATGCCGAGCCCGGACTGGCGGTTGGCGGCCAAGGGCGAATCGGCGGAACAGTATGCATTGCGCTGTGCCGAGGCGCTGGAAACCCATATTGCCGCCAATCATGAGCAGATCGCCGCTTTTATCGTGGAGCCGCTGGTGCAATGCGCTGCCGGCATGGCGATGTATTCGCCGCTTTATCTGCAGAAGGCGAGGGCCATCTGCAGCCGCTACGACGTGCACCTGATCGCCGACGAGATCGCCGTCGGTTTCGGCCGCACTGGTACCATGTTTGCCTGTGAGCAGGCAGCGGTCCGGCCTGATTTCATCTGCCTTTCCAAGGGCATCACCGGCGGTTATCTGCCTTTGTCCGTGACCTTGTGCCGGGACGAAATCTATCAGGCTTTTTATGACGACAGCACGGCGCGCGGTTTTCTCCACTCGCACAGCTACACCGGCAATCCATTGGCCTGCAGCGCCGCATTGGCGACGCTGGATATTTTCGAGAGCGAACAGGTATTGCAGAGCAACCGGCAAAAATCCATCCATATCAAGCGCGGGTTGCAAGCGGCGCTGAACGGTCTGCCTATCGTCAATTTGCGCCAGACCGGCATGATCGCGGCATTCGAGGTCGAAGGCGGCGGGCCGGAATTTCAACAGCGCTTCTACCAGGCGGCGCTGCAGCGTGGGCTGCTGTTGCGGCCGATCGGTCAGACGGTTTATCTGATGCCGCCCTACGTGATCAGCGAAGCCGAAATCGATTGGCTCTGCGATGAACTTGCAGCGGTGTTGCGGGGCTTGACGACATGATGCCGGGCCTTTCAAGAATGCCCCCCGTTCTTTTGCCGGCGCTGTTTTGTATCTTGTTTTCAGCTGCGCCGGCTCAGGCCTGTTGCATGCATGACCAGTTGCCGCCGCCGGTCAGGCAGGCGCTGAAGCAGGAAGCCGTGCCGCCGGGTGCGGTCTCGGTCTATGTGCGCCAGTTGGGCGCCGGCAAGGCGGCAGTCAGTCACCATGCCGAGCGCTCGCTCAATCCGGCTTCGGCGATGAAACTGGTGACCACCTATGCCGCGCTTGAGCTGCTGGGCCCGGCCTACCGCTGGCGGACCGAGATTTATCGCCAGGGCGAGTTGGTCGATGGCGTGCTGGCCGGTCATCTGCTGATCAAGGGCTATGGCAACCCGGAGCTGATGCAGCAGGATATCTGGCGCATGCTGAACGAATTGCGCCAGACCGGCTTGCGAGAAATACGCGGCGATCTGCTGATCGATGCCACGTATTTCGCCCCGGAAAGCGCCGATCCCGGACGCTTCGATAATGAGCCTTACCGTGCCTACAATGCCCAGTCGAGCGCGCTCGTCAGCAATCTCAATTCGACCGGCTTCAAGTTTTTCAGCGACGGCAGTACGGTGCGGATACAGCCCAGCCCGGAATTGCCGGAAATCCGGGTTGTCAATCAATTGGCCCTGGCCGATACCGCCTGCAACGATTGGCGTAGCGGGCTGGTGTATGAAGTGCAAAATGCGGGCAATCAGGCGACAGTGACTTTTTCCGGAAAATATCCTTTGAGTTGCGGCGAAAAATATCTGGACCTCAGCCTGTTCAGCCATCCGGCCTATACCTACTTCCTGTTCCGCCGGATTTGGCAGCAGCTGGGCGGCAGCATCAGCGGCGGCTTCAGGCTGGCTGAAGTTTCGCCTGCTGCGGTCCGGCTGGTCGAGCATCAATCGGAGCCGCTGGCCGATGTCATTCGCCGTATCAACAAATACAGCAATAACCTGATGACGCGCCAGCTGCTGCTGAC
>DIVE01000029.1:22686-27923 GCA_002423265.1 Methylophilaceae bacterium UBA6140 | reverse complement strand
CCCGAGCTTGTGATCGAAAACGGCGCCGGCTTGTCGCGCATCGAGCGTATCAGCGCCGAGCATCTGGGGGAGCTTCTGGTGCATGCCTACAGCAGCCCGGTGATGCCGGAGCTGATGTCTTCGTTGCCGGTGCTGGCAGTGGACGGTACGGTCATGCGGCGGCAGGCGGAAAGTCCGGTGCAGGGCCGCGCCCATCTGAAAACCGGCTCGCTCAACGGTGTGCGCAGTATTGCCGGCTATGTGCTCGATCAGCAGGGCAGACGCTGGGTGGTTGTATTCATGGCCAACCATGAGATGGCAGGGGCCACCAGACCGGCGCAGGATGCCTTGCTCGATTGGGTCTATCAGCGCCCCTGAACAGCACGGCAGCTGTCTTTCGGTTATCATTACGTCAGTTACTTAGTGCTTTAACAAGGATCATCCATGAATAAAAGCAGTTATATCGCTGCAGCGCTTTTCAGCGCTGCATTTTTTGTCAGCGGCTGTCAGGCCGGAACAGAATCCACACAATCCATGAACGCGGAAGGAAATACAGCCATGAGCCAAGCTATCACTGAACTTGTAAAAATCGACACGCTGGAAGGCAGCGGCCGTGAAGCCGAGATCGGTTTCAACGTCACCGTGCATTACACCGGGTGGTTGTACGACGCCAGCAAGCCCGACAACAAGGGTCAGAAGTTCGACAGCTCGGTCGATCGTGGCGAGCCTTTCGTCTTTTATCTGGGTGGTGGACAGGTCATTCAGGGCTGGGATCAGGGCTTTGCCGGCATGAAAATCGGCGGCAAGCGCACATTGATCATCCCGCCTGAAATGGGCTACGGTGCACGCGGAGCGGGTGGCGTCATTCCGCCGAACGCGACGCTGGTGTTCGATGTGGAACTGCTGGGCGTGAAGTAGGCGGCACCATGAAAGCACGGATCAAATGGGTTGAAAATGTCTGTTTCATGGGCGAGTCTGAAAGCGGCCATGCCGTCATCCTCGATGGCGCGCCGGAAGCCGGCGGGCGCAACCTGGGGATGCGGCCGATGGAAATGCTGCTGATCGGCATGGGCGCCTGCAGCTCGTTCGACGTTGTGACCATCCTGAAAAAAGCGCGGCAGCCGGTGACGGATTGCGTCGCCGAAATGGAAGCGGTGCGGGCGGATGAAGTGCCCAAAGTATTCACCAAAATACATGTGCACTTCGTTGTCACCGGCAAGGGCCTCAACCCGGTGCAGGTCGAGCGCGCGGTCAAGCTCTCGGCCGAGAAATACTGTTCCGCCTCCATCATGCTCGGCAAGGCGGCGGAGATCTCCCATGATTTCGAGATTGTCGAGGCGGCCGATGCCTGAATTGTCAAAACGGCCCGGCGGCATGCTGGGTATGCATCATGTCGCCTTGTTCGTGCACGATCTGGAAGCCTGCGTGACTTTCTATTGCGATATCGTCGGCATGCAGCGGGAATGGCAGCCGGATCCGGACAATGTCTATCTGACTTCCGGTAACGACAACGTCGCGCTGCACAGGCTGGATGCCGCGAGCAAGCTGGACGGTCCGCAACGGCTGGATCACATCGGCTTTATCCTGAAAACGCCCGAGGACGTCGATCAATGGCATGCGCATCTGCTGGCCCACGGCACCCGCATTGCGCAAGCGCCGAAGACGCATCGTGACGGTGCCCGCAGCCTTTACTGCTACGACCCTGCTGGCAATCTGGTGCAGTTCATCTTCCATCCGCCGATTTCGGCCGGCAATGCGCTACACAAATAAATCAGAAGCGATAGTGGATCAGCAAGGCCAATGCGATTAACGATACGCTGATCCAGCCTATCACATCCACATATTGCTTCAGCATGCGCTCCATTGTTTTGCCGCCCCAGAACATCAGTGCCGCGACCAGGAAGAATCTGGCGCCACGCCCGATAGCAGAAGCCAGAATGAATGGCAGCAACGGCATGTAAAGCACGCCGGCGGCGATGGTAAACACCTTGTAGGGAATGGGCGAGAAGCCGGCGACCAGAATCGCCCAGAAGCCCCATTCGTTGAACCAGTTGACCGATTGCTGGTAGGCCGCCGCATAGCGACCTTCTATCAAGGGCTGCACCAGATCGAAAGCAAAGTGACCGATCAGGTAGCCGAAGATGCCGCCGGCGACCGAGGTTACGGTGGTCAGCAAGGCAAACCACCAGGCGCGAGACGGGTTTGCCAGGCACATCGGGGCCAGCATCACGTCTGGCGGGATCGGGAAAAAGGAAGATTCGGCAAAACTCAGGCTGCCGAGGTAGCGCGGTGCATGGCGATGGCGCGACCATTCCAGGGCCTTGTCGTAGAGAAACGAAAAGAGTTTCATGGGCGCATGTCCTGGTCGGCCGGGCGTTGGATCAAGCCTGCTTAATTCCCGTTTTCCATCTCGATCAATGTCACTGACAGAGGTTTCTTCATGTCGATGACTTCGAACAGCCGGTCGATATTGGGGTGCTTCTCCGGGTTGTTTTCGGCGTCTTCGGTGTGTTCGGCGTAAATCTTCAGGCCTTCCTTTGCAGCTTCCACCGTGATGGCGCCATGCTTTTTCCAAAGATGGTGATAGACCCGCACCGAGCCTGCGCTACCAGGCTTGTTCTCGATTCTGCCTGCCCGGCTGCCGTCCGGGTTGAACAGTTCGATGCGCTGAATGTGATCTGCGTTTTCCAGCGTCGGCAGAATGTCTCTGAATTTCTTCATTGCAGTAATTCTCTTGCGTTATAAATAATAGGTGGATGTGGTCATGGTCCGGGCGGCAGCCTGCATGGCCGCCTTCACCGGCGCGGGCAGCTCGGTGCCGCCATGGCGGATGGCAGTCTCGGCGTGTTGCGCCTCGTCATCGCGCATTTGTTCGATGATGGCGCGGCTCTTGCTGTCTTTTTCCGGAAGTTTCTGCAAATGGCTTTCCAGATGGCGGCCGACCTGGCGCTCGGTTTCAGCCAGAAAGCCGAGGTTCCAGCGGTCGCCCAAAGCGCCGGCCACTGCGCCGAGCAGGAAAGAGCTGCCGTACAGCAAGGGATTGAGGGTGCTGGTTCTGCCGCCAAGTTCCTTGATACGTTTTTCGCACCATGCCAGATGTTCGGTTTCTTCGCGCGCTGCTTGTTGCAGTGCGGCGACGGTTTCCTGATTTCCGGCAGTCAGCGATTGTCCGCTGTAAAGTGCCTGGGCGCAAACCTCGCCGCAGTGGTTGACGCGCATCAGTGCGGCAGCATGTTTTTTCTCGCTTTCGGAAAGCGTCACATCCTCAAGCTGCCTGTCCGGATGAGGCCGGCCGCTGTGGGCTTCTGCCATCAAGGTACGCAAGCCCTTGTCAAATTCGATGATCAATCTGTCCAGCATGTCGGTTCCGTCCTGAAAATCCCTGTTGCTGCCGCAAAAAAGCCGCCGCTAAGTATAACGGCGGCTTGTATTGAAGACGCTGTGAATTTACTTCTTGCTCAAGATCTGCAAGCCCTTCAGCAGGTTGAGCGCCTGCTTCAGCTGATAGTCGTTCTCGGAACCGAATTCGGCTGGGGCGGTTTTTTCGCCATCCGCCGGCGGCGGAATTACCTTGGCCGGGCCGGTATCCGGTTTTGGACTGGGTGATTCGTCGCCTGCCGGGTTTGCCAGATGGCCATTCAGGTCGGCTTCACGCAGACCGTTACCTTGGTTGGCGACATTGACCAGAGCCTCTTCAACCTGAATGTCGGGCACGATGCCCTTGGCCTGAATGGAGCGGCCGTTGGGGGTGTAGTAACGGGCCGTGGTCAGTTTGATGGCGGTGCCATTGTTCATCGGCAATATGGTCTGCACCGAGCCCTTGCCGAAGCTCTGGGTGCCCATGACGATCGCACGCTTGTGATCCTGCAGCGCACCGGCGACGATTTCGGAAGCGGAGGCAGAGCCGCCGTTCACCAGCACCACCATGGGCACAGTCTTGAACTCGGCGGGCAGGTTGCGCAGGTAATCATCCTTGGGGCCGCCGCGAACGTAGTGTTCGGGGATGGCGGTGAGGCGCATTTTGGCGTCTTCGGCACGGCCTTCGGTGTAAACCACCAGATCGCCCTTGGGCAGGAATGCGGCAGAAACGCCGACCGCCCCGTTGAGCAGGCCGCCCGGGTTGTTGCGCATATCCAGCACCAGGCCTTTCAGTTCGGCCTTGTTTTCCTCACGCAAGGCCTTCAGGGCTTTTGCCAGGTCTTCGCCGGTATGTTCCTGAAACTGCGTGATGCGCACGAAAGCGTAGCCCGGCTCGACCAGCTTGGGCTTGACGCTCTTGGTCTTGATCACGGCGCGCACGATCTTGATCACCAGCGGGTTGTTCTGGCCCTTGCGCAGTACTGTCAGCGTGATTGGGGTGTCGGGCTTGCCGCGCATGCGTTTGACGGCATCGTTCAGCGACATGCCCTTGACCGGCGTTTCGTCCAGCTTGATGATGAGGTCGCCGCTCTTGATTCCGGCATGGTAAGCCGGAGTGTCCTCGATCGGAGACACCACCTTGACGAATCCGTCTTCCATGCCGACTTCGATGCCCAGTCCGCCGAATTCACCCTGCGTGCCCGCCTGCAGGTCCTTGAAGCCGTCGGCATCGAGGTAGCTGGAGTGCGGGTCGAGCCCGGTCAGCATGCCGTTGATGGCTTCGCTGATGAGTTTCTTGTCGTCGACGTCGTCAACGTAGTCATTCTTGATTTTGCCGAACACTTCGGCAAAGGCGCGCAAGTCTTCCAGCGGCAGTTGCGGCTTGCTGGATTTTTCGGCGAGCGCAGAGTAGTTCAGGCTAAGCATCAGGCCGAGGACGGCACCGATTGCGATGAGGCCGAATTTTTCAAATTTAGTGCGCATGTAGAGCGTTTCCTTGATGGAGTAATATGTCGAATCAGACATACGAGCAAACAACTGGCTTATTTTCCGCTATTTGACCGAGTCTTGCATAGTCTCTTGATGGCGAAATCCAAACCAGTGCCGCTCATTCTTAGACGATTTTTAATGAGGTAGTTCATGCAGGCCAATCAAATCGAGATCGAATATTGCACGCAGTGCCGATGGCTGCTGCGTGCAGCGTGGATTGCACAGGAGCTGTTGACCACATTCGAGGGCGATCTGCAGCGCGTCAGTCTGGTGCCCGGTAGCGGCGGCGTGTTCGAGGTGCGCCTCAACGGCGAATCCATTTTCTCGCGCAAGGAGGCCGGCCGTTTCCCCGAGGCGAAAGAACTCAAGCAATCGATACGCGATCGCATCGACCCCGGCAGGTCGCTGGG
>DIVE01000029.1:636-22666 GCA_002423265.1 Methylophilaceae bacterium UBA6140 | reverse complement strand
CAACTGAATTCACATAGGCGTATTCAGTATGAACACGCCTTTTATGACCGAGGAACCAGCCCATGACTGATCAAAAGCGTGCAGGCATGTATCGATTGCAGACGGCGTCTGCCGGTAGCGGACAGGAGCAGCATGAAACCTATGGCGACCATGCCGCCCAGTCCTGCATGGCGGCGAGGCAGCGTCTGAAGCTGGTGGTGCAGGAGTTCCGCAAGCGCATCAGACAATCCGCATCGGGTTCAAAAAAGGGCGTCCGTGGCGTAATCAAGAATATCGAGGCAGAAGTCGGTCTCCTCGCCAGCAGAAAGCTGCACAGTCTGGCAAGACGTATAGAACAGAAGGTCGAAATCATCCGCCGCAGTTAAGTTCAATCTCAATCAAGCAAGCACAAAAACCATATGATTCGTCAAACCATCTCCGTTTTCCGCGATTTTGGCCGCCTGCGCGCGATTGCCGGCACGCTGATGCGATACGGCTGGGGCGACGTTGCGCGGAAACTCGGCAAACGGAGCCTGATCGGTCGTGCCGGCAACTGGCTCAATTCGGATGTTTCCGAAGATATTCTCAAGCTGCCGCCCGAAGTGCGTGTGCGGTTGGCGATACAGGAGCTGGGGCCGACTTTCGTCAAGCTTGGACAGGTGCTGGCGACAAGGCCGGATATCTTCCCGCCCAACTGGATCGCCGAGTTCTCGAAGCTGCAGGATCAAGTGCCTGCGGTACCTTTCGATCAGTTACTGCCCGAGCTGGAGCACGCGCTCGGCAAGTCGCCCTTCGAGATATTCAAGGATTTGCAGGTGGAACCGATTGCCGGGGCTTCGATCGCGCAGGTGCATCTGGCAAAGTTGCAGGATGGCACGCCGGTGGTTCTCAAGGTGCGCCGTCCCAACGTCAGAGCCAGCATAGAAGCGGACCTCAGGTTGCTGGCGCATCTTGGTCGGCTGATAGAATCCGAGTTCGAAGAAGTGAAACGTTTTCAGCCTTCCGAGATCATCAGCCAGTTTGCAAAATCTCTGGAGCGCGAACTGGATCTGGCATTGGAAGGCCGCAACACCGAACGCTTCAGCCGCAACTTTGCCGATGACGAATACATCGAGTTCGCCAAGATCTACTGGGATTTCACCAGTGAAGGTTTGCTGGTCATGAGCTATATCGACGGCATCCCCGGCAACGATCTGCAAAGTGCTGCACAGAGCGGTCTCGACCTCAAGCTGCTGGGCGAACGCGGCGCCAACGCAGTCCTCAAGATGGTGCTGATGGACGGTTTCTTTCATGCAGATCCGCATCCAGGCAACGTGTTCTACCTGCCGGATAACCGGCTGGCGATTATCGATTGCGGCATGGTCGGCCGTATCAGCCTCGACCGCCGTGACGAGATCGCCGATCTGCTGGCGGCGCTGGTCTCGCGCGATATCGATACGCTGCGCGACATTCTGGTGGTCTGGGCCGAGGGCGCGAACATTGACGACGCCAAACTCAGCGCCGACATTGAAGAGTTCATCAGCAACTACGATAACGCCCCGCTCAAGCATGTGCGTTTCAGCAGCCTTTTGAACGACCTCACCACCATCATGCGCGAGAATCACCTGTCAGTGCCGCCCGATCTCACCATGCTGTTCAAGGCGCTGATTACGCTTGAAGGTCTGGGGCGGCAGCTCGATCCGGATTTCCAGATCGTGCATCACCTGACGCCATTCGTGAAGAAAGTCATTGTCGATCGTTACATGCCGGCCAATTTGCTGAAGCGCGGGCGGCGCGGGCTGGGGCATCTGGTCGATGCCGTCACCGGTTTGCCCGGCGATGTTTCACAGGTGCTGCGTGAAGCTGCGCGCGGCCGTCTGAAACTCAATCTCGATCTCAAACGGCTCGACCATTTCGGTCACCAGCTCGATCACAGCACCAACCGGCTGACGATGGCGATGATCACGGCGGCGCTGATCGTCGGCTCCTCCATTGTCATGACGGTAGAGGGCGGCCCGACCATTCTGGGCCTGCCGGCCTTCGGTTTCGCCGGTTTCTTCCTTGCCTTTGTCATCGGCATTCTGCTGATGATCTCCGTCTGGCGCGCCGGCCGCGATTAAGCGACGCATTAAACCATGCACCCGTTCGGGGCGTCATGCTTTTCTCTTGCGCCCCTGATCGGTGCGGCGCGAATTGAATTCTTTAGAATAGTCTTTCAGATCAAAAGGATATAGATTCCTCCCGGTTGGCATGCCGCTTGCGTAAGTAGTGGCATGGACATGGCTACCAATTTACCTTTTGACGAAATGCATCTGCAGCCGGAGGCAGTGCGTACTATTTACAATGCCTACGCGGACTGGCTCGCCGGCGTACCCTTGGCACAACTCGAGCTGAAACGGCAGGAGGCGGAGGTGCTGTTCCGCCGGGTCGGCATTACTTTCAATGTCTACGGTGAAAGCTCCGGCAAGGAGCGGTTGATTCCGTTCGATGTCATTCCGCGTCTGCTCGGCGCAGGAGAATGGCGCACCCTGTCGGCAGGCGCCATTCAGCGCGTCAAAGCGCTGAACATGTTCCTGCACGATATCTACCACAAGCAGGAGATCATCAAGGCCGGTGTCGTGCCTGCCGCTATTCTGGCCAATGCCCAATATCGGCCCGAGATGTACGGGGTCGATGTGCCGGGCGGTGTCTATGCGCATATCGCCGGCATCGATCTGGTGCGTACCGGAGAAAGCCGGTTTTATGTGCTGGAAGACAATCTGCGTACGCCATCCGGCGTTTCCTACATGCTGGAAAACCGCAAGATGATGATGCGTTTGTTCCCTGAGTTGTTCCGCCGCTATTCGGTGGCGCCGGTAGAACACTATCCCCAGGTGCTGATGAACAATCTGCGTGCAGTCGCCCAGCCCGGTGTGCAAGAGCCGGTGGTCGTGCTGTTGACGCCGGGCGCTTACAACAGTGCCTATTTCGAGCATGCCTTCCTTGCCCAGCAGATGGGAGTCGATCTGGTCGAGGGGCAGGATTTGTTCGTGCGCAACAACGCCGTCTATATGCGCACCACCGATGGCCCCAAACGCGTCGATGTGATTTATCGCCGTATCGACGACGATTATCTCGACCCGCTCGCATTCAAGCCGGATTCCATGCTCGGCGTGCCCGGTTTGTTGACGGTCTACCGCAACGGCGGGGTGACGCTTGCAAACGCGGTCGGTACCGGCGTTGCCGACGACAAGGCAACTTATATCCACGTGCCGGAGATGATCCGCTTTTATCTGGGCGAGGAGCCGATACTCGCCAATGTGCCGACCTATGAACTGAGCAAGGCGGACGACCTGAAATACACGTTGGAACACTTGCCGGAACTGGTCGTGAAAGAGGTGCAAGGCTCGGGCGGCTACGGCATGCTGGTCGGTCCGGCTGCCAGCAAAAAAGAGATCGAGGAGTTCCGCCTGCGCATCCTTTCATCTCCGGCCAATTACATCGCCCAGCCGACGCTGGCGCTTTCCACTTGCCCGACGCTGGTCGAAAGCGGCATCGCGCCGCGTCATGTCGATCTGCGGCCCTTCGTGCTCTCCGGCAAGACCGTATCTCTGGTGCCTGGCGCGCTTTGCCGGGTGGCTTTGAAAGAGGGGTCGCTGGTGGTCAATTCCTCACAGGGCGGCGGCACCAAGGACACCTGGGTATTGCAGAACTGACAGGATGAAAAAGCGGAAGAGGACAGCATGTTAAGCAGAACGGCGGATCATTTGTATTGGATGGCGCGCTATATCGAGCGGGCGGAGAACATGGCGCGGGTGCTGGATGTGACCTATAACATGTCGCTGGTGCCCAATGCGGCGGAGAGCGAGACGGCGCTGTGGGCGCCAGCCCTGGAGATTGCCGGTAATGTCGAGGCGTTCGAGGCCCGATATGATGAATACACCGCGGCCAATGTCATTCACTATCTGGCCATGGATGAGAACAACCCTTCCAGTATTTACAACGCCCTGCGCAGCGCCAGAGAAAATGCCCGTGCCGTGCGCGTCGCGCTTTCGGCAGAAACCTGGGAAAACATCAATGCCTTGTGGCTGGAGTTCAGCCAGTTCTTCCGCACCAACCTGGCCGATTCCGGCTTGAGCGTTTTCTGCGACTGGGTCAAATCGCGCTCGCATTTGTTCCGCGGGGTCAGCTTCGGCACCATGTTGCGCGACGATGCTTTCCGCTTCGTGCGGCTCGGCACCTTCATCGAACGGGCCGACAACACCGCGCGCCTGCTCGATGTGAAATACCATCTGCTACTGCCGGACGAAGAAGAAGTCGGCGGCGCCGTTGATTATTACGAATGGAGTGCGGTGCTGCGCTCGGTCTCAGCGTTTCAGGCTTATCAGAAGGTGTTCAGCGATACCATCGAACCCTGGCGCGTGGCCGAGTTGCTGGTGCTGCGCGACGACATGCCGCGTTCATTGCACGCCTGCTTCGATGAAATCACGCCTATCCTCGAACAGCTTTCCGGCAGACGCAACAGCGAATGCCGCCGTATTGCCGGCGAGCTGCATGCGCGCTTGCACTACGGCCGTATGGACGAGATATTTCAGGACGGGCTGCATGAATTCCTCGAAGACTTTGTCGTCAGCAACAACAACCTCGGCATGGAAATTCAACGCAGCTTCCTCAATGCTGCCGCCGCATAAGCCATGAATCTCAATATCGAGCATCGCACGCGCTATACCTATACCGATCCCGTCAGCTACACCATCCAGCAGCTCAGGTTGACGCCGCAGGACGGCGCCGGCCAACGTGTCAAACGCTGGGAGATCCGCGTCAACGGACATTTGCAGCGGTTTATCGATAGCCATGGCAATGCAGCGCATACGCTGGTGATCGACAAGCCGCACGACGAGATTCAAATCATCGCCTCCGGCGAGGTGGAAACCGGGCTGGATCAGCAATCACATGACAATCGATTGCCGCTGCCGGTCTATCTGCGGCAGACCGCATTGACCGAAGCCGATACCGCGCTGCGGAAATTCACCGATCGCTACACGGCCTATTTGCAAGATTCGTCCGCGCTTTGGCTCGAAGACATGATGCATGCCATTCTGAAAAAAGTGCCCTACGTCAGAGGCAGCACCTCGGTAGCGACGCCGGCAGCAGAGGCTTTTGCCCAGGGCGGCGGTGTCTGTCAGGATCATGCGCATATTTACCTCGCCTGCTGCCGTCATCTCGGCATCCCAGCGCGCTATGTCAGCGGTTACTTGTTCACGCAGGATGGCAGTCTGATGGAAAGCCATGCGTGGGCTGATGTCTGGTGCGGAGAGCGGGGCTGGCATAGTCTGGATATTTCCAACGGCATGCCGACCAACGGTGTCCATGTGCGGCTGGCGGTGGGGCTGGATTACCGCGACGCCTGTCCGGTGAGCGGAGTGCGTTCCGGCGGCGGGCTTGAAACGATGAGGGTCGGCGTGCTGGTCAATCAATCTGCTCAGGTGCAGGAAGCGCAACAGCAATGAAAGCAGCCATATTTCCAATATCCTGCCCCACCGCTGCAGCCGTGCATGTCTCTCCGGCCATCAGTGGTGCTGCTATGATCTTACTCAACCAACTTCCAATAAATGCTGATTTGTCATGACTTACTGTGTTGCATTGCTGCTCGATGAAGGACTGGTGTTTGCCTCCGATACGCGTACCAACGCGGGGGTCGATCAGGTTGCCGTTTTCCCCAAGATGCATGTGTTCGAGCAGAGGGATGATCGCGTCATCGTCATGCTGACAGCGGGCAATCTCGGTATCACGCAATCGGTGGTGAATCGTCTGCGCGATGCCGTGAAGACTGGCGAAGAAAAAAACATGCTGAATGTCGGTTCGATGTTCGATGCGGCCGCGCTGGTCGGCGCCGAAATGCGCCTCGCCTTCGAACGCGATGCCGAACACCTGAAGAATCATAATGCCGAATTTCATGCCAGCATATTGATCGGCGGCCAGATCAAGGGCGAACAGCCGCGCTTGTTCAACGTTTATGCGGCGGGCAATTTCATCGAACCCAGCCGCGAGACGCCTTACTTCCAGATCGGCGAAACCAAGTACGGCAAGCCCATCATCGACCGTGTGGTAAAGCACGACAGCGACATGATGGATGTGGTGAAATGTGTGCTGATTTCGTTCGATTCCACCATCCGCAGCAATATTTCCGTCGCCGCACCGATCGACCTCATGCTATACCGCAGCGACAGTTTTCATGCTGATTGCAAGCAACGCATCAACGAAAGCGACCCCTATTACGCCATGGTGCGGCAGGGCTGGTCAGAAGGGCTGAAACAGGTGTTTCACCAGCTGCCAAACCCGGACTGGTGTGTTTGAAGTAAGCGATCGCTTACTTTTAACGCCCTGTTTTTTCAAACAATTCTCTCGATAGATACCGGATGCTCGGCATGGCCGTTGTCTTCGAAACTGCTGATGTTTTGCAGCGTCACCCGCGCGATTTCGGCCAATGCCTCCTGCGTGAAGAAGGCCTGATGCCCGGTCACCACGACGTTCGGGAAGGTGAGCAAGCGCGCAAAAATATCGTCGTGAATCACACTGTTGGATAGATCGCGGAAGAACAGGTTGTCTTCTTCTTCGTAGACATCCAGCCCGAGGCTGCCGATGACGCCCGATTTCAGGCCGCGAATCACGGCGCGGGTATCAATGATGCTGCCGCGGCTGATATTGATCAGCATGACGCCGTGCTTCATCTGACGGATCGCCGCCTCATTGATCAGGTGATGTGTCTGCGGCGTCAGCGGGCAATGCAGGCTGATGATGTCGCTTTCGCGCAGCAGTTGCGGCAAATCCACATATTGCGCCCCGGCTGCCACGCAGCGTTCGTCCGGGTAAGGGTCGAAGGCCAGCACCTTGCAACCGAAGCCTGCCATGATGCGCGTGAAGCAAAGCCCGATCTTGCCGGTGCCGATGACCCCCACCGTCTTGCCATGGAGATCAAACCCCAACAGACCCTCAAGCGCGAAATTGCCCTCGCGCACGCGGGCGCTGGCGCGGTGAATCTTGCGGTTCAGCGTCAGCATCATCGCCACTGCATGCTCCGCCACCGAATGCGGCGAATATTCCGGCACCCGCGCCACCTCGATGCCCAGAGACTTTGCCGCCGCCAGATCGACATTATTGAAACCGGCGCAGCGCAGCGCCACCAGCTTCACGCCTTGCCCTGCAAGTAGCGTCAGCACATTCGCATCCAGATGGTCGTTGACGAACGCACATACTGCTTCAGCTCCTGCGGCAGCAATGGCGGTCGTAGCATCGAGACGCGGCTCCAGGTACATGAGCTGATGTCTGCCGGCGTTTTGTGCATCGAGAAACTGGCGGTCATAGGATTTACTGCTGAAAACGGCTACGCGCATGGTGACTATCTCCGGCAATTCGTGCAGGACGGCATTGTCTGTTTATTGTAACAGTCCGCGATGTGCCGATCATTGACCGGTTTCAGGCAGGGTGCGATGGAAGCGAATCAATTCGTAGTAGTCGCGACCCGATTTGACTGAGGTGATTACAAGCGTTTTCTGAATTCTGCTGAAGACACTTCATCTAAATGACGGAACGCTGATTCCACTTTGGTTATATCTGCTTCTTCCACGCCATAGCCTTCAAAATAGACGCGCCATTCACGCACTTTCTCCCAAACTTGGGCGATGATCTTCAATGCTGCTACATTCGTTAATCCAAACCTGCCGCAAGAAGATAAAGCGTTATCAAGGGTAGCCAGCCTGCCACTTACGCCCACGCCAAGGTGCAACTGCCGTTCATGCGAAATACCCGGGCGCGGCATCACATCGTAAAGGGGGGACAGGCGCCAATCCCCCAGGTTGGGGTCGCATATGAATCCATGATTGCGAAGATGGTCGTCGTCATTGCTGACGAAGATGTTGTATACCATAAGAGCGAACAGTTCTGACCTGTTGCTCATGATCATTTTCGGGTGACAATGCTCCCCAATTGCATCTGCCAGATCAGCGTATGCCTTGGTTGGGGACAGACTCTCATCGCAGCCGACAAGTGTGAGCCCACTCACGAAAGGCAGTCGTTTCTCTACCGTTCCGGCACCTGGACGGGTTTGCCACAAATCTTCAGGGGTATGATCCATGCCGGGGGCTGCGAAATACCGGTCGAACCGGCGTATGATCATGACTTTCCGTTCACCGATATTTACCGTGTGCACTTCTGGAACTGTCATGCCGCATTCTTTGGCGAGCTGGAGCGTCGCGGCTTCAATTGCCGGTACACAGAAAGTGTCCTTCTTTGTGTCGAACTTTGCGAGCCACAGAACACCAAGGTCATCCCGGATCGTGGCTTTGGGTCTGGCACCCCCCAGAGCGGTACCGTGCTGAAAAATGACTTCCAGATGCGCCGGGACAGGTTCCCCTGCTTCGATTCGATCTGCCGCTTCGATGAGATGTTGCAGCGAATGCATGCCGGTCACGCTTGGGTAAGGTGCATCATCTCTATGAGCGCGTACGTCGAGCGCCCCGATACGATCACTACCAGCATGAAGCAGATATTCCGATTCCGGCAGGCTGTTTGCAGGTACCTTGAGCTTTGATTCGATCACCCGCCGACCCCAGGCATCGGGGGCGGCATCCCGTATGCCGCCAAAGTATGGTAATCCGCCTATGGGAAAGAGCTCTTTGCCTTTCACATCTTTCCTGTTTCCGATGGATAGGCCGAGTGGATCTATCTCAATTGCGTTTTTTCGCTCAAGGTATCGAATACCGTAGATAAAGGATGATGCCAAAAGCGCAGGATTTTCCGTCAGTGCCAGTAAGCCACAGGGCACCCAACTTACATCCAGGTGGGCAAATACAATAAGTTTGCGGTTCGCCACTAGAAGTCCACTTCACGTAGTTGTTCAGCAGACAGTCCTCGGACTCTTTGGCGTTGTTCCTTGATTTTTAATGCGGTGAGCGCCGGGTCAGACTCTGTAACCAGCTGTATCAAGGTAATCCCTGGTGCGATAGCGTTGATGTAACGCAGAATCTGCCCGATTGCCACTGCCGGATCGCCTTTTTCCAAGCGATAGGCTGTGTTGCGGGATAAGCTTGCACGTAGGGCGGCTTCAGTTTGTTTCACACCGCGGGCAATCCGCAGGCGTGCGATCATCTCGCCGAGTTTTTTGGACTCTTCAGCGAGTTCAGGTTTGACAATAGATGCTTGTGGTATGCGCATGATGATCAGCAATCAATACGGAAAGCTGAAAATATGCGATTAATGTGTTTTTGTCAATAAAATGCTTGTTAATTCGATCATTAAATAGATTAGGATCGAATGAGCGATCATTTTTTATAGCTCAGCATGGAGGCAAAGAGTGGTTTTAATGAAGAGGCATTTCTTTTGTTGTTGTGCTTGTTCCTGAGTGCTTAACTAATCTGGATTGTCGAAATGCTGATTGCAAAGTCTGAAAGGTGCACTTCAGGTTGGTTTGCTTAGCTTGAGGATTTGCCTGTCTTGCATTCGTGAAAACAGCAGCAGCGCGACTGCGGCGCCGATGAGCGCGAGCAGCATGTCGGACTGGGCATCCCACGGGTCGCCCTGGGTGCCGAGAAAATCGACCGAGCCACCGCCGAACAGCAGGGCGACTGCCCATTCGATCAATTCGTAGCTGGCGCTGATGGCAAGCACGATGCAGAGTACGATAAAGCTCAGCATCGCACCGCGCCTTACATAGGCGCCGCGCAACAGAATCTCGCGCGCCACCAGCGCGGGTACCAGCCCCTGAAAGAAATGGCCGATCTTGTCGTAGGGGTTGCGCGTGAGGTCGAAGATTTCCGCCAGCTCGAAGCCGAGCGGCACGCGGGCATAGGTGTAAGTGCCGCCTAGTATCAGCACCAGCCCGTGCAGCAGAATCAGCACGTAGAGCAGCGATGTGAGCGGAAACCGACGGGCAGTGAACCAGAGGATGGGCAGTGCGATGACGACCGGCGCTACTTCGAGCGCCCAGGTACCGAGATCGTAAGGGTGAATGGCCGAGATAGCCAACGCAATGATCAGCAGGGCCGAGACGGTTGTCAGTAGTTTGTAATCAATGATTGGGTTCATCAGCCCGGGTTTCCCAGCCATGTCAGTCCGACAGTTACCAGCAGATAAACCGAAGCGGCGATCAGCATGATGAAGGTCATGCGCATGCCGGCGATGCGCAGGCGGAAATCCTCTTTTACGCGGCTGACACCGCCCGCGTGCAGCAGGCGGCCTGTCAGCAGCATCAGCCCGAGCACATGTACTACCCAGCCCGGTGCGCCGTTCGATTCGACCAGAAACAGCAGCACCAGCGCCAACGGCACATATTCGGCGAAGTTGGCGTGCACGCGCATGGCGCGGATCATCGACGGCTCACCGCCGTCGCCGATGGGGATGCGAAGTTGGCGCCGCAGCTGAATGGTGCGGATGCTGAGCTTGTAAAACAGCAGCGCCAGAATGGCGGCATAGAGCGAGGTGATGACGGGCATGTGCGGGTTCCTTTGATGAGGTCGTCGTGTCTGTAAGATTTATGCTGTGTTGCTTGTCGGTGCTGCTTTTGCACCCACCCGGGCATCGAATTTTTCGCGGTTGATGACAAAGCGTTCATGGCGGCCTCTGGAAATCAGCTCCACGCCATCATGCGCCTCCACTGAGAACACCAGCTTTCTGCCCTCGACTGCCAACAGCTCCACTGTTGCCGTCACTTTCAGGCCGGGCGGCGTTGCGGCCTCGTGACTCACATCGATATGCGTGCCCACGGTCTGCTCCTGCGGCCAATCGAGATGCGGATTGATGGCCCTGATGCAGGCCCACTCCAGAAATCCCACCAGAAAGCCGGTGGCGAATACCTCCGGCATGGCGAGAAACTCATCGGATTCCGGGTAAAGCGCGGGTACGGTTTTCGAGAGCGGCACCGTGAAGGTGTGCGCGTAACGGATGCCGGGTTTGAGTGAATCTTTCAAGCTGCGCTCCGCGGAAATAGTGAGTGATCAGTATAAACGCGGGCCGGTATTGTTTGAACGGGTAATCCCTTTTTCAGCGCCTCGGCGGATAGCGCCGCCACACTGCGATCACCAGCAAACCGAAGAGCGTATAAGCCAGCAAGAACACCCAATCGGGCAAATCGTAATACAACACGCGCTGCAACCAGAACTCGACAAACCCCGTTTCATGAACCGTCATCCCGGCCCGCGCCCGCAGCCACATTTCCAGCGTTGTCAGCGGGCACACCATACCCAACCATGTCTCCGCGATGACCACCGCAATCGTCGCCAGATGCGTTAGACGCAACCACCACGCATTCACCCAACGCCAACCGCGCAGGTTGCCGAGCACGATCAACGCCAAGCCGCCCACCACGAACAGCACGATGGCCACGTGCAGCGCGAGCACAACATCGGCGAGAAGCGGGTAAATGTTCAAGGTGTGAGAGGGTGAGTCAAAATCGGTTTATCCGGGATTTTTGCAAGACTTGGCCGCAACTGCATGGCGCGCTTACGGATTGCGCGAATGACGTGCTACATATTTTCGCAGAACGCAGTCCATTAGTGATTGCCAACCATCGCCGGTAGATTTGAAGTAGTCGATGACTTCGGGGCTATAGCGAACCGAGACGAGCAGCTTTTTATTTTCAGATTTTGGCCGGCCACGCAGGGATCGCAAGGGAACCATGGTTTCAAGTTGCTCGGGCGCGAGTGGTTGTGCATCAGGATCACTTCGTGCTCCCGCAGTAATGGTTTTGTCTTCTTCTACCGTAGGCATTTGGACGGCAGGCCGCTTAGAAATTTTCGACATAGTGTTTTACCTCACGACGATTGGCGCGGCGCAGGCTGATGATTCTGCGTACATCCGCACGATCTACAAATGCCACGTAGAACAGGACTTCGTTTTTCGGAGCGAGTGCGATTATTCGCAGCTCGCCGTATTCAGCTCGGTCATCAATCCATGCCAGCGCGGCTTTCCAATCAAGTTCACCTGCCATGGAGAGGGATAATCCGTGCTTTGTTTGATTGATTACATCCTTGGCCGGGTCGAATTCAATTTTCATTTTAATGTAGCTACATTAAATCAGCGTGTCAATCATCTTGTTTTTACATTCCTGAATACAAGAACTGTAAAGATTAAAACCCAACTGATGCATCCTCTAAACGGATGATGAAAGACCGTAATTATTTGAGCTACAAAATTCGGGGCAACAACAATCCTTAGTCTTGCGGCGCACGCAGCAGCTGGGGATGGCGGTGGCGGTGCACTGAAGGCAAATCAATGGAAACGGGGCCCATTGATTGCTCTCCGGGAATATCGCAGAAAGAATCAACTGTTTCCGGCTTGCTGATCGATTTCAATCTGTGCCGGAGGCTGGACATTGGCAGCTTGTATACGTACAATAAAACGTACAATTATTGGAGTAACAAACCATGGATGCAATTAGCTACAGCAAGGCACGAGCCAACCTCGCCAACACGATGGATCGAGTCTGCAACGACCATGAAGCCTTGATTATCACGCGTAACGGGGAGCAATCTGTCGTGATGCTTTCTCTTGAAGACTACAAGGCCCTTGAAGAGACCGCCTATCTTCTGCGCACCTCTGCCAACGCCAAGCGTCTTCTTTCTGCAATCGTGCAACTGGGTTCAGGCAACGGCGTCGAGCGGGAGCTTGCCGAGCGGGAAATTGCCAAGTGAAGCTGATCTTTGCCGACGAAGCATGGGAAGACTATCTTTATTGGCAAAAGCAGGACAAGTGTACGCTGGAACGTATCAACAAGCTGATACAGGAAACCTGTCGCGAACCCTATGCCGGCATCGGAAAACCGGAAGCCCTCAAGCATGCCCTCTCGGGTTTCTGGTCACGCCGCATCAACGATGAGCACCGCATGGTGTGCGGCATCGAGGGTAATGCACTGTTGATCGCACAACTGCGCTTTCATTACTGAGGCCGAGTCTTTGGATGGCCCCAAGCCTTGTTGAAGACTGTGTTTGGAAACATACGGGTGTCAGGCCTTGCAATTCATGGATATCGGGATGGGCCAATGTAATGTTGGATTGCAAGACCTGACCCTGATCGCGCTGATCGCGAGTGTTCACCGGCTTGTCCGGTGCAACACTTTGTTGGAGCGTCGCTTTTTTTGCAGCTTCCCCGTACCGTCGCTACTTATGGCCCCATGTGCGGCCAATCCGAGCAGGCGACGAAACTTCGGACATTCCATATGGCTCGGTGCAGAACAAACGGCCGCATGCCGAAGACCATTGCGCATCGCAATCAGCTTCTGAATAGACCTATCAAGCTCATCTGCCTTGCTCACCAATAACGCTCTGTCAATATTTGGATTTCCTTTAGACCCTAACATGCGGCCGATTTCATCCAGTGAAAAGCCCACAGCTCGTCCCAGAGCAATTAGCGCCAACCTATCCAATATATTGGCACTGAAAACGCGACGCAATCCTTGCCTGCCAATAGAGTTGATTAGCCCTTTCTCTTCATAGAAGCGCAACGTTGAAGCCGGTACACCCGAGCATTTAGCTACTTCAGCGATATCCATAATTGCCTCTTGACCTCAAGTAGACTTGAAGTTGTACGCTATTACCAATTAGAAATCAAGACAGGCAAGGAAGAGCGCTATGAGCAATCTCTTATTCATATTAATCATCGGGATTGGAGCTACCGCAACGATGGATTTGTGGGGCATTGTACGTAAGCCATTGCTCGGCATCCCCCTCCCAAACTACGGCATGGTGGGACGCTGGATAGCCCACATGACTCACGGCCAGTTTCGTCATGACGCTATTGCCGCATCCTTTCCCGTGCGCGGAGAACATCTCATAGGATGGACAGCCCACTACCTGACAGGCATTGCGTTCGCTGCCTTATTAGTCGGTATCTGGGGAGATTCATGGATTCACAGCCCAACGATTGGCCCCGCACTCGCAGTTGGCATAGGAACCGTTGTGGCACCCTTTCTGCTTATGCAACCGGGTATGGGAATCGGAATTGCTGCCTCCCGAACACAAAACCCAACTTCTGCCCGACTGCAGAGCCTCATAACACACACAGTTTTTGGTTTCGGCTTATACGCATCGGGCTGGGCAGTACAACTTGCTTACTCAATATGAAAATCAGGCTTTGTAAACATACATAGGAGAATAAAATGCGTATTCCAGCTCGTTTTGCACCAATCTTATTCAGTGCCATGCTCTCTGCCATCATGGTCTGTATCGTATCCGCCTTTGTTCTTGCAATCTCACAAGGAATCCATGCCGGCTTCACTGCGCAGTGGCTCAAAAGCTGCATAACGACTTGGCCAATCGCTTTCCCAACGGTCGCGGTTGTGGCTCCATGGGCGCGCGGGATAGTCGGACGAATGACCGCTTGAATTCGAAGGTGATAATCAATGGGGTCTGACCCCATTGATTCGCCCATAGTGCGGTCTAACGTTTGAGGTAAGAGGCTGGCTTTAGCCAGTCCTGCTTGACCGATGGGTTAGAGCTGCTTGCTCCAAGCGTTCAGCAAGCCATACTTTAATGATTGATTGTCTGGTGACACCAAGTATTCCAGCTTCTCGGTCTAGTGACTCAATCATCCATGTTGGGAAATCAACATTGACGCGTTTTTGTTCTTGTAGAACGCGCTTTGCTTTTGATAAATCAAGAGACTGCGTGATGTCGACATCTTCGTCGAATTGTTGGTCAAAATCTTTAGCTTTCATATAAGGCAACCTCCTCGGTGCGTGAGCGACGAACAGAAATAAGTCTGATATTTGTACCTCTGTATGTAATAACGGCCGACCAATACTTTCCGTCAATGATGCCTACCATCAGGAATCTTGGCTCATCTTCTGTTTTTGCTGGTATTTCCAACAAACTTGAGTCGTTCCACAATGCTTGAGCTTCAATGAAGTTAATGCCGTGTTTCAGAAGATTGGCCTGACTCTTAGCTTCGTCGAATTCAAAAGTTATCATGGTATATAAATTATACCTTTATGGCGCAGAAGTCAAGATTGTCTAGTTGTGCTCTAACGTAGAAGTAACCGGCCTGCGCGCCTTTTCGCGCAGGTCCGCTCGACTGCCGGGTTGGGCGACTTGTAGCTCATGGCGCTTCGAGGGCCGGCAATACGTAACCCCGGTCGCCATGTTTCACAGTCCACGGTTCAGACATCTCAGCAAGTCGCTGGTTGATCCAGTCGATAGGAACGGAATCTATCCCGGCCTGTATGAATGGTGCATCGCTAGGGAACCGTGACAAGTATTCGTTTCGGATGTGGATCAACAAGTCGATCCGGCGGTCGTACTCCGGGTGATTAGGTGCCGATCCACCACGACCATAGCCCCACATTTCTGTCGGAAAGCCGATGCGCTCGGTAGGTCCGCGTGCTCCACGACCGCCGCGCCCATCGGCTGTAGCTGCGCTGCCGCCATCGCCACCGATGATTAGCCCCTCATCACCGTGGATGAAGCCGCTACCACCTTTGCCACCAATACCGCTCACACCCCCGTCGCCACCCCGACCACCGATGACCGTCCCGCGGTTACCTATGATTGTTCCTCCACCTCCGTCGCCCCCGACACCAGTTCCTCGTTTGTTTAGGTTCTGTGCAACCCAGTTTTCGTGGTCTGCCTTCCACTGTCGGAGCATCGCTTCCGGGAAGTCGGCCCCGTTGTTCTTGTCGATCATGTCTGCACATCCGCTGCAGAGGAATATTGCATTCCCGATCCCGGCGCGCTCCGCTGCTGCCATTTCCCTCTTATAGCGAGGCCCACCTTCAGCTGCGGCGCAGATATGGGCGGCTTTCCCAATGTACAGATATTTCGCTGGCTCACTATCGGATGGCGCCAGGGTTTGCGCCCGACAATTTGGGTTAGAACAAATGAAAGCAGCGCGCTTTCCAAGCGCATCGACGACTACTTTAGGAAAGTTATCTCGGATCGAAGGCATGTCTAAGACGCCCAACGTGGAGCTAAGGGGCTGCGCGCTTTTGCGCAGTCCCGCTTGAGCGTAGGGTTAGACCCAGATTTAGTCATCCTTTTCAGCATGGTATTTACCTGAGCAGTAGTAGCAGCGACCTTCTGTTTGGCCGGCCTCGTTTTCCCAAAACACGAGTTCACCAAGGGTGGTTTGAACGCCGCAAATGTCGCACCCTGCGGGCAACTCGTCGCTCTCTTCGTTTCCGCAGAATGTGCAGCGATAGCCCGTATCAGAGTCTTCATTGATAACTAGAGTTGGGTTGTCACAATTGGGGCAGTCAAGCCTCGCAGGTGGCTCTTCTTCGCCCGTGTAGTGGTGTGATGTGTTCGCTTCTTCGACTTCTTCTGCCTCACGGATGGCATCGCGGCGGCGGAATTCGTACTCGTCCGAAAGCACCTTGAAAGTTTCCATTGTGCGGTCTGGAATATGAGATTCAATCTCAACATCGCTGTAGTTTTCGAGAAACTCAAGTACTGATCGGAACAGCCGCCCCATTGTGATGCGCACCTGCGGCACATCCATTGTGAATTTGTGGTGTTCGATTTCGTTTCTTAGACGTTTTAGCCATTCCAAGTCGGTGCGAAATTCAGCGGAAACTGTATCGGCCGCCTCGTTATTGATGAAATTCACTGCCTCCCAAAGGGTAATGGTTTTGTTCTTATCAACTTTTTGCGCGAATGGATCCTTGTAGATCAACAGCGGATGCTTTTGGGCGATGTGATGTTTGAAAACAAGCTCAATGAAGTGCGCCATATGTAAGACGGCGAACTTGTATGCCTTCGATTCTCCCGCGTCACCCTCTTCAAATTTCGCCAATGCTTCAGCTAGGCTGTCGAGTGCGTTCTCCAGTAGATCAAGTTGATGGGTCGTCATATTTCTGGGTCTAACGCCCAGGTTCAGCCCCGTGACCGCCGAAGGCGGGCACGTCGGCTGCAACCTGTTGTTAGCTCCGCTCCGCGAAGTGACTGACTAAGCATTTGTAGTTGTCCTCGACAGCTTTGGTTGAATGCACGGAGCGGTGGCAGTTTGCACAGAGAACTGCGAGGTCAGCCAATGTCGTGCGGATTGGTTCAGTGGTCTTTGCCAAGGGAGCGCGATGATGAACCTCAAACATTTTGTCGCCGAAGGGTGGTGGATACATGCCAACCTCGGTATGGCCGCATATCTCGCACCGTAGATGCCCGTGCTCAGAACGGAACGCCGCGACTTTATCGGCCCGAAGTCTGGGTGACCGTTCGCGGACATAATGTGCCCTGAGCTTGCGCTCGCCCTCAGATGCCGACGATGCTCCAACGAGCGCCGATGAGAAACCCCAGAGCTTTTCCAACGCCTCTGTCTCTTGTGCTGACAACCTAAAAACCGTGCCATTTGGCATGGTGATGAGCGTGGTCGTGGCAAGTAGAGAATCTGCCTTCACCAGATTTCGAGGCGCCATCTCGGATGGCGAGATACGAAGCTCCTCAATTCGGATGCCTGTCTTGTTCTCAGCCGGGTCAGGTCGCTCTGCGATCCAAAGATCATCTCCTAGCGCTTCCGGGTGCTGTACGCGACTGGCAGGTGTCGGCGATTCAACCACGACACCGATCGCAATTGCACCCGATTTTTTGCCAGCACGCCAGAGGAATGCGCGATCCCCGATAGCAATGTCTGCGGCGTAACGAGGCGTTCGCCAATAGATGAGTTCGGGATATCGGGACAAGTAGTCGTCAATATCGAATGTCTTCGGATTCCCTTGAAAGACCCAGCCCATCAATTACTCCAAGAAGCTAACGTGGAGTTGAGAGGCCTGCGCGGCTTTTCGCGCAGGTCCGCTCGAACGCAGGGTTGGGCCTCAGCGGCTGCACGAGACCACGAGCAATTGAACTCGGCGAATTTCGGCCGTGCGCGACGACAAAAGCAGTTGAAATTATTCTTCCGGCCGCGCGCGACGACGCCAGCAGCGGCCCGCGATGGTGAGCCGCGCAATATCCGCGCCGTTTAGGCGCGGCACCACCACAAATTGCTTTTGCCATCCGGCTCAGACATACGCTGGACAAGTGCAGGCGCTGCCCATAAGCCTTTCGCGCGCACTCAGGCGCGCTCCACCAACTGATTGCCGGTGGGTTCACACTCAACAATGGGATGGAAAAACGCATGCCGCAATGATATGCGTTTTGCGCACGCTCAGCGCATACCGTTCGCGATGCACCGCACCGCAGCAAAAACCGAAGGCAACGCGGCAACGGCTTTGCGAACATGAGGCCCAACTTAAAGTAGCCATCCTAATTGACGCCTTGCAAAGCGTCAAAAAAGATAATAAACTGGTACGAATAAATATTAATTTCATTATAATCATGCTACTAATAAAATTTAGTACATCCTATTTGTTTTGAATAGTTCATCAAAATCATCCCCTAAATTGCTGGATCAGGTCAGGGGGAAAATCCGTCTCAAGCATTACAGTATTCGCACCGAGCAGGCGTATGTTGACTGGATTAAACGCTTTATCCTCTATTTTGACAAGCGCCACCCCAAAGACCTGGGTGCGCCTGAGGTTGAGCAGTTTTTGACGCATCTTGCGGTGAACGGCAATGTTTCTTCATCAACGCAAAATCAGGCCAAGAGTGCGCTGTTGTTTTTATACAAACAGGTACTTGGGGTGGAGTTGCCCTGGCTGGATAATGTGGAGCGCGCCAAGGTACCCAAGCGTTTGCCGGTAGTATTGACGCGCGATGAGGTGCAAAAAATGCTGGGTCAGTTGCAGGGCACGCATTGGCTGGTGGCGAGCTTGCTGTATGGTTCCGGCATGCGAATCCTCGAGGCATTACGTTTGCGTGTGAAAGATTTGGATTTAAGCCGCAAGGAGATTCTGATTCGGGATGGCAAGGGTTTCAAGGATAGGGTGACCATGTTGCCGATGGCTTTGGTGAACCCGTTACGTGAGCATTTGGAAAGAGTAAAGCATTTGCATGATCAGGATTTGAAGGAAGGATTTGGCGCAGTGTATCTGCCCTATGCGCTTGAGAGAAAATACCCGAGTGCGGCACAGGATTGGGCTTGGCAATATGTTTTTCCGTCGGCCAAACGCTCCATAGACCCGCGCACGAATATCGAACGTCGTCATCATGTGCAGGATCAGGCGATTCAACGTGCCATTCGTCAGGCAGTTAGAAATGCCGGAATCACCAAGCCTGCAACACCGCATACCCTCAGGCACAGCTTCGCAACGCATCTGTTGGAAGGGGGCTATGATATTCGCACCGTGCAGGAGTTATTAGGGCATTCGGATGTGAGCACCACCATGATTTATACCCATGTGTTGAACAAGGGCGGGCGTGGCGTCAGCAGCCCACTGGATGTGCTGGTCTGATGTCTGATCTCGAACACTTCTTTTCCCCTGAAGGGCCGCTGGCTGCGCTGATTCCCGGGTATCGCATGCGCACGCAGCAACTGGAGATGGCGCAGGCAATCGGGGAGGCGATCCGGCACAGCCGCCAGTTGGTGGCCGAGGCAGGCACCGGCACCGGCAAGACGTTTGCCTATTTGGTGCCGGCGCTGCTTTCAGGCGGCAAGGTGATTATTTCCACCGGTACCAAGACCTTGCAGGATCAGTTGTTCAATCGCGATCTGCCCGCCGTGCGCGATGCGTTGAAGGTGCCGGTGACGGTGGCGATGCTGAAGGGGCGCAGCAATTATGTGTGCCATTTTCATCTGGAGCGGGCGATGAGCGAGGGGCGCTTCGCTTCGCGCGAGGATGCGAATTATGTACACAAGATCCGCGCGTTTGCAGAGCACAGCGCCACGGGCGACAAGGCCGAGCTGACGGATGTGCCGGAGAGCGCGACGATCTGGCCGGCGGTAACTTCCACCCGCGACAATTGCATGGGCCAGGAGTGCGCGCACTACAAGGAGTGCTTTGTGATGGAGGCGCGCAAGCGGGCGCTGGCGGCGGATGTGGTGGTGGTGAATCATCATCTCTTCTTTGCCGATGTCATGTTGCGCGACGAGGGTGTTTCCGAGTTGCTGCCTTCCGCCAACACCGTCGTGTTCGACGAGGCGCACCAGTTGCCGGAAGTGGCGGGTTTGTTTTTCGGCGAGGATGTTTCCACCAGCCAGCTGATGGAGCTTGCGCGCGACTCGCATGCCGAGTTCATCACTACCGCCAAGGATTGCCTGGCGCTGCCGGAGGCGACCGCCGCGCTGGAAAAGGCGGTGCGCGATTTTCGTCTGATTTTTGCCTACGAGGGCGCGCGCATGCCGGTGCAGAAGGCGCTGGCCTTGAAGAATTTCGATAACGCCTACGATACCGTGCAGGAAAAGCTGAAAGCACTCAGCGCGGTGCTGGAAACCCAGGCCGCACGCGACCCGGCGCTGGAGAATTGTTACGAGCGTAGCCTGGTGCTGATTGAGCAATTGCAGCGCTGGCACGCGGCGGAGAACGCCAATCTGGTGCGCTGGGTTGAGGTGTTCACGCAATCGGTACAGTTGCATGCGACGCCGCTGTCGGTGGCGGAAACCTTCGGCAAGCAGCTCAACGCGCAGCCGCGCGCCTGGATTTTTACCTCGGCCACGTTGGCCGTGCGCAACGATTTCAGTCATTACCTGGCGCAGATGGGGCTTGCAGATGCGACCACCGGCTACTGGAGCAGCCCATTCAATTACGACCAGCAGGCCCTGCTTTATGTGCCGCCGGAGATGCCGGAGCCGAACAGCAGCGCCTACACCGCCTCTGTGGCCGCCGCCGCGCTGCCGGTGATACAGGCCAGCCGGGGCCGCGCTTTTGTCTTGTGCACCAGCCTGCGGGCGATGCGCGAGGTGCACGCTTTATTGAAGGATGCCTTTGCCGAGCAAGGTATGGAGTACCCGTTGCTGATTCAGGGCGAAAGCTCGCGCACCGAGTTGCTGGAGCGTTTCCGCAAGCTGGGCAATGCCGTGCTGGTGGGCTCGCAGAGCTTCTGGGAAGGCGTGGACGTGCGCGGCGAAGCGCTTTCCGCCGTCATCATCGATAAGCTTCCGTTCGCGCCGCCGGACGACCCGGTGCTCGCCGCCCGCATCGACAAGATGAATGCCGAAGGCAAAAACGCCTTCATGGAATACCAGTTGCCGTATGCCGTTATCACCCTCAAACAGGGTGCTGGCCGTTTGATCCGCGACGAGACGGATCGCGGTGTGCTGATGATCTGCGACCCGCGACTGATCAGCAAGCCTTATGGCAGAAGGGTTTGGCAGAGTTTGCCGCCGTTCAAAAGAACGCGCGCGCTTGCTGATGTGCAAGGTTTTTTTGCCGGTGATGAAACGGCAGAGAAAGTTGTCAGCGAAAACGCCGATTAATTCGGTTGATGTCATGCGGGTGCGGAACTCAGTTATTGCGTGGCGTGCAGCGCCGCAGCAATCCAGCAAAGATAAAACCAGCCGTTGGATTGAACGACTGGACTGCCGCGCACTTGCGTGCTCGCAGTGACATTTGACTGGGCTGCCGCGCACTTGCGTGCTCGCAGTGACACGCCAAAACATGGCGACGCCCTGCACACGCAGTGACAGTCCGCCTCAATTCATTTCTTGCGAATAAGAATTATTCTTGATAAGATTTGACTCAATCTATATCCATTCCNNTTGCCGGTCTTTCAGCCAGCCATGCCGCCGACGAGGTCGTGGTTTACTCTGCGCGTGCGGAGCAACTGATCAAGCCGATGTTCGATGCCTTCACCAAGGAGACTGGCGTGCCGGTGAAGTTCATCACCGACAAGGAGGGCCCGCTGATGGAGCGCCTGAAGGCCGAGGGCAAGAACACCCCCGCCGATGTGCTGCTGACGGTGGATGCCGGCAATCTTTGGCAGGCGGCCAATGAAGGCTTGTTGCAGCCGGTGCAGTCTGCCGTGCTGGACAAGAATATTCCCGCGCATCTGAAAGACCCGAATAACCAGTGGTTTGGTCTGTCGGTACGCGCCCGTACCATCGTTTACAACAGCAAAAAGCTTAAACCTGCCGATCTTTCCACTTATGAAGATCTGGCCAGCCCGAAATGGAAGGGCAAGCTCTGCCTGCGCACCTCGAAGAAGGTATACAACCAGTCGCTGGTGGCGATGATGATCGCCGAGAAAGGCGAAGCCGAAACCGAGAAAATCGTGCGCGGCTGGGTCGCCAATCTTGC
>DIVE01000029.1:0-483 GCA_002423265.1 Methylophilaceae bacterium UBA6140 | reverse complement strand
TGGAGTATCCGGCCAACCCGGCTTACAAGCCTGATCCGCTGGTGGCGAACTGGGGCAGCTTCAAGCAGAACCTGATCAACGTCGCCAAGGCCGGTGAGCTGCAGGCAGCTGCCGTTCGGCTGATGGATAGAGCCCGATACAAATAGGCGGCATGCAGACAACAACGCTTGATCAACAAACAAAAGCGCCCGCAAGGAGCGCTTTTGTTTCTGCCGTTTCTCGGCTGTTGCGCGACCCCTGGTCTTTGGCTGCACTCTTTTTTGCCACGCTGGTGCTGGTGCCGGTACTGGTGGTCATGTCTTCCTTTCTGCATCCGGTGCAGGAAGTCTGGCGGCATCTGTTCGAACATGTGCTCGCCGACCTTTTGTGGAACACGCTATGGCTGGTGCTCGGCGTCGGTAGCGGCACCTTGCTGCTCGGGGTCAGCCTCGGCTGGCTGACGGCGGTCTACGAGTTTCCGGGCCGCCGCATATTGAGCTGGGC
>DIVE01000070.1 GCA_002423265.1 Methylophilaceae bacterium UBA6140 | reverse complement strand
CAGGAGGGTACACGGCCATTGCTGGTTGAGATACAGGCGCTGGTTGATGAGGCGCACGCGCCCAATCCGAAAAGACTGTGTGTGGGGCTGGAACAAAACCGGCTGGCGATGCTGCTGGCAGTTTTGCATCGGCATGCCGGTGTTGCCTGTTTCGATCAGGATGTGTTCGTCAATGCAGTCGGCGGTGTCAGGATCAGCGAGCCGGCGGTCGATCTTGCCGTGTTGTCTTCAATTGTTTCTTCATTAAAAAACAAACCATTGAGCGATAAAGTTATTGTATTTGGTGAAGTTGGTCTGGCTGGAGAAGTGCGTCCCGTACAACGCGGGCAGGAGCGTTTGAAAGAGGCCGCCAAGCTCGGTTTCACCAAGGCCATCGTGCCCAAGGCCAACGCGCCGAAACAGCCGATCAAGGGCATTGAGGTCTATGGGGTAGAGCGCCTGGAACAGGCACTCAACCATCTTCGCAATATTTAGCCGGTTGCCCGGGTTAAGCCTCAGGGCTCAATATCTTGCCGTATTGATCCTTGCTCGCAGCACTCATCAGGTACACATACAAATCCATCAGTTGATCGGCTTGCGGCAAATCGGCATGAACTTCGCCAGGATGGCTTTTTTTGCGCTGCGGCGATTGAATTGCACCGGGAAGCACGACATTCAGGCGTATCTGCGGAAACTGCTCCAGTTCGAGCGACCAGGTTTGCATCAAGTGTTCCAGCGCCTTCTTGCTGACACCGTGCGCACCCCAGTAGGCTGCTGGTTCGTGTCCGGTTGTGCTGGAAACGAATACCACCGAGGCATCGGGCGCCATCTTCAGCAACGGCATGCAGGCTTTGGTCAAGGCGAAAGGCGCAATCACGTTAACCTTGAACATCAGCTCGAATTCTTTTGCTGTATGGATTTCCAGCGGCCCCAACCGGTCGAACGCGGCTGCATTGTGCAAAATACCGTCCAGTCTTCCCAGTTGTTGATAAATGCCTTCTGCGAGCGCCTTGAACTCCTCCTCGTCAGCCTTTTGCAGATCGAGTGGAAAGATCAACGGCTCCGGCAAGCCTGAAGCCACAATTTCGTCATAGACGGCCTCCAGTTTTTTCTGCTTGCGCCCGGCCAGAATCACAGTGGCTCCGTGCTGTGCAAATGCGATGGCGGCTTGGCGGCCAAGCCCCTGACCGGCGCCGGTGATAAAAATCACGCGCTGGTCGAGACTGTCAGGCTGCGTCAGATATCGGGCGGTGGCAATCATGAGATTTTTCCTTGCTGAAGGCTTTGAATAAGGTGTCTGGCCGCATTGGCGCCGCTTCTTGCCGCGCCCTCCATGGTGGCCGGGTAATCGCCGGCGACATAATCACCGGCAAGATAAAGCCCGCGAATCCCGCTCAGCATCTTCGGGCGATGCAGGCCGGGAGTGCAGGCGAAGGTTGCGCGCTTTTCTGTGATGACTTTGTGCCAGAGCGGAGCGGTGAGTTTTTCGGCCAATTGCGGGAACGCGCGCCCGAGTTCGGCAGCGATGGCGCTGGCCAGCTGTTCCTGCGGCAGGTTCTGGTAACTGCCTTCTGCACTGATGACGACCGCCAGCAGGCCGTGCTGCCCGTCAAGCTGGCCGCGGTCAAACACCCATTGCCCCATTCCTTGCCTCAGGCCGGTCATGGGCAGCTTGAGCTTGAGCCCGGCATCATATTGCAGATATACCGTGCAGATAGGCTGGTAGCGCATGGTTTCACAGCTTGCGACGGCTGTCAGTGCAGGCAGGCTGCTCGTGAGCTGCGCAACCCGGAACGGCGGAACAGCAAGAATGACGTGACTGTAGACGGCGCTCCGGCCTTTGCTGTCCTCAAGCTCAAACGCTTCGCCTGCTAATGCAATGCTATCGATAGCCGTCGCGGTCTCGACCCGGCCCTGTTTTTTTTTGATGAATTCAGCCAGCGGTAATGCCAGCAGGCGCGAGAGATCCTGTTTGGCCAGAAGCATGTCGCTGTCGGTTCTTGTCTGCAAAAAGCTGTCTCGCAGCACGTTCAGAAACACTTGGGCGCTGGCTTTGGCAATGGGGGTGTTGAGCGCGGCAAGGCAGATGGGTTCCCATAGCAGGCGGGTCAATTTTTCCGGTTGCTCCTGGATTTCAAGCAGTTCAGCCAGGGATTGGTCTTGTCCGAGTTTGAAGCCGGCGAGTCTCATCCGGCTCATGAAGCGAACCGCAAACCAGCGCTCGCGCCATGAGAGGCCGCGGGCCAGCATCAGGCCGCAGAGAATATGAAGCGGGGCAGGCAGGCTATGGCAGGCACGCAGCTCGAAGCCGGGTTGCATGGTCAGTTGTAAAGGCAACCGTAGCAAGGCTTTGGCCTGATCGACGCCGGCGAGTTTGAGCAGGCTCAGGGTTTCGCTGTAGGCGCCAAGCAAAATATGCTGACCGTTATCCAGCGTGTGACCGTTCCAGCGAAGGCTGCGGGCGCGGCCGCCGAGCTGCCGGGCTGCCTCGAACAGCGTTACCGGAATATTCTGTTCGGCCAGTCTGGCGGCGGCTGCCAGACCGGCACAGCCGCCGCCGATGACAGCTACGTGCAGCACTGTGCTATATCCTGATCCAGGTGATCCATGCCAGCCACAGCTTGCGCAAGGGGGTGAGCGAGGTTTTGCTGTTCAACACCTTCTGCGGGCCGTCGGCGAGGATCTCGCGCAAAAGGGTGCGATAGATCGCGGCCATGATGAGCCCCGTGCGTTGTGCCTTGCGGTCTTCCTGTGGCAATGCGTTGAGCGCACGGTCATAAAAGCTCTCTGCGCGTTCGATCTGAAATTCGAGCAACTTTCTGACCTGTTCTGTCTCATTGCCTTGCAGGATGTCATTCTCGGAAACGCCGAACCTCTCAAGCTCTTCAAGAGG